>JABMRT010000268.1 GCA_013202295.1 Candidatus Zhuqueibacterota bacterium
CGGTTTCAATAGAACAAGATGAATCTCTAAAAGAGTTAATAAAAACAGACTTCTGTATTAACGAACGTACTAAACAAAAACTCACAAAAAGGGGTGCACTTTCATTTTGCATATGACCAATAGTGAATGGATTTGTGCTGTTTGATGACAACAACCAGGTAATTTGTTTCATCGATCTGGATAGGGTGATACAAGGGAAAGATAGCCTATGACTTTGGGATGCCATTCGCACCTCCTGCAACACAAGACAAGAGGACTAGAAGCGACTTGAGAAGGTGGCCTTAATCTGGCACAGTTCCTAAATATTACAGAAGGATTCCTTAGGCTAATCCGATCAATACTTACTCATGGTTCCCAAATTTCAATTTGGGAACTCAATTGTAGGAGAAACTCTGTTTCGAGGTAGAGTGGTTATATAGTCTCGAGCAATACAAAGGTGAAAACATCTCTCTTCCTAGGCCCACGGCCTAATAAGCTTGGAGGCGCCACTTCATGGGTCCGTTGACCCATAAGGTTGCAGGCTTCTTCTTTTTGTGATAAGGAATGTGTCCAAATTGTGACTTATAGGTTACAGAAAAGAATCGATTTGTCAATATGGCAACAGGTATAAATATGGCGTCCCCACGGGGGGAACTACGGCAATTTTTCAAAGGATATTTGAGCATCATCCTGCGAGCCAATCTTCGAGAGCCACGTTCTTATCCTCATGAAATATTAGATAGAAAAACTATCTGTATTTTAGATGAAAAAATATTATCTTATTATTGAACATCAGAATAACTAAGAAATCGCTTCGACTGGTTGAAGCGGAATAAGAACGGAAGCTCGCCTTGATTGGTCGAAACAGTTCTGATAATAGCAAGTATTTTATTTTTTATCCTGCAATCGCTCTTCTTTTCTTTATCTTTGTGTGCTTATTCGCCTGGATAAACCTGGGTCATCTTTTGACTCGAAATTCGATGACAAAGGTTTATTACGCCGGTTATATCACGCCAACCCATCAAAATATCATTGATCAATTCAATGCAACCAATGATGATCAAATAGAAGTTGTGCCCATTAACTATTTATCCCTGACTAATTTTAACACCAATCAGAGAAAAGAATTGCTCATCCGTGCATTGCGCAGTAAGAATAGCAATATTGATATCGTATCATTGGATGATATCTGGATTGCCCGGTTTGCTAAATGGAGTGAACCTCTGGAAAAATATTTCAGCATGGATGAGCTTGAAGAACTACTCCCAGCCGCGCTGCAATCGTGTTTTTATGGAAGTCATCTGGTGGCCATTCCTTTTTATATCGATGTGGGGCTCTTATATTACCGGATTGATTTATTGTCCAATCTTCCGAATTGGGAATCCATTGAACAAAAACTTAAAAAATCCATCACCTGGGAAGAACTGCTGCTTTTACAAAAATATTTCAAAGGAAACAAGAATCCATTCTTTGTATTTCCTCCGAATCGCGATGAAAGCCTGATGTGTGTATTCTGGGAAACGATTGCCAGTCAAAACCGGTCACGATTGTTGGATAAGCAAATACAAATCAGGTCTCCCGAAGCGCGAAAGGGACTTCAGTTTCTGGTTGATCTGGTGAATAAATACCATGTTATGCCAGACAGCATCCTGCAAATGAACGAAGCGGAAACATTTGATTATGCGATTAAAAATGATGCAGTATTTTTTCGAGGCTGGCCTGGTGTACTCAACGACATTTCTATCAATCCGGATATTGATGAGTCAAAATTCGGAGTCGCGGCTTTGCCGCATTTCGAGGGGCACGACTACGCATCCGTACTGGGCGGTTGGAATTTGATGGTGTCCAGACATTCTAGGAAAAAGGAAGCGGCCGTCCAATTTATCAAATTCATCACGAGTCAAAAAATTCAGGAACAACTGTTTGAAGAATTGTACTATTTTCCCGTTCGGGAAGCGGTCTATTCCAACTCCTTCTTCATTGATAGACACCCTGAACTGATTTATTTCCAAAAATTGTTGGAGTCGGGATGTAATCGTCCTGCCATGCCTGATTACACACAAGTTTCGGATATTCTAGCTTACCATGTCCATGCAGCGATTCGACAGGAAATGTCGACTGATGAGGCACTTGCTCAGGCACAGATAATGATCGAAGCTGATGAAGTATTGGTTAAATAACTCATGAAAACGCGTGCACAAAAACTTACAGACCGGTTAACCAAATACCATTTCGAGTTGAAGCATCTTTTGGTGCTCTTCATTATTCTGCTTGTGTTCCAGTTGGTTCTGTCTTATATCAATCAAATTTCGATGAATTCATTCCTGACCAGAACGCAGGATTGGTATCAACAAGATGCGGCCGAGAAATTGGCTAATCTAACGACGATGTCATTGGAGTTAATCCTTGGGCGTGGTGATTTTGACACGCCTGAGATCCCAAAACAAAAAGAAAAAATAATTAAATCCATACAACTTCTATTGGGGCAATCCTTTCTGCAGGAGCATGTTCGCGATCTTTGTATCCTCGTTCAGAAAAATGAGAACACGGCGGCCATAGACGATGGAAGGATATTATATCAATATATCACTGATCATGTTGTGCCAGAGGATGCATCCAATTTAGACCATCTTGATGCATTGACACACTTTCAGGCTTTGCATGAACAGGTCCTTGAGAATGAGCAGATTCAAAGCGTGCTGGATTCCCTGCAAGCGTTCCATGTATTCGTTCCCTTTGTACCAAAAGGTGAGGTGATGGGCGTGGTCTATATGAAGATAGTGCCTGATTTTTCCTTCATCACCGAAGAAATGGAACGAAGTTATATTAAAACAAATCTCGTATTTACGCTCATGATATTGATCGGCTTTCTGGTGATCCTCTACATCTCGACAACCACGATCAATGAACGGGATAAAACACATCGTGTGTTGATGGATGAACGTGAAATACAAATCAGGAAGGACATGCATCAAGCTAAAGAGGCACTGTTTACTAAACGTATTTATCACACACATCATAAAGCTGAAAAGGTCATGGGATTTATACAGGAAGATTTGATGTCAGCGACAAGCCATACTTTTGAAAAAATCCGGGATCGTGTGATTAAATATGCGGGATTTGTTTCACGGGTCATTTATGACATGAAATCCTATGATCCCCCTGTGCAGACGATTCGTGGTCCTGCCTTTAATACGGATTTGAATAAGGTGATCAGCTATTTGGTGGAGCATCTTTTCACACGGGTTTCGATTCAGACCGACAGAACACAATTTCACCTGAATCTGGATAGAAACTTACCCATTGTCCATGTCAATGAATATGTGATCTGGGAAATTCTGGAACCACTGATCCAGAACAGCATCGATCATGCGGGAGCAAATCCGGTCAAAATACAGATTCAAACAAACTATGATCCACAATCCGGTCTGATCAAAGTCACCCTGTCTGACACGGGTCCGGGGATTCAGTCCGATTTACTCCAAGAGGATGAGCAAGGTGTAAAGCGGCTTTTTCATGAATATGCCTCTACCAAAGAGGCCGTGACAGGTTCAGGATACGGTTGTTATATTGCTTATCAAATCGCAAAAACACGTTGTGGCTGGACTCTGGATGCTGAGAATCTGGATCACAGGGGTTGCCGATTTACAATAACTATTCCTGGAGATCCGAGGGAGAAAAGAGTATGATCAAACAAACCATCCGCCTGCTGCTGATTGAAGACGAAACCTTTGACGTGAGACGCGTTGAGAAGACGCTACATCCTTTTAAAGATAAAATCCAGATATCTGATGTGGTTGCAGATGGTGAGAGTGCCTTAAAACGGTTAAGACAGTCCCCAAACCAGTTTGACGTGATCGTTATGGATTTTCAAATTTCCGGCAGCCTGATGGGTGAAAATCTGATTCGTGAGATCAAGCGGATTGATCCAACTTATCAGATTATTGTCATGACCAAATTGACCATTAACAGCACTGATTTCGATTTTGCCAACCGGTTGCTCGAAGCGGGGGCAATGTGGTATTGTACCAAATATCCGGGTGACATCATCGACAGTATTTATCAGCCGACCGATTTTATCCTTAGTATTTATAATGCTTATGAGAAACGACGGCTCGAAAAGCAACGTCTGAAGACAACGCAAAAACTTCAAAAAAACATCGAGGATCGTCTTGAAGCAAAACCTCTGATTGGACAATCCCCTTACATTAAACAGCTGATGGACTTGATTGCGCAAGTTGCACAAACGGACACCAGCGTGCTGATCGAGGGGGCATCGGGAACCGGGAAGGAGTTGGTGGCCAACCACATCCATTATCAAAGTCCACGAAAATATGAAGAGTTTGTCCCAGTCAACTGTGGGAGCCTTCCCGAGAATCTGATTGAAAGTGAGCTGTTTGGCTATCAGAAGGGCGCGTTCACAGGTGCCACACAAGATAAAAAAGGACTCTTTGAGGTTGCTCATAAGGGAACGATTTTTCTCGATGAAATTGCTGAAATCCCTCCGAAGACTCAGGCTACCTTGCTGCGTGTGTTGCAGGAAGGGGAGATCGACAAAATTGGACGATCTCAAAAAATCCAAGTAGATGTGCGCATCATCGCAGCAACCAATATGGACTTAAAAAAGGCCATCCGGGATGGACTATTTCGTGAGGATCTCTATTATCGACTGAATGTAGTACCCATCCGGATTCTTTCTCTCAAGGAACGGAGAGATGACATCCCGCTTCTTGTGGATCACTTCCTTTTACTCACAAGTCAGGAGATGAACCGTCCGAAGCCATCGATTCAAAAACAGGCGATGGATCAATTGATCCAATATGAATGGCCTGGAAATATCCGCGAACTGCAAAACGTGATTCAGAGACTGCTGTTTTTTGCCAAGTCCGGCATTACAGAGCAGGATGTTCAACTTGCTCTGGGTGTCCAGGGTGGAGAAATGGCTCAAGATCACGAGCATTCCAATTCATTTTGGAGCTCAACGAATATGCTGCCCTGGCGAGAGATGGAACGTGAGCTTCGGAGAGCCTATTTTGAATTTGTCCGCAGTCAATCCAAATCGGATGCTGAGGCTGCCAGAAAGCTCGGATTCGCTCCGCCCAATTATCATCGCATTTGTAAAGAGTTGGGATTGAAATAGTCTTCTACACAGAGTATGTTACCACATTATTTTTGCATCCAATCATCTTTATCTTATCTCATTTAATAATGCCATTATTATCAGCGATAATGAATAGGTATTTAATTATCCATTTATAATGGTTGCCAAATCCATAATTAATCAATATATAGCTTCACTCCATTCCTCATGGCTTAATTCTTGTAAATAGGATTGCATTGTATCATCATAAATAATCCACTCAACTAATTGGTAATGACTTATGAAAATGAAAAACAGACTTCACATCTTCATTTTGATTTGTGTGTTGTTCTCAATCAATGTCTTTTCTCAGACCACGGGTAAAATCTCGGGTACGGTTCTGGATGCGGGTACGGGAGCTCCTCTGATTGGGGCGAACGTGATGCTTCAGGGCACCTATTTGGGGGCGGCTACAGCGCTCGATGGATCATTTTACATCATCAATATCCCGCCTGGAAAATTTACAGTACGTGTGTCCATGATGGGATATGAAACACAGCATCTTGAAAATATGAAGGTCTCCGTAAATCGAACATCCACTATCATGGTCAAACTGAACCAGGCCGTTTTGGAAACCGGAGAGGTTGTTATTGTTCAAGCCGATAAAGTTTCTATCCGGAAGGATCAAACCAGCTCGATCCGTAATGTATCGTCCGATCAGATCAATCTCATGCCAGTTGAGGATGCAGGAGCGGTTATCGCATTGCAGGCTGGTGTGGTCGGCGGCCATTTCAGGGGTGGCCGGATTGGAGAAGTATCCTACATGATTGACGGGATGGGTGTGGACAATGCACTCGACCGCGGCCGAGCCATTGATCTGGATAAAGACGCTATTCAGGACATGGAAGTCATTACCGGCACTTTCGACGCAGAATATGGAAATGCCATGAGCGGCGTGGTTAATCTGGTCACGAAAGATGGTGGTGATCAGATTCATGGTAAGGTTGAAGGATATTTTGCGAATTATTATACGCCGCACACCGAGACCTTTATTGGGCTCAAAGCAAGTGAAATTGACCGGAATCAGGATTATCGTTTTGAACTTGAAGGACCCATCTTGAAAAGGCGGCTAAGTTTTTATGCCAATTACCGATATGAAAACAACAATAATCACTTGAATGGCATCCGTCGGTACAATGTCGGCGACTATAACAATTTCAGCACTTCGCCGTTCGTATCAGAAGCGACAGGCGACAGTGCAATCGTACCTATTGGAGGCAACGACAGCCATAAATTCTTTGGTAAACTTTCCTGGCGTCTTCAGAGTTTGAAAGTGAATTTGGCCTATAACTGGAATCGGTCAGTCTGGCAGGGATACAATCACGCATTTAAATACAATCCTGATGGCAAGCTGAAATCTTACGGCCGGAACCAGATGCTCTCGCTGCAGATTAACCACATGTTTTCGAGACAGGCATTTTATGAATTCAAGGTCTGGTACAAAAAGGATCGGAATGGCAATTATCTTTTTGAGGATCCCACGGATGAACGATATATCCATGATCTATACCTTGCAAATCAAGGGTACTGTGGATTTTATACGGGCGGACAGGAAAAGGCATATGGTTTAACCCTCACTGAGGATCTGAATGCGAAATTCGATATAACTTGGCAAGCGGACAAGCATCACAGTTTTAAGGCCGGATTCAAAGCCACACAGCACCAGTTTGACAGACTTAATTCCTATATTCGCAACCGCTGGCATGGAACAGTTTTAGAGTATGATCTCTACGAACCCCAGCTTGCACCAGACTCTACATTGTCCGCCGATTATTATAAAAAAGAACCGGTTGAGGTCGCAGCTTATTTCCAGGACAAAATGGAATTCGATGAAATGGTTGTCAAGTTTGGATTCCGGATGGATTATTTTGATCCTAAAACAGTTTACCCCTCACAGCGGCGAAATCCCGATAACAAACTGTTGTTTGAAGACGATCCCGACAGAATGTCTTCCTATCAACCCGCTGAAGCAAAATATCAACTCAGTCCACGACTCGGTTTGTCTTATCAACTCGGCAACGCTGCTTTGCTCCATTTTAGTTATGGACATTTCTTTCAAACGCCCGCTTTTTATGCCATGTATGAAAATGCTGATTTTCTGGTCGGAACCACTGATTACACCACAGAGATGGGAAATGGTCAGATTGAACCTGAACGAACTGTTCAATATGAAATCGGTCTCTGGCAAGAATTAATGCCTGGTATGGGATTGGATGTGTCTCTATTCTACAAGGACATTTATGACCTTCTGACACTCAATATCTATACAACCTATAATCAGATCAGTTACGGATTGTATGGAAATAAAGATTATGGCAATGCCCGGGGATTGGAAGTCAAGTATGATGCGGCTTTTGGTCCATTTGCTGCGGGTTTTAACTACACGTTGCAATACACACGGGGTGTGGCAGATAATCCGGCAACCACATTCAGTCGTGCTGGAGAAAGCAAGGATCCCATTTCTACTCTCATACCCCTAAACTGGGATCAGCGTCACACCCTTAATATGCAAGTTGGATATAATGCCAAGAATTATGGTTTGACTCTGATTGCCAACTATGGATCCGGGATGCCCTATACATTCACTCCTATTGGAGAGAATCCTTTATCACAGGTCAATCTCTATCCGAATAACAGTCAGAAACCGGGCACCTTTAGTGTGGACCTTCGCACACAATATGAAATCCAGCTCAAGTGGGGCATTAAAACGCGGCTGACACTTGTGGTTTATAATCTGCTTGATCGGATGAATGAATATGGTGTCAATCCACAAACGGGCCGGGCAAATCAGGCAATCATACTCGATTCACAATTGGCAAGCCATCGCAGTGACTTTAATGATTATAATGATCGCATTCAAAATCCCGGGTCTTTCTCCGCACCAAGAATGGTGAAGTTGGGTGTTGGATTTTACTTCTAATAAACAACAGATAAAGGTGTCCTGATGAAAAAATCGAAAATAATCATTTTTGTATTGATGGTTTTTCTGATGACTGGATCTAGCTTAATGGCCCAGTCGAAGATTTATGAAGGACCAGATGATCCGGCCGGTGATATATCAGCAGAACGTGAGGGCTGGATGAATGGCAACCGTGTCCTCCTGCTTTTTCAGAATAATACGGAATTATCCGGTTGGCCCCGGATGGATGCCTCTCGCTGGCCCGATACGTATGAGGGTCGCAAGATGAATGATGGTGTCGGACTATTAATCGGTGCGCGTGTTTATATAAAAGAAGACAGCATCCCCGTTACAGACTTGAATGAAATCGCAACTCTCAGCGCTGCGGGTGAATTGGATACGCTATTTTATTGTCAGACAAGTTATCGTGAGAATATGGATACCAATCCGAATGAAACCGTTGAGTGGGGGCTTTATCCAGTTTCTGAATATCAAAATCTTTTAGGTGAAACACCAGCCCTCAGTAATAATCCTGATTCCTGGCCGGTAGATGGTTGGCCTTCACGGGGACGTGAGAAAAAATGGGTCGGTGAATGGGACGGCCGATTCGGACGGGGTGTAATCAGTTCGGGGCTTGAATGTTATTTTGTAGCCAATGATGCGCATGATCAGGAAAATTTACCAGCGAACAATGCAGAGGTGCGCTACTATCCACGGCCTGGAAAGTACATCGGAGATATTGATCCCACTGTGACTATCCAAAAAAACATGCCGTGGGGTGGCATTGGCACACGTGTCGAACAACGCGGGATGCAGTGGAGCAATCCCCAAGTACGTGATGCCATTTTCTGGGAATATACGATCGCAAATATTTCAGATTATGATTTGCCAGAAGTCTCTTTCGGATACTGGGTAGACAATGCCATAGGTGGTGATGGGGCCATGGATGAGTTGGCAGCTTTTGACAAGGTTGAAAATTTATCATATAGCTGGGATATCAATGGTATTGGTGCCGGTGGTGTGCAAACCGGTACCATGGGTTTTGCCTATCTTGAAAGCCCGAGTGTCTCATATGATGAAAAGGATAATGATGACGACGGGATTATTGATGAGAAGCGTGACAATGCAGCGACTTCGATAGTCGGCCCAGAATACGGGATTCAGGATATTCAAAAATTCCTCAGCTATTACCGAAAAGATTATGAAGATCTACGCGATCACTGGGATGCAGATGAAGATCAGGATTGGGATGACGGGATAGATTCGAATGGAGATGGTGTTTATACTCCTGATGAATATGCTGGTGATGATGTGGGAACGGATGGAGTGGGCCCCACAGAACTCAATTATTATGGTCCTGATGCAGACGGCAGTGAAGGGAATCATCGCCCCGATTATGTGGAAGGGCTTGGCAGTGAGCCCGATTTTGCTTCTACGGATGTTTCAGAATCAGACATGTTGGGTTTAACATCTTTCCATCTCTATCCGATTCAAGACCCCGAGGACCCAGAATCAGCCTGGTTTCATCATGATGAGGTGATGTGGGAGTTCGCGAGCAGTGACACATTGGCAGAGTTTATTGGAGAGATTTCAAATCTAATTGAAATATTTGCATCCGCTGTTTTCCCGATTTATCAGGGGCGAACAGAACGTATTTCTATGGCTGAGTTACATTCTTTTGATCCTTTGTCCGGCCTGCAATCTTCTGAGCATCTTGCTCCCGCACTTTTCCAATTGAAATATATGGTACAGATTGTCTATGAAAGCGACTATCGGTTCGCACAACCACCCAAAATGCCAACCCTAACAGCCACACCGGGTTACGAATCTGTAATCTTAACATGGAACAATGTCGCTGATACCAAGACCCGTGAACCCTTACTGAATAATATCAATGATTTTGAGGGTTATAAACTGTATCGTGCAACTGATCCCAAAATGTCTGATCCTGAAGTTATTACCGACGGATACGGATCACCGCTTCTGATGAAACCGATTTTTGAGTGTGACATCAAAGACGGAAGAACAGGCTTCGCCAATTACGGCACTGTGGAAGATCAGGGTGCAGCTGTTTATCTCGGGCGTGATTCCGGCATTACACACTTTTTTGAAGACAATACGGTTCAAAATGGTAGAACCTATTATTATGCCCTGGCGGCCTATGATTACGGTATCCCGCCCGAGGAGTTCAAAGGCGAGGAGGGCCGTGATAAGAAGGTAGGAATTGCACCATCTCAGAATCCGGTGATCATCGAATTGGATGAATTTGAAAATATTAAATTTATTGGTCAGAATGTCGCCATTGTAACACCTGGTCCTGAAGCGATAGGTGTTGATATTCAGACCGAGTATGAACTAGACGATGATCAGATCTTAGGTGATGGCACCCTAATCCCAGAGGTTGTGGCGATTAATTCAGTCAAACCGGGGCATATCTACCAGGCTACATTTGAAATCTGGCCGATTGCTGATATCGGTTTTTATGATGATCATGGAGTCTATTATACCACGAGTGGAGTTCGAGTTCATGATATCACAGAGGGTGGTGAGAATCTGGTTTATGAAGATGTGATCAGGCAGAATCAGGAAGAAGCGTATTGTTCAGATAATTATTATTCTGTCTTTCTTGAAGATACCACATTAGATGCCTGGTATATGCCCTCATCCGCACCAAATTACACGGGTGTTTTTGATGGTCTCCGTCTGAAAATTGAGACCGATGTCATTACAGCAGAATATGATACACTGAATTCCGGTTGGATTACGGGACAGACTCCTATGCAAATCACTCTATCTGATGAAGAATATCAATTTTTCCCATGGGATTATGATATTGTTTTTACAGGAGAGGATTCTGCTTATGTCAGCAGGTTGAGAAAGAATTCAGTCGTCAGAGACGAGAATGGTGTTTCTGTTAAAGATGATATATTAAAAGGGATACCATTCAGCTTTTTTGTGAGAAACCGGTCTTTCATAGATACAACAACAGGAGAACCGGAACTGATGGATATGGTGGTTGTGGATGATAATCACAATAGTACGTTTGACCTGTTTGAAGATCGAATTGTTGTCGGACCGCTGACCTCAAAAGAAAGATGGGCAGGCACTATATTTAGTATGAATTTCAAAAGTCTCGCAAATGAAAGCGAAATGCCGGCTCCCGGTGATGTCTATCAGATCCTCTTTAATCGGCCGTTCTGGAAAGAAGATACAGTCACGTTCTCAATTAATGCTGACCGAGTGCTTGATCAAGAAAAAGCCAAAAATAGCCTTGATGACGTTGAAGTGGTACCCAATCCTTATGTGGCAACCAATGCCATGGAACCTTCTGTCGCGAACTTTGAGCTGAATCAGAGACGACGGATTATGTTCATGGGTATCCCGGAAAAATGCACGATCAAGATATTTACAGTCAGTGGGGTACTCGTTAGTGAAATCCACGCACCGGATGATGGCCTGGCTTCTTTTGATGGCATGGGTGATGTAAATGGCGGAATTATTCACTGGGATCTGAAAACGCGCGAAGGGCTGGAAGTCGCTGCTGGCATGTATCTGTATCATCTCAAAGATGATTTGACCGGCCAAGAAAAAATGGGCAAGATTGCGATTATTAAATAATCCTGGTCGAATGACAATAAAATGAGGTTCTCGAAATGAACAAAAACCATCACCGAATTGCATATGTTGTCCTGATTACTGGCATCTTTATTGGATCCGTATGGGCACAACAACCTTATAGAGTGGGCACAACCGCAGCCACCTTTCTTGAGATTGGAATTGGTGAAGGCAATGCACTGGGAGACGCCTATGTGGCGATGACCGGCGATTTGTCTTCTGTGTATTGGAATCCCGCCGGACTGGCTTTCATGGAGAAAAGCGAAGCCCTGTTCATGCACCAACCCTGGATTGTGGATATCAACACGGCGTTTGCCGGAGTCGGATTGGTTCTACCGAATATTGGAACACTGGGGCTCAGTGTGTTTCATACCGGGTATGGCGAGATGAAAGTGACTACCGTTGCTAAACCACGTGGTACGGGTGAAATGTTTAGTGCTAATGATATGGTTATCAGTCTCTCATATTCACGCCGGTTGGTGCAATGGTTCTCTTTCGGAGTGAATGCAAAATATGTGTCTTCTCAAATCTGGCATACCACGGCCAATGCGCTTGCTCTCGATCTGGGTGTGATTGTGAAAACGAACTTTTTTTCTCCAACCGGCCAACGAGAGGATGGCATGAATATCGGGATGAGCATCTCCAATTATGGTACCCGTATGAAGTATGATGGAATGGATCTGCTGCGCCCGATTGATATCCTGCCCAATGAAGCAGGCAATTACAAGGATGTCCCTGGTCAGTTTAAAACAAGTGAGTATGAACTGCCGTTGATTTTCAGAGTTGGCGTTGCATTGCATCCGATAGTCATCGGTTCACATAGAGTTACTTTGCTTGTGGATGCCCTGCATCCGAATAACAACAGTGAGTCAATTAATGTTGGCGCTCAGTACAGCGTCCGAATGCCGGGCTTTGGTGATTTCTATATACGATCAGGATATAAGGCTCTATTCATGGATGAATCTGAATATGGTCCGACTTTCGGCAGTGGATTGGTTTTCTGGATGGGATCGCAGATGGGAATAAAGTTTGATTATGCTTTTAAATCCATCGGGATTCTCGGCAATATTCATAGTTATGGCTTTAGCTTTCTGTTTTAATCATGTTTAAACAAAACAAGAAAGCAGCATCAGACAGCAATCTCGAAACTTGGAACGGATCCCCCATTTTTATGGTCGTTGAAGATGATTGTATTATTGCAGAGGATATCCGGCGTCTTTTAATAACTTCTCTTTCATCCACAGTTTATTTATTCGATTCAGGTGAATATTGCCTAAATCAGCTTTCAGCTATTCATCCTGATATGGTCATACTCGATTTAAATATTCGTGGCCCCTATGATGGTGTTCAGACTGCCCGATTTATTCGATCGAAATCAGATGTGCCCATGCTTTTTATTACAGCGAACACCGATTCTGATAACCTAAACCGGATTAGTCAGATCCACAATGCCTATCTCTTGAAAAAGCCTTTTCACACCAATGATTTGAGTGAACGGATCAAGCAGATATTTGCTTACAGAACGATGCTTCAATTTCACTTAAATAAGGTGAATCAACAAATTACTCATTTTCAAGAGTCATGATTTAATTAAGGAAATCATTTGAAGCGTCTCATATTATTGTTTTTCTTTCTCGTATTTGTGAGCTGTTTTCAGTCGGTCCGAAAACCTGTTGATTATGTCAATCCTTTTATTGGAACGAGTAATAGCGGAAATACATTTCCCGGCGCAGTACTACCGTTTGGTATGGTTTCAGTCGGTCCGCACACAGAAACGGATAGCTGTCGATCAGGTTATATTTCCGGGCGGCCCTATTTTTATGGATTCGGTCATGTGCATTTAAGCGGCACCGGTTGTCCTGAACTGGGCAACATCATTCTGGCACCCACAACAGGAAATGTCAAGCACGACACCAGTGGATATCGATCAACCTATGCGAGACAGTCCGCCATGCCTGGATTCTTTGAGACGAATCTGACTTCCTTCAACATTCATGCTGAGATGACAGCGACAATCCATACGAGTCTCAACCGATATACTTTCCCCGAGTGTGATGGTGATGCTAATATCCTGCTGGATGTCTCTCAACGATTTTCATGGAATCGTGATAGAGACGGTTATGCCCGGATTATCTCTCCCACAGAGGTTGAGGGATGGAGCCTAAGCGGTGACTTCTGCAACACAGGTAATCGTCAGCTGGTTTATTTTGTTGCTCAATTTAATAAGGGTGCTACTTCTTTTGGGACCTGGACAGATGATTCACTCACTGCTGATTTGGAAACCACCGGATCCCAGATAGGGGCCTATTTCCGATTTCAGACGAAACCGTCTGAAGAAATCCTGGTGAAGGTGGGGATTTCGTATGTTTCCATAGAAAATGCGCGTTTAAATTTAAATGTGGAACAACCCGGATGGGACTTTAAATCCATTCGACAGAATGCATACAAGGCCTGGAACGATGAGCTTTCACGAATTGATGTAAAAGGCGGCACCGAAGCTCAAAGAACGATTTTTTATACAGGACTTTACCATGTCATGATGCATCCGAATCTTTTTTGTGATGTAAATGGGGAATACCCTGCAATGGGATCGAAAGAGATCCTCAATTCAAATGGTCACAAGCGCTATACGGTTTTTTCACTCTGGGACACTTATCGAACGGTGCATCCGTTGTTAACCCTGGTCTATCCTGATCGTCAACTGGATATGATTCATTCTATGGTCAGCATGGTTCGCGAAAATGGATGGCTGCCCAAGTGGGAGCTGGCCAGTTCAGAAACCTATGTGATGGTGGGTGATCCCGCAGTGCCTGTGATCACGGATACCTATTTAAAAGGATTAACCGGTTTTGATGTGGAGACTGCGTACGAGGCAATGAAGAATTCGGCTGACGATGTGGATGAAAATCCTATTCGTCCCGGACTTCAATCTTATCTGAGTTATGGATACATCCCGATGGAGGATCCTGGCAGCAAGGATGTCTGGGGATCGGTTTCGACCACATTGGAATACAATTTCGCCGACTGGAATCTTGCGCAACTGGCCAAGTCGCTCGGGCATGCACAGGATTATGATCGATACATGGCCCGTAGTCGGTTCTACAGAAATCTATACGATTCCGACACAGGATTTCTTCGGCCACGATACACCGATGGTACATGGCTGACACCCTTTGATCCTGTTTTTACGAATGAATGGCCCGGTTCACCCGGTTATGTGGAAGGCAGCGCCTGGCATTATTCCTTTTTTGTCAACCATGATATTCCCGGATTGGCAAAGCTTATGGGTGGCAATGAATCCTTTCTAAAAAAACTGGATCAGTGTTTTGAAGAGGATCTGTTCGTGCTATGGAATGAACCGGATATGGCTTATCCTTATCTTTATACATATTTTCAAGGGCATGAGTGGAAGACACAAAAAATAGTCCGCGAGAGTATATACAAACATTTTAGAACCGGCCCTGATGGGATTCCCGGTAATGATGATACAGGGACCTTGTCAGCCTGGTACGTATTTTCGGCAATGGGATTGTATCCAGTTTGTCCGGGCAATCCGGAATATCGCCTTGGCAGTCCAATCTTTGATACCATTCAAATTCATTTAAATCAAAAACACTACCCCGGAGAGGTGTTTACGATTCGGACCAAGAATGCATCTGAAAAGAATAGATACATTCAGTCAATGCAGCTGAATGGTAATCCATACCCGAATTACTATTTGCAGCATAAGGATATCGTGGCCGGCGGCGAACTCGTTCTGAAAATGGGAAGTCAACCGGTTCAAAATTGAGTTGTGTATCCTAAGGAGATTTATGTGGGTGTCATTCATAAATACATTATTCCAATTTCCCTTTTCTTTTGCTTAAATGCCGGGGCTCAAAACCTTGAAGAAATAATAAACCTCCATATCGAGGCGAGGGGAGGACTTGAAGTAATTCGTTCAGTTCAAACTGTAAGAATGATCGGCCGCAACCAATTGTATGAACTGGACTGGACCATGATGCCTGTTGAGATTTCGATCTCACGGAGAGGTCAAATTCGAATCGACAATTATTGGTTTGAGGCGTTCATCGTGCAATATTGTGATTCATCCCAAGCCATTTGGAAAGATCCCAATACTGAACGTTTTGAAAAAATGATTCCGTTTCAGGAGGAAAAGGTTCGGGAAATGGCAGATTTGGATGGGTATTTTATTGATTCTGAATCCAAAGGATTGTCCGTTGAGTTGATGGGAAAAGGGACTTGTGATAACCATCAATTCTGGAAGATCCGATTGTCTCATGCAAAATTCGAGCGGATTGTTTTCATCAATACTGAGACCTACCTGATTTCCAAAGAGATAGAATTCAGACAGATACAAGGCGTTCAAACAAAAATGGAAAAAGTCTATCGTGATTACCGTTCCATCTCGGAGCTTGTTCTCCCCTTTGAAATTGAAACAAGGCTGAATGGTCACTCCAACAGTCATTTCGTATTCTGCGACATTCAAATTAATCCCGAATTTGTGGATTCATTGTTTGACAGAAAACACAGCCCGTTACCCAAATGAGGATTGAAAAGCTGATGTCACCAAAGTGTGTACTCATGTTTTTGTGTCTTGCTGCTCAACTGACTTCTCAAGAAAATCGAGGTGTGTATTTTGAAAAAAAGGAATACACACAGAAATCACTGCCGACATTTTCTGAATCAAAGGACTTCTTGCCCCATCCTGTTATTGAGGGCAATCCTGACTTGATCGATTTATATTGGAAAGCATGGGAGATTGCTTTTACCAAGTTGCGTCAGCCACAGGATGGCTCCACACTTGTATCCAACTATATTGATGAGGCGTTCTCAAATAATATTTTTCAGTGGGATACAGCATTAATGATCCTGTTTTCCCGTTATGGTCATCATGTATTTCCTGCGATCCAGTCCCTGGATAATTTTTATGCCAATCAGCACGAGAATGGATTTATCTGTCGAGAAATCCGTGAAGAAGATGGATCAGATTTCTATTACTTCCTCGATTTCTTCGGAACGAAAAACTTGATTAATCCACCCATATTTACATGGGCTGAAACGGAATCTTACAAGATCAGTGGTGACAAGTCCCGTTATACGATGGTGATTCCGGTCCTGGAAAAGTATGCAGAATGGCTTGAAAAGTACCGGTGTAAATCTAACACCAAACATGAGCTGTACTGGAATACCGGTCTTGGCTCAGGCATGGATAATACACCCCGTCATGGATCGGGATGGGTAGACATGTCGAGCCAGATGGTGATGCTCTATCGTGATCTGGCTGAGATGTGTGATGAAATTGGAAAATCCAAGAAGGCTGACAAATTTCGAAATACAGCAGCATCCATCTCTGATCGCATCAATCAGTTCATGTGGAACGAGACAGATGGATTGTATTACGATGTAGACGATAATGGAAAGCAGGTTCCCTGGAAAACGATAGCTTGTTTCTGGCCAATGCTGGCAGGGGTATGTTCCGAACATCAGGCTGAAGAGCTCATACGTCACATCACCGATCCCAATTCATTCTGGCGAACGATTCCATTTCCATCTCATGCGGCGGATGAAGAAGGCTACTGTCCCATGGGTGATTATTGGCGGGGGGGCGTTTGGGCTCCAACCAATCACATGGTAATCAAAGGAGTTGAACAATATGGTTATGATAAAATCGCTTCTACAGCTTCTGAGAAATACCTTGATGGCCTTTCAAAAGTATATCAACAAACAGGAACACTTTGGGAAAATTATGCTCCCGATTCAGTGGCGCCCGGAAATAAATCCCGTCCGGATTTTGTCGGATTTACAGGATGTGGCCCGATCGCCCTATTATTGGAGAATGTAATCGGTATTCGTCCGAATGCGCCTGATAATACGATTACCTGGTATTTGCATCGGGATGACAAACATGGTATAAACAACTTAAGGTTTGGCGACATCACAGTAAGTCTGATCTGTGAGCCTGCCTTATCCGGAAATAATAAAAGGTTGATCCAGATTGAAACGGATATGCCTTTTACGCTTATTGTTCGAACTGAGGAAGGTGAGAATCAATTCGAGGTTTCCGCAGGACAAACAAAAATAGAAGTCCCCTAATAAATTATTGAGTGCGACTGTTATTGGGAGGAAAGATAGTGAAAAGCTTTTTTAAATATTGGCATTGTGTGTTCTTTACGTTTGCATCTTTCACTATTATATTAGCTCAAGAGAATTTACTGCAGAATCCTGAATTCGACGCTGGGATGGAGTCTTGGATTCCGGTGCAGATTGAACCTTCGGTGAGTTTATTCGAGGTGGATGATAGCAGTGTTTTATCGGGAGAAAATTCTCTACAAGTGTATGTGGTTGATGGAGGTCCTTTAGAGTATTCAGTTCAGGTATATCAAAGTGTGCCTATTCAAGATGACCACACCTACTCAATCACATTTCTGGCTTATTATGAGGCCGATGATGAGCTGCAAATCAAGATCGATTGGGAAGAGGATGGAGGAAACTGGACCCGCTATTTTTTTAAAGGGATCACATTAAATGAGGAAACTGAGAGATACGGCCCTTACACATTCACGAGCCGCTATGAAGATAGTGACGCTAACTTTAAATTATTTTTAGGCCAACTTATGGATACGGTTGTTTATCTAGATTCCATTGTAATTAATGATATTACAAATACGAACGTCGCTTCTTATCCAGTTACTTTGCCTGACCGGTATCAACTTGCTCAGAATTATCCCAATCCTTTTAATCCTACAACTGTGATTCCGTACACTCTGTCAAAATCAGGTCAGGTTACGTTGGATATTCTCAATATCCGTGGAAAGCGGATTTGCTCTCTCGTTCATGGTGTGCAAACAGCTGGAAACTATCAAATTCACTGGAATTCTTCCGATGATACAGGAAACAGGGTAACCAACGGGATTTACTTTTACACACTCTCTGTCTCTGGTACACATGGTTTTTTTAAAAAGACACACAAAATGGTTTTAATGAAATAGACAAGGAAATTTTCTCTAATTTATTATTGTCCCAATCAACCTAGGTTAAGATTATATCTGGTTAAAGCTGAATGTTTAGAACCATTGATTTATTCCAATATTTTTTGCAATGAAAAGACTTTCAATTGCGATAAGACAGCAGATCTATTATCTTAAAGGATGAAATTCTAAATTCAAGATCTGGTTTTAAAATCGCTTCCGAAAGTTGTTATGGTTTTTTAAATATATAGATTCTACTTTCCTGTAATTTATATGGAGCAACATGTGATCAATTTATATCCAAAACATCGGAATCTCATATTTTTAAGTACAATACAGATCCTTTTCATTCTTCTGTCAACAACTTCCATCGCAAGGCAAGTTCAAACTAAATATGAAATTTATGAATGGCTTATTCTTCCGGTATTTCCTCTTAATGACGGACCACGCGCTCTTGATTTGTCGTATTTCTCCGAGCCTGATATCGCCCCCTCTCCCAGTAAACAAATGGGTCTATATACCTGGCAGACGATTCGGTCAAAAAATAACCGGATTGACATGCTTCACCAGAATTACGCCAGAACGACAAATTGTGCAGTATATGCTTTTGTTTATATTCATGCGTCGAAAACGCATGCCTCGAAACTGTTAATGGGATCCGATGACGGCATTGCAGCATGGGTGAATGGTGAGCAAGTGTGGAACAATCATCTGGCTCGCGGGCATTCCGCGGAAGATGATATCGCTGCCATTCAGCTGCGGGAAGGTTGGAATCGTTTACTATTGAAAATCAGCCAGCTAGGAGGTGGATGGGCGTTTTCCTGTTCAGTATCCAGTAATGCAACACTTCGTTTTTCTTTGGACAATCCGTTACCAGATCAATGGCCCAGTATTGAGAACTGGCAACCGGGAATCAGATTGCTGAATTGCTATTTGGGTGAAATGATTTCACCTGATACCATCCGGGTGAAAATGGACATTATGAGTTTCTATTCTTCTCCCGTGGATCAAGTCTCTATTGATCTTATAGGGATGAATGATGCTGTCCTGAACAATTTGAAATTGGAAATTCTGAATCCGACTCAGATTGTATCCGGTCATTCTGATGTTTCTCTATTGGATGTGGCAAAGACATCTGCTACGGGATCGATGAAAATTCGTATTCACGATGGAAAAAATGCAGTATCCACTCCGGTTTTGAATCATTCTGAAATACAACTGGTTTCTCTTCTTTGTCAGTCAGATCAGGCGATACCGGAAGAAATTAAAAAAGCAGCAAAATCACTGAGAAATTTATTTATTGTCTATCGTCCTGCAATCAATCAATTTAAAGAGAGTGCACAAGATGCTTTGGTAGCCTATTTTGATAATGACTTTAACACACTTGAATCACTTCTGGAAACAATGGTTGAACAGTTGATTGAACAATATCCTGATCGAAGTACTGATGTGGCTTATTTGCTCGGGCATGCCCATATTGACATGAACTGGTTATGGACCTATGATGAAACACTCAAGACTTCTCATGATACCTTCAGACAGGTGCTGGCCTTTATGGAAGAATATGAGGATATGACTTATATTCAAAGTCAACCCTATATTTATCAGGCCATGGAATTGATTGATCCCGCCATGTTCTCTCAAATTTTGCAGCGTGTTCAGGAAGGCCGTTGGGAATTGGCCGGCGGAATGCTCGTTGAAGGAGATACCAATCTTCCCGGTGGAGAAGCATTGGCCCGGTCATTTTTATTAGGACAGCGGTATTTTCTAACAGCATTTGGCAAAATAGCGACAACTGGCTGGCTTCCGGACAATTTTGGTCATACAGCCCAGCTGCCACAAATTCTAAGACTAGCCGGATGTGATTCCTACTATTTTCACCGATGCCATCCTTATCTGGGACTTTTTACCTGGCAGGCACCTGATGGCTCACGCGTTTCCGCATACAGCAATCATACTTACAGCGGAACCATTCAACCAGCACTAATGGGTGAATTTGATAAGCTTGTGCCTGAAACCCGTCAGCTGCTGCATTTAACAGGAGTGGGGGATCACGGAGGTGGGCCTACACGGCGTGATATTGAAATGGCACAGTTATTACAGGAGACGCCCCGCTTTCCGACGGTGAAATTTTCAACGGCAAAAGCGTTCTTTGAGGATGGGCAAGCAAACCAGGTCAGTATGCCTGTGCATCAGGGAGAAATGCAATATGTGTTTGAAGGATGTTATTCATCCGTTTCACGCATTAAAGAGGGCAATCGTTTGTGTGAATCCAGACTTGCAGAAGCAGAGTGGGTCTGTGTTTGGAATCAGTTCGAGGGCTATCCATATCCTCAAGAGAAACTCAATGATGCGTGGGGGAAAGTTGTTTTCAACCAGTTTCACGATATCTTACCCGGAACTGCTATCCATGAATCCAATCAGGATGCGGTTGCCAATTATCGTGTGGCTCTGAATGAAGCCACACAAATCAGGGACCGGGCATTGAGAAATCTTGCAGATCGCATACTGATCGATCAACAAAAGGGGCAGCCTGTTGTGGTGTTTAATCCGCAACCGAAAGAACGAACCTCTATTGTAGAAGCTGAAATATTTACCCATGAACTGCCCAAAACCGTCAAACTGTCCAGATGGACGGATTATGACGGAGGAGAAGAAATAGAACCTGTGGATGTAGGCCAGGGAGCAGTGCCCAGTATTTTAGTAGAGGATTCAGAAGGAAATGTCATTCCCGCTCAGATTATCTGGGGAAAACAGTTTCCTCCGGGATGGCGCTCACGGATTCAGTTTATTGCAGAAGCGTTGCCAGCTGGTGGTTACAGAACCTATTATGTCCATCCGGATCACGAAAGTGAAACCAGTCAATCCATTCAGGTGAATGAAAATTCTTTTGAAACAGATTATTACAAAATCCGTTTTAATATGGAAACGGGTGAAATTGCAGAACTGTATGACAAATGTTTGGGAATGGATTATGTTGCTTCCGATCAAACAATCAATCAATTGAAAATTTTTATCGAAGATGCGCAGACTATGGATGCGTGGAATATTGGCAACATTCTGGATATTCAAAACATCTCCAATGTTGAGAGCATTCGTGTTACAGAGAATGGGCCTGTTCGTGCATGTGTTGAAGTTATCAAAACATGGGGAAAATCAAAATTTGTTCAAAAAACATATTTATATCAACGGTATCCCCGAATTGATTTTGACCTGGAAGTGCATTGGTTTGAGCAGGGAGGGCCGGATCAGAATGCCCCGATGCTTCGTGTGACTTTCCCTTTAAATATTTCTGATCCAGAATTCAATTGTCATGTGCCTTTTTATATCGCTCAAAGGCCCATCAATGGTCAGGAAGTTCCTGCACAAAAATGGGTGGATATTTCAAATGCAAGTTCCGGAATGGCCTTGTTGAACCAGACTAAATATGGTCACTCATTCGAGGATGGCGAATTGCGATTGACTTTATTACGCAGTTCCTATCATCCAGATGTGTATCCTGATCAGGGTCTGCATCGCATCAAATATGCTTTGTTCCCCCATGGAAAGCATTGGGCATCGGATGTCTGGGTTGAAGGCAATGATTTTAATTGTCCTGCCATGGCTGTTGAACCCCCCTCATTTGCATTGAAGAAAAATCATGTATCCCCAAAACACGAGGCCTCTTATTTGAATGTTTCACCCCACAATATTCAATTAACGGGATTGAAAAAAACGGAAGACAGCAAGGAAATTGTCTTGCGAATGGTAGAAATATTGGGTGAACAAACTGAAACCACGATTCAATTGGCGTATCCTGTCCGGTCTGTAAGGCGAATCAATTTGATTGAGGAATCCATAAACAATGGTGAAAGACTTAACATTAAGGATGGCAAAATCACGGTAAATATAAATCCCTATGAAATTGTGTCACTGGCAATTGACATGGAAACCAATTAATAAAAGGCTTTATGATGAAACTTCAAAAATCCATTTTTATAATCCCAATTGTTGTATTGTTTTTTCAATGTGCTTCAGTCTCTGAGTCAAAATTAAAATCAGAATACAAAGGAGGCCAAACAGGATTATCAGGTTTTGTGACAGATGCTGAAACCGGAGATCCGCTTCCTGCCAGAATCGTACTCAATGATCACCAAAGGCAGACGGTTCAAACTTATTATCAATCTTATCCCGGTATTTATACAGATGACCGGGGCATTTTTCAAATAGAGACCAGTCCTGGTACCTATAACCTTATAATTAGCCGAGGGATTGATTATCTCTCTCAGTCACATGAAATTCAGATAAATGAAGGTCAAACGCTTCATCTTACAATAGCACTTGAATCTTGGGTGCCGCTGAGAAAAATGGGGTGGGTGAATGGTGAGGGGCATGCACATCTGTATACCGACAAACATCCGGATGATGAAATGCTGGGAGTAGTCCGGAAAATCTGTCGAGCACAGGGTGTGGATTTTATTGCGACCAACCAGGGTTGGGGCGGATACAATGATGATAACTGGCGTGAAGGGTATGCACAATTCTCTGACGAGAAATTCCTGTTGTCTTATGGAGCCGAAATGCCGAAGTACCGGACAGGTCATACGTGGTGGCTCAATTTAAAATCCTGCCGTCATTATTTTAAGATGACAATGGATACAGTTTATGAAAACGGGTATTACCAGTCCCCGAAGGCTGAAACCTGGCAGTTTGCCGATCTTCCGTTCCCGAATATCCCGGACGTGGAACTGATTCCCTATTTCAAGAATGCGGATGAAGCGGTTGCCTGTATTGCACATCCGACCTCATGGTGGTGGCAGAAACGTGGAGATATCGAGAAATATACGACCAATGTGTGTGAGTATCTGTCGTTCAGTCTGCTGGCCGGCAATCTATGGGACGGCATGGTGGTCATGGGGTATGACAAGGATCATTATTTTTATCAGAACCTCTGGTTTCACGTGCTGAATGAAGGATACCGGCTCACACCTCTGGCTGAACTCGATGGTGGCTATGGAGAGAACAACAAGTTTCCATATGGTTCCATGAGAGTCTACTATCAGGTGGGAGAGCATATGTCCATGTCAAATATCGCGGAGGCCGTGCGAAAGGGGAGGACGTTTGTCACGTCCGGCCCGATTGTTTTTGCCGATATGGATGGACAATATCAAGTTGGTGATGTTGTGCCGGCTGATGGGATGAAGCATAAACTGTACATCGATGCCTATGCCTCAGGTGAGATCGATGATTATCTATCCTACGTTATCGTTTTCCGCAACGGCAAAATCCATAAACTTTGGGATCTGCGTGATGAGAAGCCCCGGCATGTAGAGAAAAACCTCGAGATCATAGAGTCAAAGCAGGCATGGTATGCGATCAAAGCGTATGGAAGGGATGCCTGGGAAGATCCCAAGAATCTGGATGTGATGGCTGTGTGTGAGGAGATCCAGACCGGTACTTTTAAGGGTGAGATTCGGAAAGAAAATTCGAATTGCATGACAAGTCCCTTTTATTTCAGGTCAGAATCGATGTCAGATCCAGCTCCTTTGGAGTCGAATGTCACACTGACATTAAAACATCCAAAGACAAAGCTGTTGGTCAAAAAAGCAAGGATTGATGTCCTCCTCAATGGAAATAAAATAAATGAGTTGGATGTGACGAATGGACAGGTATCCTTTAAAATGCCTGTGAACGCAATACTGAAAATATCATCTCCCGGATTACCGACCATCCGGCGTGGCCTATACCTTGATTATCCGCCTCATCAGAAAATGATCGAGACTTTTGCCAGCGGCCGCTGGCTGGATCAAAGTAACTGGAAAAAACTTCTCAGTCCGGGACAGGTGCCATGGGAAGCGTTTCAGTTCGAGAAGGCACGCTCCGTTCTGTCCAACGTGGACTGGATCCTTGAAATGAAGCCCAATGAACGAGACGAGCTGTGGGAAGAGTTTGAGCGGTTGTTTGAGGCCGGTACTCAGTGAATCAATATGGATCTATAATATCGACCCATTTATTTTCGAAAAGGACGCTGTTTCAGCTTTCATAACAAAGGAATTTTGAAATGATTAAATTGAAGAAAGATTATATCTACTACTTTATATATTTAATTTTTTTAAGTCTGATTTTTTCATGTACAAACCAGGTGGATAACACGGTTTTGCACAATAAATTAAAAACCGAGATCCGGCAGTCTGAAGGAAAACCAACTTTATTTGTCAATAATGAGCCTCATCACGGACTATTTTGTTCGGTGCCGATGAATTATATGCAGAATTTTATTGATGCAGGATTTGATGTTTTTGATACACATCCGTTTACACCCCATGGCTGGGTTGGAGAAGACCAATATGATTATACAGATACCGATACTTACATTGAAAGCTATTTAAAACAAAAACCTGATGCGTTATTGATTCTTCGGATTTGGATGGGATATAATCAATCTGGCCCTGGCGATTGGATAAATAAACCTGATTGGTACGTTAACGAACACCCTGATGCAGCCATTCAAACCACTCACGGTCCACAGGGACAGGATGATCATGTATTGGTATCACCCTCATTTGCATCGGCAGACTATCGTGAAAAGGCAGGAATTGCGATCAAAAATATGATCGAACATGTTGAGAGCAAGTATGGAAACAATATATTGGGTTATGTAGTCGGTGGTGGGCCTTGTGGTGAATGGTTTCATTGGTTTGCCTATTATTGCCAGCGGGATCAAAGTCCAGAGCTGTTAGATGATTATTCAGAACCAATGAAGAAGACGTTTATTGCCTTTGCAAAAGAAAAATATCGAACAATAGCGGACGTGAATAAAACCTGGCACACGGACTATCAAACATTTGAAGATATTACATTGCCGGGAATTGAATCAAGATTAAACGCGACTATCGGCAACATTCGGGACGGGCGTCAGGAACAGAAAGTATTGGATTTTTATCATGTTTTTAATCGCCAAACAATTAATAACCTTTTGCATTGGACCGCAAAGGCAAAAGAAGGTTGTCGCAATCAAAAAGTGATTATGGCATTTTATGGATATTTATGGCATAATCAGGATGGCGTCGTGCAGGCGCGGTCTGGCCATATTGACCTCGATATGGCATTATCATCTCCGGATATTGATTATATCATTGCTCCATCTCATTATACATTTCGACAATTGGAAGGCGTCATTTCAGGCCAGGGAGTCGTGTCCAGCACGTTATTCCGTGAGAAGCAATATATTCAAGAGATTGACGGCTCCACATTTCTTAAAAAAAGCTGGCCCTGTACCACCCATGCGAATCCGGTTGATATCGATGAGACGATCCATTTATTAAAACGTGACCTCGGCAAAGTATTGACTGAAGGTTCGTCTGCCTGGATCATGGATTTAATGGGTGGTATGTATGATGACCCGGAGTTGATACAGGAATTAAAACAGATTACTGAAATTGCAAAAACGCATTACCATCAAACCGGACACAATAACAAACAAGTGGCTGTTGTTTTAAATCCTGATGAGTCATTCTATTTTAAAGAAGCCGAACAACTGCTGGTGCCATTAATCTCTATGTTTAAGCAATATGAACTGGAACGTATGGGATTGGGATATGATGATCTGATTTTGGAAGATTTGAAATATCTGTCTCAAGAACAAACAGAACGCTATAAGTTCTGGATATTCCCTTCTGCTATTTCACTCTCAGATGAAGAAATCAGACTTATCCGTAAACATTGTATGCGGAATGATAATTACATTTTATGGAATTATGCTCCTGCTGTTTGGACGGAAAATGGATTAAATTTAGAGCGAATGAAAGAATTAACAGGATTTGATTGTGGCTACACTTTAGAACCAGGTGAAGCAATTGTAAAAATCGCAAAGCCAACTCATCCAATATTAGAAGGATTGGATTTACCCATTACTTTTGGCACCAATGGCGATTTATCGCGAGATGATATTAAATATCATGCCTGTTTGGGAGTTTACCCATCTAACAATGATAAATTCAATGTAACTCCCAGATTCTATATAAAGAAGGCTGATCAGACACTTGGAGATTTAGTTTCTTATCAAAATGGGAAGTATGGCGGTTTTGGCTTAAAAGATATGGGAAACTGGACTTCGGTCTTAAGCACGGTTCCGTTAACTCCCAATGCCATTTTACGTAATATTGCACGAGCAGCGGGATGCCATGTATACTCTGATATTTTAGGACAAACTTTTCATTGTAAAAACTATATCGGTATGTTTTTTCATGAAGATGGTGAGTGTCAAATTAAGTTACCTTATCGTGTTGATGTTGTGAAAGATGTCTGGACTAACCAAGAAATAGCCAGGAATGTCGATAAACTTGATCTGACTGTGAAAAAAAATAATGCCGTTTTATATACTTATTCACGATGAAAAGAGCAACTGTTTTGCTTTTCATGTTGGTATGTGGATTTTTTGTGTTTAATTGCAACTCAAACAAGACCGATTTTACTGAAATCATTTTAGATGAAAACAGTCTGCTGAACTGTTGGACAAAAACCATTGGTGATTTGAATCAGGATGGAATAGACGAGCTGGTAATCGGTGGGCATAATGGTGGTGGACTCTGTGTTTTTATGTCACCAAAACTCAATAAAATTCAAATTACCAATATGCCGGGACTTTCAACGTATGCAGAAGTCGCGGATATCGATAATGACGTAAAAATATGGTTGAATAACTTGAAGTAATGAATAAAAGATTAACAGATGTTAAATGCACAATTGAAGTGATGGAAAAGAACGAGACACCTTATTAACTTAGTTAGAAGCCCTGTTTTAACCTGTAGAGGAAGGAAGTATCCAAATGCTGAAAAGGACATATTTTTCGTTTTTCTTAATGACTCTATTATTTTGTGCTGTCTTTGCGATTGGTGCTGATGTGGTTCATATCGGAACAGCTGATTATAATGCCATTGTGTTGGTGATAGAAACGGCTGATGGAGAAAACACGCCTACGCAGGATGCTTCATCGTGGAAAGTTAACGACTCAAATCCAGTACTGGTTGGTAGATATACCTATGTTTGGTATGAGGAAAAGGCTGCGGGTGCGAGATACCCGGTCACGTTGCGACATCATATGTACATCAAACTGTCTGATCCATTAATGGATGACTCGACATACACCATCGAAACACCATTCGGGATTCAGGTTTTAAATTTCAGTGAAACAGAAACCCGCTGTGAGGCCATTCATGTCAATCAAGTCGGATATTTCGGAGGATCTTCCATTCGCTATGCCAACATGGGAATTTTCCTAGGTGATATGGGCACACGTGCCATTGATCCATTACCTCAATGTCGTGTGCTGTCACAAGCCGATGGATCTGAAGTGATGGCCGGCACCTTATCTTATTGGGGCGATGACACAGATCCCGAAATGGAAAGCGGTGAACATGTCTATCGTATTGATCTTTTGGATTTACCCGATGGCGGTCCCTATATCATTTCGGTTGATGGCTATGGGTGCTCCTATCCCTTTGGTGTGGGTCCGGATTACATCAATCAATCGGCCTATGTTCATTTTCGTGGACTCTATCATCAACGATGCGGCATTGCATTGGAAGAACCCTATACATCTTTTACCCGCGGGACTTGTCATACTTCTGTTGAAGTAACTGATGCCGAACCGCCTGATTTTATAACCGAACGCGGCACAGCCATGGAGATACACGGAGGCTATCATGATGCCGGAGATTTTGACAGGCGGTTGAGTCATGTCATGATTCCTGCGTGGATGCTTAATTTATATGAAGCCTATCCCGATCAATTTACCGACAATCAGTATAATATCCCCGAATCGAGTAATGGCATTCCTGATTGGCTGGATGAAGCCTTATGGGGGCTTCTGGTCTGGGAATATCTTCAGGATGAGAGCGGTGGTGTCCGGGCAGGTACTGAAGCAAACAGGCATCCAGGATATGGAGATGTCAATGCAGAAACAGATGACTTAATATATCGAACCTACAAAATATATGGACATAACACAGCATTTTGTGCCGGCTTGTTTGCCCATGCTTCAAGGCTGGTAGAGCCCTATGATACCACTCGTGCGGCTGAATTGTTAGAACGATCGCAACGGGCCTGGGCTTATTTGCAGATCCATGATATGCCCACAGCCCATGATGCACAGATGATGTACGCCTCTCTTCAACTCTACCTGGCAACTGAAAATGAGGTGTATCATACCGCATTTCAGCAGCATGCCACCTATTGTCTGACGTCCGGCTGGCCTGAACAATATCATCCCATTTATTTTAATTTGAACACTGTACGCGATGGTATGATTTTTACTCCCTATTTCTTTCCTTATTTAATTACCGACTTATCGACTGATCAGACTCTTGTGGATGAGTATACACAACTTCTTTCATCCAAGGCTAATGAAATGTTAACATTGGTCAATGAGCAACCCTATCCTCTCGGAGATGCCAGAGGTAATCTGGCCTGGGGAAATGCCACCAATCAAGGTCGTTATGCAGATCCCATGATTTTGACTTACCGGTTGACTGAGGATGACAGGTATTTATCCGCAGTTAGTCAATTGGCAGATTATACTCTGGGTTTAAATCCATTGGGCAAGGTTTATGTTACGGGTTTGGGTTCCAATCCTCCCAATTGTCCGCTTCAACTGGATTCCTATTTTACCCACCAAGAAGGCAAAGGGAATGTTCCAGGAATTGTGGTATTTGGTCCTGTGAGTTCTCCCAGTAATGCAAACTGGGAAAAAGCGGTTTGGTCTCATGTGTATCCGAATTATGAATCTCTCCCCATGCAGCGCCGGTATACAGATGGCTGGTCTTTTGTGGGTGCCAATGAATTTACTCCTCAATCGACCATGGTTTTAAATATCTGCATGTATGGATTTTTAAGTTCTATAGGAGGAGGGGGTGTGATTGCGGATCCACCTGCTGTGCCCGACGAATTGACTTTAGGAGCTCTGTCAAGCCATCAAATATCTGTCTCCTGGTCAGATAATTCTGATGATGAGCATGGATTTAAAATTGAACGCAAAACAGGAGAGAATGGAGTCTATTCTCAAATTGCATCGGTGAATACAGATACAACATCCATTACGGACAACGGACTTTTGCCGTCCACACCCTATTATTACAGAGTTCGTGCCTACAATAGCGGTGGCAATTCTGAATATTCTGCCGAAAGTTCGATCAACACACTGGGGGGGCCTTTGTCTCCAAGTGAGCTTTCAGTAACACCTTCTTCTTCCAGTCAGATGGATCTTTCGTGGACGGACAATGCCACTGATGAAGATGGATTTAAAATTGAACGGAAAACAATCAACGCATCTGACTGGTCTGAAATTGCTGAAGTTGGTGTAGATGAAACGATTTACTCAGATACCGATCTCTCTATGGGAATGACCTATTATTATCGGGTTTATGCTTTTAACATCGATGGCATTTCTGACTATTCGAATGAAGCATACGGCACGCTGAGTGGTGGGAATATTGCATTAAACCGTCCTGTATATGTGTCTTCAATTGAAAGTAGTGATATCGATTCTTCACATGCTGTTGATGGTGACATGTCAACCCGATGGGCCAGCGATCGATCTGACCCCCAGTGGATCTATGTGGATTTGGGAGCAATTTATCCCATTTACCAAGTCATCCTTCATTGGGAAGCAGCTTATGGCAGTGAGTATGAAATACAGGTTTCTGATGATGCTGTTGATTGGACCACCCTTTATACTGAGACAGAGGGGAATGGCGGCACTGACGAAGTTTCGGGATTGTCAGGCAATGGACGATATGTTCGTATGTATGGCACTGCCAGGGGAACGAATTGGGGATATTCACTTTGGGAGTTTGAAGTTTACAGTGATGCCACCAGTCAAGTCTCGTCAGATGTAACTAACTTGCCCGGTTCATTTATTCTTGAGAATAATTACCCCAATCCGTTCAATCCGCAAACCCATATTCGCTATTCAATTTCTGAAAATGCATGGGTCGAACTGGATATCTTCAATATTCGGGGAGAAAAAATAAAATCACTGGTCAAGGCGCATCAGTCTACCGGTTATTATACTGTGATGTGGGATGCATTAAATAATTCAGGAGATCAGATATCGAGCGGTGTCTATTTTTATAAAATCAGGGTCATCGGCCAGTCAAAGAACTTTACAGAAGTCAGGAAGCTGTTGTTTACCAAATAAAATCAAATCAATTAGAGTTAAAGCATAGAGGCAGTTGAATTATTCCAGGGGACCAGATATGGCAGATCAAAAACAGGAAATGATCCTTGCCCTGAATCGGGGACAGCCTTTTACAGCCGTTCCGATCTGGGAGTTTGAATTTCACCCATGGAATTTGTTTCACAAAAATTCAGTTATTGTTGGAACAGCTTTTCAGAATCTTCCCTCGAATCAGCAGGACAAAGTTCTACACAGCAATGCTGAGGTGATGGCTGTGTGTGAGCAGATCCAGACCGGGGAATTTAAGGGTGAGGTTCGGAAAGAAAATTCCAATTGTATGACAAGTCCATTTTATTTCAGGCCGAAGGCCGTCCAGGACCCCCCGTGTTTAGAAGCGAATGTTATGCTAACATTGGTGGATCCTGAGACAAAACGAAAAGTAAAGTACGCAAAAATTGAGATTCTCCTGTATGGGGGGAAAATTAAAGAACTGGATGTGACGCAAGGTCAGGTCTCCTTTAATATGCCAGTAAACGCGATGCTGAAAATATCATCTCCCGGTTTGCCAAAAATTCACCGCAGTCTGTATCTCGATTATCCGCCCCATCAACAGCTTATTGAGACTTTTGCAAGCGGCCGATGGCTGGAACAAAATAACTGGAAAGAATTTATGAATCCGGGTCAGGTTCCCTGGGAAGCCTTTGCTTTTGAGGAAACAGAAGAGGTGCTTTCCAATGTGAACTGGACCATTGAGATTCAAGAAAATAAGCGAGACGCATTGTGGAAAGAATTTGAATCACTCTTTTAAGAGGAAGAAATCATGAAGCGGAACATCTTTTTGTTATGGATCATTGTAATTCCCATACAATTACTGCATGCTCAGATTGGAGCGGTGACAATCGAGGGTGACACGGTGCTGCTGAATCCCGACTTTACCTGGCAATTCAAACAGTCCCTGGTTCCGGAACTGGTTTTTATACAGGGCGGCGAATTTCAGATGGGGAGTAATCATGTTCTTGCAGATGAAGATGAAAAACCTGTCCATACGGTCAGATTAAATGATTATAGGATGAGCAAAACCGAGGTCAATGTCAAACAATATAAAATTTTCTGTGATGATACGGGGTATCCGATGCCTGAAGTCCCTTCCTGGGGGTGGCATGATGAATATCCGATTGTTAATGTAACCTGGCATGACGCTGTTACTTATTGTGACTGGTTGAGTCAAAAAACCGGAATGAAATTCCACTTGCCCACAGAGGCCCAATGGGAATTCGCAGCCCGTGGAGGGACTAAAAGTAAGGGAACCATTTATAGCGGTAGCAATCGGATTCAATCAGTCGCCTGGTATGCTGGGAATACGGATTCCAAGGGGCCTCATCCTGTCGGTACGAAGAAAGCTAATACACTGGGTTTATTTGATATGAGCGGAAACATCGCAGAATGGTGTCAAGATTATTATGGGAAAAATTATTATACCCGATGTCCCATCGAGAATCCTGCGGGACCAAATCTCGGAACACATCGACTGGTTCGGGGAGGAAGCTGGAAGGAAGAGGCCATACGGTGCAGATCTACTTTTCGTTATATCAACACAAGCATCATCCCGTATGATTTTATTGGATTCCGTCTGGTCGGAGATTGATGAACAAATCTTAGAATTGTGACAGCTGTTTTTCACTTTTAGAATGGGAATAATTGTTATGACTCGGAACTTGAATAAGGTCATGCTACTCACTTTGCTTGGAAATAGTATCCTTATTATTAATCTCATGTCTCAAGACGTACATGTATGGGAAAAAGTCGAATTGGAATTTCAGAGCCAGAACAGCTATGACAATCCATATACAGAGGTGGAGGTCTGGGTTGATTTAAAGGGACCGGATTTTAATAAACGGTGTTTCGGATTTTGGGATGGTGACAATGTGTACAGGGTGAGACTCGTAGCCACAACGCCGGGTGTATGGTCCTGGATAAGTGGTTCTAATCAGTATGATGTGGGTCTAAAGAATCAATCCGGCAAATTTAATGCAGTTGCATGGACGGAAAAAGATAAAGAAGTCGTGTCAACACGGCGTGGTTATATTCAGCCTACAGAGAATGGTCATGCCTTTGAATATGCGGATGGCGTTCCTTTTATTATGATGGGCGATACCTGGTGGTCGACTCCCACATTCCGCTTCCCCTGGTATGATGATGACGAGAGCCGGCCCATAGGACCCACGGCTGGTTTTAAAGATTATGTTAAATTTAGAAAGAAACAGGGATTTAACTGTATTGCCATGTTAGCTGCATTTCCTGCATGGGCTGATGATGGAGCTCCCTGGAGAATCGTTCTTGATGAAAAAGCCAATCTGGGTGTCCGTTCAGCCTGGGTGCATCAGGGTGATATGCGCGGCGGGAAACGTCATGACCGGATGCGGGCCAAAGATATGCATAATGAGGGTGGTCGCGCATTTCTGTTTCCGGGTAAAATTCCCGGTTATGAACAGGTCTATCCGGACGTTGATCGGATTAATCCCGAATATTTTAAATACATGGATCGAAAAATAGATTATTTAAATGATCAGGGATTTATTCCCTTTATTGAAATCATGCGGCGGGATGCCAGTTCTGCGTGGAAACATTTTTATGACTGGCCCGATTCCTATGCCCGTTATATACAGTATGTCTGGTCGCGATATCAGGCCAATAATTGTCTTTACAGTCCCATGCATTATGATCACTGGCATATGGCCATCTCTGAGTCGGATATCAATGATGTGGGCAATTTTGTGATTGAGAAATACGGGGCACCGCCATTTGGAACGCTTGTATCCTGTAATGCCTCCCCGTCATCACTCATCAATTTCGGGCAATTCGAGAACAATCAATGGCTCACATTTCATCAAACCGGTAACTGGCGGGAGCATGAGTACTACTGGTACTTAACAGAAATTTTTAATCATGAACCGGTTATGCCCGCCATTAATGGTGAACCTTATTATTCCGGGCTCAGTGATACACGCTACGGCACAGATAAAAGTGTTCCGGTTGGTGGCACTGAGCTGGACGCCTTGTACACACGGTCAGCGATTTATGGCAGTTTCCTTTCAGGTGGATTTGGCGGCATTATCTATGGCGCACAGGGATTGTGGGGTGGTGATGTGGAGTCGGGATCCGATCCGTATATGTGGGATGCCTTTTTATGGATTTCTGCAACGTATGTACAGCATTTAAAAACATTTGTTCTTTCCGAGGGGAAGAAATATCAGAATTTGATCCCCAATGCGGATCTGATTTCTCCCAATAAAACGCATGAATTAAGGGCGTTTACGGGATGGGCCTATTGTGCTTATACTGAGGAAAGGGATTACTTCCTCGTTTATTTTGAAAGAGACTGTATCTCCAGTGTTTTACGGGGAACCAGGATCAACTCACTGTATAAAGCGGATTGGTTCAATCCGAGAACAGGTGAATGGATACCGGTTGGAGGCACGATCCTTCAGACTGACCGATGGGGTCGAATCAAAGTTCCTGATTTTCCGACGGATGATGATTGGGGATTGAGACTCACCTTTTTGTCAAAACTAGATTAAAAGTACCTGGAAAATCAATCGATGTATAAAATATCCAGCAACTATTGAAAGGAAAATACGTGGCCATACAGAAAGTGATGATAAAATATATCAGTGCAGCTTTTTTATTCTGTTTAAGTCAGTTGTGCTTTGCTGGCCAAATTGTCCATGTCGGTACAGCATCCTCCGATGTCATTGTCGTGGTGATTGAAACAGTGGATGGAGAGGCGGTGCCTTCGCAGGATTCTGCACTTTGGCCGGTTAATGATTCTGAACCATCTCAGGTTGGCCGTTATTCCTATGTGTGGTATGAAGAAAAAGCGCAGGGTGCGAGATATCCCCTGAGCCAGCGCCATCATATGTATCTGCAGTTGTCCTCTGAATTGACTGAAGACGCCATTTATATCATTGAGACTCCTTACGGTCCCGACACCTTGGAATTCAATTCACGCGCATCATTGTGTGAATCGATCAAGGTGAATCAAACCGGATATTTTGAGTTCGGTACTGTGCGCTATGCCAATCTTGGAATTTTCCTCGGAGATCTGGGTCCTCAGGAACTGATATCCTTGCCCACCTATGATGTGGTGGATGCATCCTCGGATGAAATTGTATTGTCCGGAGATGTGACCTATTGGGGCGATGACACAGATCCTTCTCCCAGCGCTATTCAAGAACGGGGCAGCGGAGAATATGTATATCGCATGGATCTGTCCGGTCTAACCGATGGGGGACCATACTATATCTCCATTCCTGGATTCGGAAGATCTTACGAATTCGGTGTTGGTGAAACCAGCACCAAAGAAATCGCTTATGTACATACGCGCGGGCTTTATCACCAGCGTTGCGGCATTGCACTCGAAGCGCCTTTTACCTCCTTCACACGAGGAACCTGTCACACATCAGTGGAGATCACTGAGGCCGATCCGGATGGCTTCATTACTGATCGCGGTGATGTCATGGAAATTCACGGTGGATATCATGATGCGGGTGACTTTGATCGCCGATTCGGCCACACTTTAATCCCGGCCTGGATGCTGAATCTTTATGAAGCATTTCCCGATCATTTTGCGGATAAGCAATATCTGCTGCCTGAATCCGGAAATGGCATCCCTGACTGGCTCGATGAAACGTTGTGGAGTATTCTGGTATGGGAATATCTTCAGGATGAGAGCGGAGGGATTCGTGGTGGAACCGAAGCAAACCGACACCCTGAGTACGGCGTAGTCAACGCAGAGACCGATCATCTGATTTATCGCACATACCGGATCTATGGACACACGACTGCCGTCGGCGCCGGACTATTCGCCCATGCATCCCGTCTTGTGCGTTCCTTTGATTCACAACGGGCTGACTCGCTTCAGGATCGGGCCGTGAGGGCATGGGAGTATCTGGAGAGCCACGATCTTGCTACCGCACATGATGCACAGAAAATGTATGCTTCTCTTCAGCTCTATCTGGCCACCGGTGCTGCCGAATACCATGATGCTTTCAAGACTCATGCCGGGTATCTTCTGGGGAATCCCGGATGGCCGGAACAGTATAATCCTGTCTGGTGGAATCTTAATACGATCAAAGACGGGATGATTTTTACGCCCTACTTTTTCGGTTATCTGATCACAGACAGGGAAGTCGATCCCGGTATCCAGACAGAATTGTCTCAGTTGATTCAAGACGCGGCGCAAACTCAACTGAATGTGGTGATGAATCAGCCGTATCCTATTGGTGATACACCTGGTCTGGCATGGGGCACGGCTACCAATCAGGGGCGATATGCAGAGCCCATGATACTAATGTATCGTCTTACAGGCGATCAGGAATATCTGGATGGCGTGAGTCTGCTCGCAGATTATAGCCTGGGTTTGAATCCACTCGGGAAATGTTATGTGACTGGTCTGGGTGACAATCCGCCAAACTGTCCGCTTCAACTGGATTCTTATTTCACTTATCAGGCGGGTAAAGGCAATGTGCCAGGTATTGTAGTGTATGGACCTGTGGCTGATCCTAATGATGTAAATTGGGAGCGAGCTGTATGGGAAAAGATCTATCCTGAAATCGATACTCTGCCTGAACAACGACGTTATTCTGATGGCTGGTCTTTCATCGGCGCGAATGAGTTTACAACCTGGGAGACCATGGCTCTGAATGTATGCATGTATGGTTTTCTCAGCTCGTTTTATGAGCCAGACACGGTGCATAGTACGGTTAAAAAAAAAGAACACCTTGATGCGCCGGCATCTATAAAACTGCTTCAAAATTATCCCAATCCGTTTAATCCTGTTACCACTATTCGTTATTTTCTACCAGAAAATTCAACAGTCAGGCTGGATATTTATAACATCAAGGGACAAAAGATAAAAACGTTGGTGAATAAAAAACAGTCAGCTGGCACATATACTGTTAGATGGGATGCTTTGAACGAGTCAGGGATTCAGGTTGCAAATGGCGTTTATTTATGTAAAATAAAAGCAACTAACCATTCAATGACCTTCTCGGAAGTTAAAAGACTATTGTTTGCTAAATAAAATTAGATCATTATGAGAATTATCGAGACGATATGTGATGCTTCAAAAACAGGATATGATCATTGCCCTGAACGGAGGGCAGCCTTATACAGCCGTACCTGTCTGGGAGCTGGAATTTCACCCATGGAATTTATTTCATAAAAATTCCGTTATTGTGGGAACAGCTTTTCAGAATCTTCCCTCGAGCCAGCAGGATAAAGTTCTGCACAACAATGCTGAGGTGATGATTGATGTGGCTGAGAAACTTTACTTTTCGGCTATCACTGTTCCCGGTGGATACTGGGAAGTGGCACCCGGACATCCGGCTTATTTCTGGCTTCCTGAAAAGGCACGCTATGAACAGATCCGTATCCTCAAAAAAATGGCTCCCGACAACCTGATGCTCATTGCTGGATCGGGCGGCATTCTGGCCATGCCATCCGCAGACGAATATGTGACATTTTCCTGTGAGCTTCTGGAATATCCTGAAAAAATCGAAAGTCGCGCCAAATCGTGCCTTAATGCAGGACTCGAAACAGCGCGTCATTTATTTGACTGTGGTATTGATACGGTTTATTCAGCATCGGATCTGGCGGACAATCATGGCCCTTACTTTAATCCCGATCAGATGCAGCGGCTCATTCTGCCATATCTTTCTGACTGGGCGACAACAATCAGGTCGATGCAAAAATTCTGCATTCTCCATTCAGATGGGAACCTGATGCCTACTCTTGATCAGATCGCTGACAGCGATATTCATGCCCTGCAGGCTATTGATCCCGTCGCGGGCATGGATATGAAAACGGTTAAAGGGAAGGTGGCCGGGCGAATCTGTCTCTGCGGTAATGTCGACTGCGGCCTCCTTTTAACCGGAACGCCAGAAACGGTTTATGAATCCACACGAGCACTCCTGGAAGAAAATAAGTCTGGCGGCGGTCTGGTACTAGGTGCCTCCAATGCTGTGCAAGAGGAGACCCCTTCAGAAAACTATCTTGCAATGATTGAAGCCTGGAAACGGTTTGGACAGTATGAATTTCAATGAGAGAAAATTAAATCTGGAGATGACAATGAATTTCAAATGGATCCCTTTATTATTTATTCTGACAAAAATGCTTCTAGCTGGCGATCTCCCCGAGTCTCTTTATATTCAGCCCTATTTACAAAATGTATCTCAATCCAGCATCGTCATCATGTGGAAAACGACTGAATCCTGTCAGGGCGAAATTCAATATGGACTCTCGATAGATCAAATGACGTTATCTCAGAAGGAATCTTCCTCTAAAAAATTGCATGAAATTAAATTAAAGGGATTAGAAGTCGGACAATCCTATTATTATCGATGTTTATGGGATGAGGAAAAAACAAAAACCTGGCAATTTAAAACATCGCCTACACGAGATGAAGAAAATATAAAGATTGTTACTTATGGAGATTCACGTAGCAATCCAAAGGTGCATCATCAAATCGCTCAATTGGTTGCGGAGGAGAAACCGGATTTAATTTTACACTCCGGTGATTTTGTGATGTATGGTGATGATGAAGCCTCCTGGAAACCGGAGTTTTTTGATCCCATTGCACCTTTTGGTCCCGAAGTGCCCATCTTAACCGTTTTAGGGAATCACGAGCGTAATGCGGTTTATTATTATAATTTTTATGCACTTAACAATAACGAAGCCTGGTGGTCTCAGGATTATGGTCCGGTGCATATCATCGGATTAGATAGCAATCAGCCAGGTGAGCCGGGAACTGAGCAATATGAATGGTTGGTTAACGATCTCGAAACCCATCAGGATGCCAAATGGATTATTGCCATGTTTCATCATCCACTTTTTAATGCAAACAAATGGCGCGATACTTATTATCTGCGCTGGCACTGGCACCCTTTGTTCGAAAAGTACAATGTCGATATCGTCATTAACGGGGATGACCATTATTATTATAGATCGTTACCGATTGGCCTTACAGCCGAAGAGCAGAATGGTGTGACTTACATTATTTCGGCCGGAGGAGGCGCTCCTCTTTATCCAACTACGCATGAAGATTATGTCGCCCAGAGAAGAAGCATTTATCATTATACGGTGTTTGATATTCAGGGTGATCATTTGATCGGGCGTGCGGTTAATGTGGATGGAAAGGTCTTTGATACATGGGGAATGCATAAAGATGAAATGATAGCACCTGAATCTTTTATTTCCTATGAAATGATTTTACTTGAAGAAGCGCTTAAAAAGCAATTTTCTGTATCCTGGCTTCAGGAAGAGAATGGTAAAATGGCATTCTCCTGCGACTTTGTTCTGCCGACATCGTTTCAGATTCCGGTTCAAGTCAATGTTCGCTGGGAGAGCGGAACGCAGTGGTTTTTTAAAGAAAGTAATATAACCCATGTTATTCAACCTGGAGAGTCCATCCCTTTTCAATTTTCTGGGATTGTACCTTTTGATCAAATGGTTCCTTTGCCGGCATTACGGGTTGATATTGAAGGGTTGGAATCAGAACGCTGGGAAGATGTCCGATTGCCCACCGGATTTAAAAATACAAATATTCGTTTGAATTTGGAAAATGCATTTTATCAGGCCATCAAAGATCAAAACAGTGCATTTACAAATTATGCCGATGCAATTCAATTTTTGAATTATTTCCCGGAAAGTCAATATGCCGAGGCAATCAAGAAATATTTCTTCGAAACGGTTCAATCTGAAGATTTGGCATCTCCATCTATAATAAAAAATATTGAAAAGTTGATCAAGTCAGCTCAAACCCCTCAGGCTGAATCTGTTTATTATCCCATGATGTTTTTGCTGGGTGATTTCTCCCAATGGGACATGTGGCTGAATATGGTTCATGGTTTTAAATTGCGTGAGCGGGAGCCTCTGCGTAAGAATTTAATTGCTCTCTCAGAATCTGAGAAGGTATCCGGCGGTGCTATCAATAACTGGTATGTTTTAGGTTCCTTTGAAAATACGGATGACAAGGGTTTTGATGCCATGTATCCTCCTGAAAATACTGTGGATTTAGATACATCCTATCCGGGTGTTCAGGGAGAATCCATACACTGGAAGAAAATGAAACTCAATGCCGGTAATCAATTTGATTTTAATCAATTGTTTAAAGAACATGAATATGGCATTGTTTATTGTTATACTACAATTAAATCGTTAAAAGATACTGTTTTGCCCTTACTTTTGGGAAGTGACGACGGTATTGTTGTTTGGATAAACGGTCAGGAAATTTATCGCCACAATGAAGCGCGGGGTGTGGTGCCGGGTCAGGATTTTCTGTTTGCCGAATTCAATCAGGGTGCCAATGAATTGTTAATCAAGGTCAGTCAAAAAGGCGGTGGATGGGGCGTATCTGCACACATTTTGGACAAAGAGAACGTGTTAACCTTTATAAAATAATCGGAGTGAATGAATATGTTACAGAAAAGGCTATTGGCCCTTGTGATTCTCTTATTCGTAGTGTCTTCGCTTTTCAGTCAGGAATTGCCGATTTATATTTTCAAAGATCCGGCATTCAAGGCTCATAAAACCTATCATGCAGATGATGTTGCCCGATTGTTAAAGGAGAAGAATCGATCATTTAAAATAATTGATCATCAGGCTTTGGAAACCTTGTCAAGAGATCAGACCCAGCTGTTGATCCTTCCCTATATTCAGGGCAACTTTTCAGAGAAGGCATTGGAGCGTCTGGTGTCTTTTCACGAAAACGGAGGTGGGATTCTGATCCTTGGAGACCACCCGAATAAAGACAAATGGTATCCATTGCGGAATATGCAGTCCTCTCTGCTGCATCTGACACGATCCGGTGAAGGGATGAAAGTTGAGGGATTGACTCTAAAAGGCAAGGAAATATTTGATGATCTTCCGGATCTCGAATATTTTAAGGAAAAGAATGTGGTCGGTGTGAAGACCACGGCGTATCCCCCGGATAAAACATATGATCTCCTTCAAAACAATTCGACCTCCTCGGCCGAGCCGATTGTCGTCGCTGTTGAGCGGAAGGGCAAATTTCTCGGATCACGATTCGGCATCATCGGTGCAAACGGCGGTGAGCCGCGCGAAAATGTGGACGGCGCCTATCAGATGGAATGGACATACAATCCCGGTATATTGACGCGGGACTGGAAGGGGATCGATACGGTGGTATGGCGATTTTCGCAATGGATTCTTAATCGTCCAGACATTGCCGGCCATATTGACCTGATACCTGTCCATCGCGAGGGAACCGGGAAAAAGATAACCTTGCGTATTCGGAATTTATCCGATCAACAAATCCTGTTAAAAAATCTCGATCTGTTCGAATCCAGACAGAACAAACTCGTATATTCAAAGAACGATGTGATTATCCCGGCTCGTCAAATTCTGGAAGTGGCTTCGATCGATGCCGCTCAATCATTCGGCAGTTATAAGTATATTCTATCCGCTAAATTGAACGAACAAGCCATTCAGCTTGACCAGGTTGAGGAATTTGTATTCCCGAAAGAAGCGTCAGATTCCAGGGGGTTTGGCTTTTCCATGTACTGGGCTTTTCAGGAACCGCAGGTGAGTGAGTCGTATAAATATTTTGTGAAAGAAATGATGAAAAAGGGTTCTCAATATGTCCGGGCAAATATTCCGTGGGAGGATGTAGAACCGGAACCAGGGCAATATGACTGGCGCATCCCTGCTGATATGTTGAAATTTGCGGAGCAGGAAAATCTGAAGGTTTTCTTCTGGATGTTCGCAACCACAAGAGGATCCGGTCTCGGTGATGGTGGCGTGCCCTGGTGGTCATTAAAAGAACCGGCCATTGATCGTGATGGCAACAAAGGATTTCATCCCACCCTGTGGAGCCCATTCTACCGGCAGCATTACTTTGGTATGATCGACGGATTTACAAAAGAGTTTGCCAATGCACCGGCCCTGGATCGCTTTGTGCTCGATTTTGGTAATTCAGATTTTCCTTATGGCTATAATTATTATGTGAATCCCCCGCATTTGTTCGACTATTCTGATTACGAGCGTGAGGCATTTGCCAAATACCTGCGTCAGGACATGGATTATGATCTGGCTAAAACCTCCCGACTGTACGACAAAGAATTCACTTCCTGGGATGACGTGCCTGTTCCTCTGGTTGAGGAACAAGAACCGTGGCGGATTTATCTCAATTTTCGCCGTTGGAGTGTGCAAAACGGCATGGAAAATGTCGCTGAAATCTGTACCAGAAATGCGCCCGACAAAGTGGCGTCGGATCCCCCTGGGCATGGACTCGGATCGATCTCCGATTTAAGTGCAAGCTGGTATGATGTGAAGAAACGGCACTGGAACGAAGAGCAAAAGTACGATAAAAAATATACGCGGCTCCACAATGCCGGGCCTGAGTGGGGTGGCGAGCCATGGCAGGTTGGTGGTACCTATAAGGAATATGACGATGCCCTGTTCGGATCACTCCGGTACAATTCTAATTATTTCAGTATTCCTGCGCCAGACATTGCCTGCGATGCAGACGGTATTGCCCGCATCGGATTCATTCGACGGACTATTATGGGCGCCTCCCAAACTCCAGCTGAAATCGCGGTCATTGACAAGACATCATGGAACGTGTTTCAATCCAACTGCCAGGTGGCCGTACGCATGGATCAGGGAGTCGACTTGCTCTGCAGTCAGCATCGCTTTGATTTTTCCTGTTACAAACTGCTGGCCCTTCCCAACGATGAATTGCAGTCATCTGTGGGTACAGTCACAACCAAAGGCTCCTTGCTTCCCATGGATGAACACTGGTACTGGCTCATTCGTGAGAGTGTTGAAAAGGGATTAACGATTGTGGTATATCCCAAAACCTGTCTGATCGGTCGCACGCCTGTGCAGATGACATTCCTTCGGCAGGTGATGGCTTTGGAGGATGTCCGATATGGTGAACGAAAAACGAGGACCGTCGAATATCCAGCGGCATTTGGTGGCGGGATATCAACCGGACAGGCGGTTTCGATTGATGCTGAGGGCGAAGTGTTGCTGAGGGATGAAACTGGCGAACCTGTTCTGGTAAAACGTCCATTCGGCAAAGGAGCCATTTTGCTAGCCGGATGGGACGATGAAGAAGACTCTTTTAACGGCAGACGAAATTATTTTGAACAGGATCGGATTGGGGATCATACACTTGTTCGGATTGCGGAGTATATGGGATTAACCTCAAAGGAGATAAAATCCGATCATCTCAATATCTATAAATCATTGGTCCATCAGGGCGATAAAGATTATTTTCTGGTTTATAGCCATCTCAAGAATCCTGTCGAAAAATCATTTTACATCAAGCTTCAACAACCCTCCCGATCTGCCTTTGATCTTGCGACAGATGAAGTAATTCCGGTTGAAGATGCTGGTGATGGTTGGTATAAAATCAATCTTAAAATCGAATCCAGAAAAGGAAGATATTTGAGTTTTCACGACTGATTTGGGATACAGATTTACTTTGTGCAATTTATTTTATATTTTATTGAAAATATCCATGAATCTAACTTGAAGAGGTAAGAAATGAATCGATTGATCCTTCATCTAGGCGCCATCTTTATCCTGATCCAAACCGGATTGGGATTTACTCAATCCACCGATTCCACTGCAGATTCTTTGAAGACGTATCTGAATGAGCGCTTCTATGATCCGGTTGATGTGGATGTACAGAAATTGGTGCAGCAAAAACGTGTAAAAAACATTATCCTTTTTATTGGTGACGGAATGGGCGTTACACACGTTTTCTCCGGCTTAACAGCCAATAAAGGCAAGCTGAACCTGCTCAATCTGAAAACCATCGGCTTTTCAAAAACGCAGCCTGCGACGCGCTATGTTACCGATTCAGCAGCCGGAGGAACAGCCTTGTCTACTGGTGTCAAGACATACAACGGTGCAATCGCTGTGGATGTGGATTCTCTCCCGGTGAAAACTATTCTAGAATTGGCTGAAAAAGAAGGCCTGGCAACCGGATTGGTGGCCACATCCTCAATCACTCATGCAACGCCTGCGTCCTTTATTGCACACCAGAAATCCAGAAGTCTTGATTTTGAGATTGCAAAAGATTTTATGAACACAGACATTGACGTGTTCATTGGTGGTGGTCAGCGTTTTTTCGATAAACGTGAAGATGGATTCAATTTAATCCATGATTTGGAGAACAAAGGATATCAGGTTCTCAGTGATTTAGATGCAGCGTTTGATGTGGAGACTGGCCCCCTTGCGGTGTTCACTGCCGAGGAATCAAATCTGAGAGCAAGTAAGCGGAATGGGATGCTGCCCAAAGCCACGGAGCTTGCCATTAAAATACTCAGTCAGAATGAGAAAGGTTTTTTTCTAATGGTAGAAGGTTCGCAGATCGACTGGGGAGCGCATGGAAGTAACACAGGATATGTGATCGAAGACATGCTCGATCTGGATCTTTGCATAGGAAAGGCGCTCGAGTTCGCCGTAAAAGAGGGAGAGACTCTTATTATTCTAACCGCTGATCATGAGACAGGCGGGATGGCGGTTGAAGATGGATCGATGCAGACTGGTTATGTGAAAGCAGATTATACCACAGGCGGTCATACAGGTGTCATGGTTCCTGTGTTTGCGGCAGGTCCGAAGGCAGAGTTATTCATGGGTATTTATGAGAACACGGCAATTTTCTACAAAATAAAGAAGGCATTAGGTATAAACTGACTTGTGATGTCGGATTTGTATTTATTATTCAAATAATGAATTTCTTTCTTAATACCAGAATAGTTCTTTATTCCGGTGGTAAATGGCGGTATGGACACATATGAACAAAACAATAGGTTGCAATTTAGTTTGATAGGTAATTATTAAACTTAACTTGCTTTCCCGCGGATTGTAAATCCGTGTGTCCCCAGTTTTCTGCCTGTCGGCAGACAGGGATTCTGGGAGACGCCACTCCAAAGGCTTGGTAAGTAGATAAACGCCTTTTTCGTTTTGTTGTGAAGGATTAGGATCTGAGTATGGCTTCCCTTTTTGAAACAATCGCACTCCCAATAAAATCCTTGAAAAATGTGAGGAAAAAGATTGCGGTTCAGAGGAAAATGTCCGGATTGAAATGAGACGTCGTGGCTTTTTCTACATACCGACAGAAAATTATCTAACTTGAATGGGAGGTGTTTCTTATGAATCGTTCTGTCCTAACTGTTTTGCTGTGTATCAGCATTCTTTTACCCATCCACGCCAAAGCCGATGAAGTGGTCAATGAATTGTATTTTACGGCCGATTTAACGGATATCTATGGCAGCGGCCTTGGATTTTTTGATCCTGCAGTAAACACTATGAACTTGATGGGCCTGGACTGGGTCGGTGCTGTTGTGCTTGAAGATGAAAGTGAACGCCGGTTTGAGGAGGATCCCTTTAATCCCGGAATCTTTATGGCGATTATGGTCATAGAGGGTCAGGAGGGCGACTCGACTAAATGGAAATGCAAAGCGGAACCGGGGGGCAATTTCTTTAATGACGGCTGGGAAATTTCACCGGATTACTGGTATACGATCCAGGAGCATGGACATGTCGAGGATATCGAATTCAAACCCAACATTTTTCCGATCCAGCCTGTTCTTGAAGAGGGAGTATCCATTCTATTTCAGGTGGATATGAAACAAGCGACCAATTTTTATACACAGGAAGTCATTGATCCTGCCACAGTTGAATGGGTGGGACTGAAAGGTCAAAACTCAGCGCTGGGGGCATGGGCTGGCAACTGGCTGCCCACGGACACCCTAGGCACAGATAAAACATTACATGTGCTTCGGGATGACGGCCAAAATGGTGATAAGCTTGCAGGGGATTTCATTTTTTCAGCACAAGTCGAATTCCCGGCTGGAAATGAAGGCGGCCCCGGTTTATTCAAATACGGCGCTTATTACTCGGGTGCGCTTGAAGCGAATGGAGGGGTGAGTCCTCTCGACAATGAAATGCATGGTACCGACCACTGGATCAATATCAAAGTGGGGGGGCAGCCGGAAATTCTGAACCGGTTTGGCGTTATCGAAGCTGTCACTGGAGTGGAAGACAGAGAAGCGATAAAACCGGACGATATACGGCTCCTCCAAAATTACCCTAATCCCTTTAATCCTTCCACAACCCTTGTTTATAACCTGCATAAACCAGCTTCTGTTGACCTGTCTGTATATAATCTGAAGGGACAAAAAGTGGCAACGCTCGTGAAACAATTGCAACAACAGGGAAAGTATTCGGAAACGTTTAACGCGACCTCTTTACCCAGCGGTGTGTACGTATTCCGTCTGCAAACCGAAGAGTTTTGTGTGATGAAAAAGGTGATTCTGGTAAAATAAAGCACTCCGTTTCACTTGTGACTGGATACATAGGAAAACCGATTTGCCAGAGAGTAAAACAAAAATCCGGATTGCACTAATTTTGTGGAGTCTTTCTGCTATCGTCGGTGCATCTGTTATCGAATCCGTTATTACGGATAAAGCTCGATACTCTCCTGGCGAGACTGTTAGGTTTAGTGTGCAGTTTGATGAAGATATAGCAGGTGCATCTCTGTACATTTCATATTATTACATGAATGATGAAGTAAACAGTCAGACTCTGACTATTGATACCCATCCCTTCACTTGGCAGTGGCAGCCACCGCAAACGGATTACAGAGGCTATCTCACCGAGATCGTACTTCAGAACGGTGTTGAAAAACCGGATACAGTTACGATTGCTATTGATCTCTCTTCGGATTGGTCGAAATTTCCTCGATATGGCTTTTTGTCCAAGTATTCTTACCTGAGCACTTCTCAAATTGAAGGGATCATTGAGAAGCTGAACCGCTATCACATCAATGGTCTTCAATTTTACGACTGGCATTACAAACATCATATGCCATTGAAGGGAAAACCTGAAAATCCGGCATCGACATGGAATGACATTGCCAACCGCATAAATTATTTTTCAACTGTCACCGGCTTTATTGAGGCAGCGCACGCACGAAACATGATGGCCCTGTCGTACAATTTGCTGTATGGAGCATATGAGGATGCGGCCCTGGATGGTGTGCAGAACTATTGGCGGCTGTTCCGGGATCAAAATCACCGTCAACCCGATTTTCATGATTTGCCTTCTTCCTGGGCCAGTGATATTTATCTCATTGATCCATCCAATCCAGAGTGGGTGGATTATATCATCGGACAAACACAGGATGCACTGGGTGTGTTTGCATTTGACGGATGGCATATTGATCAGTTGGGGGACAGGGGCACACTGTATGACCATACAGGGCAGAACGTGTTTTTGCCGGATACTTATTATCCGTTTATTCACGAAGTAAAAAATACGCTTAATACATCACTGGTCATAAACGCCGTCAATCAATACGGTCAATCCGAGATTGCAGAAAGTCCGGTTGATTTTCTCTACACAGAAGTTTGGTCGCCAAACGACAGCTATAATACGCTTGTATCCATCATTCTACAAAACAATTCATGGTCAAATGGAAATTTGGCAACGGTGCTTGCCGCCTATGTCAATAAACCTCAATCCACACAGCCGGGGCTGTTCAATGCGCCCGGTGTTCTTCTGACCGATGCTGTGATTTTTGCCGCGGGAGGTGCACACCTCGAGCTAGGTGAGCACATGCTGGCGAACGAATATTTTCCCAACGACAATTTACAGATGCCAGGTGGGCTGGATGAACAGCTTATCGGTTATTATGATTTTTTGGTGGCCTACCAAAACCTGTTACGCGATGGTGGTGATTTCACACAGGATTACTTGCAATCCGAAGGGGATGTGTCTATCCGGAATACGCTGCGTAAAGGCAGCATCTGGAGTTTTTCAAAAATGGTGGAAAACACTCAAATATTTCATATGATCAATTTTGAAAATGCCACAACCTTGAATTGGAGAGATGATGACGGAGACCAGCCTGAACCGGATATGTTAAGAGATATTCAAGTTTTCTTCACAGCTTCCGAAGAAGTTAACTCGCTCTGGCTGGCATCGCCGGACATCGGAGGTGGTGTTGCGCAGGATCTCACATTCCAGCAGGACGGTGATATGGTCTGGTTTACTGTTCCAACGTTGAAGTACTGGAATATGGTGGTTGCTAACTATGGGCCAGTATCTCGTGTGGAGAATGAAAAATCCGCTCTGCATCCAAAGTTTATCTTTAAAGGAAATTATCCAAATCCATTTAATCAATCAACAAAACTCCAGTTTGATCTGTCGAATGATGTTGATGTCACTTTGAGAATATATGATATACGAGGTCGTGAAATCGATACGCTTGTGGATAACAATATGCCAGCTGGATTTAATGAGGTCGTATGGGATGGTTTGAATAGGTATAACAATCCGATTTTGTCAGGAGTGTATATCGTTAGAATTATTGCGGGTGAGAATATAGCTGTGAGTAAAATGATCTTGATGAAATAAAAATAGTGTTTCAATTGACAATTCTGATATGTCACATAAAAAAAAGGATTGAATTATGAAATCTGAAGGCAAAAAGTCGTCTCAGAATCAAATGAATCCCTTATCAAGACGTCAGTTTTTAAACAAGACGGGATCAGCCGTGGCTGCTGCCACCTTGGTTCCCCGGCATGTATTGGGCGGTGCTGGATTTACTCCACCAAGCGACAAACTCAACGTGGCCATGATTGGTGTGGGGGGCCAGGGCATGCAAAACACAAAGAACCTGCTACAGCAGAATGATGTGCAGATTGTCGCGATCGCAGACACTGCAGAATGGGCCGATTATAGCCGTTTCTATCATGAAGAGCCCGGAGGGAGGAAACCCACCTATGACCGAATCAGCAGACATTATGCAAGCAATCCGGCCACAGCAGAATATCATGAATGCAGGGTATACGTTGATTATCGCAGGATGCTGGATCAGGAAAAGGATTATGATGCTGTCGTGATATCCACACCGGATCATACGCATGCCATTACCGCCATGGCCGCGATTGATAGAAAAAAACATGTTTACATTGAAAAACCACTGGCTCGTACGATTTCGGAAGTGAGAAAGTTAACAGAGGCTGCCGAAAAAGCAGGGATCGTGACCCAGCTTGGACATCAGGGGCATGGGGATGAAGGCATACGGCTGACCCGTGAATGGATTCAGGATGGTGTTATCGGGCCGGTCACCGAAGTACACGCTTGGAGCAATGGACCGAATCGGTCCGCTTCAGGGCGACCGGCTGATCAGCCTCCGATACCCAAAGATTTGGATTGGGATTTGTGGATTGGCCCTGCACCTTATAGACCTTATCATCCTGAATACACGCCTTGCGGCTGGCGGTATTACTGGGACTTCGGGACATCAAAGATCGGAGATATGGGATCCCACAATATGGATCCGGCTTTCTTCGCATTGGACCTTGGATATCCAGAATGGGTGGAAGCCCGCTCTGCCTGGGGCGATCGTGTAAAAAGGCCTTATGTATCTATCGTTCATTATCAGTTTCCTGCGCGGGGAAATCAACCCCCTGTACGGCTAATCTGGTACGAAGGCTTGATGCCTCCGCGCCCAGAGGAACTGGAACCAGGACGTGATTTATCAGGGAATGGAAATGGTATTTTGTTTGTTGGTGAAAAAGGAAAAATTATGTGCCCGGGTTGGGCCGGTAATCCACGACTCATTCCTGAAAGTAAGATGAAAGAATATTCAAGACCACCGAAAACATTACCCCGTGTGGGAGGCATTTATCGCGACTGGATAAACGCTTGCATGACCGGGGGAAAAGCCAGTTCAGACTGGAGCTATTCGGGTCCTTTCATCGAAGCCATTCTATCCGGTGTAGTAGCAATGCGGATAGAAAAAAAATTATATTGGGATTGGACAAGTATGAAAGTGACTAACCATCCTGATGCCGAGCAATATATTTTTCCTGAGTATCAGAATGGCTGGAAACTATAATAAACTTAATTATCTGTCATCAAGATTATAGATTATAAGGAGGAAATGATGTACAAATTTAAAACTTCAACTTTAATCCTTTTATTGTTCATTATGAGTGTTGGAATCGAATCAGGGTACAGTAAAAAAAGTGATGATCAATGGATCGATTTGTTTGATAAAGAGACACTGTCTGGCTGGTCTGTTCATAGTGGATATGGCAAATACCATGTTGAGGATGGTACTATTGTAGGCACAGCAGTCAAAGGAAGTCCCAATACATTTTTATGTACGGATAAGGAATATTGCAATTTTATTTTAGAATTTGAAGTAAAACTGGAAGATCCTGAACTTAACTCGGGAGTGCAGTTTAGAAGTAAAATCGCAAATGAAGAGAAAACATTTTGGTTCAGGGATAATCAGGGTCAGAACAATAAACTGGTTATTCCTAAAGACAGGGTATACGGGTATCAGGCTGAAATTGCCACAGAAAAGCGCGGATCATCAGGAGGCATTTATGACGAAGCCAGACGAGCGTTTATGTTGCAGGATGTGAGCGATGATCCGAAGGCCAGCAAAGCATTTAAAGATAAACAATGGAATACTTATAGAATTGAGTGTATTGGAAGTTCAATTAAAACTTTTATAAATGATATTCCCTGTGCTGATCTCCAAGACTCAATGACACAATGTGGTGTGATCGGTTTACAGGTTCATGATGTGGGTGATGATCCCACACCCTATCAGGTTCGCTGGCGAAACATCAGAATTAAACCAATGGATTAATATCCTATACAGTCGAAAGAGCGATATCCAAATTAAAAAGGAGTGACAAGAATGAAAACGAACAGAATGATATTTGGTATCCTCATTTTATTCGGTGCATTCAATCTTGAAGCCCAAACCGATAATCAATTTGATGTGCTGGTCTATGCCGCTCCAGATTTCTGGCACGGTCCCGCCATACCGACTGCAATTCAATCATTGGAGAAAATGGCAGAAAAATATCAGTTTGGACTTACCTGGACACAGGATAATAAAATTTTCAACGAAGAGAAGTTCTTTAATTTTGCTGCAATCGTTTTTTTAAATTCTAATGCAGATGATTTTAGTGAAATACAAAAAGTTAACTTTGAAAAATATATCGCCAACGGTGGCGGGTTTGTTGGCATTCATGCTGCTTCGGTAACGGACAAAAAATGGACATGGTACACTCAACTCGTGGGTCGCGTGTTCAGCGAACATCCAGAAGTCCAGTTTGGCGTTCTGCGGGTGCTCGATAAAAAATTCCCGGCAACCATGCATTTACCCGATCAATGGCTATGGTCTGATGAATGGTACACGTTTGAAACAGAACCATTGGCAAATTCTCTAAATGTACTGATGACAGTAGATGAATCAACCTATGATCCGAAGAAGGACTGGGGGCGCGGGGAGATGAAAGGTATGGGAGATTTCCATCCGATTGCCTGGTATCAGGAATTTAATGGCGGTCGTTCATTTTATACGGCTTTGGGACATATGCCTGGATTATATTTGGATGAAATATTTCTTGCACACATTGTAGGCGGGATTTATTGGGCTGCGACTGGAAAGGGGATCTGTAATTAGGATTTAAGTATGAGCCAGTATCCAGCCATTTCGGCCTTTAGGTGAAATTCCTCAATGCAGTAAAAAGTAAAGAAGATTATGATCCCCAGCATGTGATGCTCGATTTGAAGCGGTTGCCTCGATAGACAGCGTGAAACAGATTAATCCGAGGAGAAGATATGAGGATTCAGTATTCCGAGGTTCGAGTTTTTTGCCTGCTGCTTATTATGGGATTAACGGCAGGATTGGCATTGGCCCAGTATGAAGTGAAATCTTTGGATCTGGATGAAAAACCGTTTCCCTGGCCTGAGGGGAAAATATGTGCGATCAGTCTGACTTTTGATGATGCCCGTCTCAGTCAGATCGATTCCGGTATTCCACTGCTCGATCGGTATGATATTAAAGCGACTTTCTATATATCTCCAGATGATTTAAAAAAACGGCTCGATGGATGGAAAAAGGCCGTGGCAAACGGTCATGAAATCGGGAACCATACGATGAATCATCCCTGTACGGGTAATTACGCATTCGCCCGGCACAAGGCTCTTGAAGACTACTCCCTGAAAAAAATGGCAAAAGAGCTGGATGATGCCAACACCTTAATAACTTCCCTTCTGGATGTGCAACCCAAATCATTTGCCTATCCCTGCGGGCAGACATTTGTAGGCCGCGGTACGGAAACGGGTAGTTATGTGCCGCTCGTTGCAAAGTGGTTCCTCACCGGACGCAAGTGGCTGAACGAAGATTCCAATGATCCCTGGTTCTGTGATATGGCGCAGCTTCTTGCCATGGAAGCGGATAACAAATCCTTCGAACAATTGCTCGATCTGATCCAGAAAGTCAAGGAAGAGGGGCGCTGGCTCATCCTGGCTGGCCATGAGATGGGCGAATCCGGTTTTCAAACAACCTATCTCAAAACACTTGAGCAGTTTTGCGAGTACGCTAATAATCCAGAAAATGGTATCTGGATTGACACGGTGGGTAATGTGGCAGCCTACATACTCGTACGACGAAAACTGGGGAAGGAGTGACAGATGAAAAGTAACCTAATCTCCATTGTATTGCTGTTATTATTGATCGGAAGTGTCTATGTCACTGCCGAAGAGGGATTGTTTTGCGGTATTTCTAAAATGGATATTACACCAACCGAACCGGTGATTATGGCCGGTTACGAGAACCGCACGGATTTATCCAAGGGCATCCACGATTCTTTGTCTGTGCGTGTGGTGGCGTTTCAATCCGGCAAAGACAAACTGGTGCTGGTGTCCACGGATGTGATTGGATTTTATAGCGGTACAGCAGAAATAATCCGACAATCCATCCTCAAGAAATACAAGCTGGATCCATCCGAACTGTTTCTGACAGCTATTCATACACACGCGGCTCCCAGTATTACGTTAGATTTGGAAAATGGACATCCCAACAATGTGGCTTATACGAAGATTCTTCAGAAACGAATCCTTCAAACAGTTGGGGAAGCATTGAAAAACGTGAAACCTGCCGAGATCGGAACAGGTACTGGATACTCGCCGGTAGGTGTGAATCGCCGTGAAGTGTTTTATGATGAAGTAGGCAATCCACGTACCTGGATCGGGCGCAATCCCTCTGGTGTTCAGGATAAGGAGGTGCAGGTTCTCAAAATCCTTCAGGAAAAGAAATTGGCAGGTGTTCTGTTTGATTATGCCTGTCACAGCACATCCCTGGGCTGGGATAATTATCAGATCAGTGGAGATATTCATGGGCTTGCCGAACAGTTTATCGAACGCTATTTCGGAGGTGGTGTGGTCGCACCGGGATTTGCCGGAGCTTCGGGAGACATTGATCCCTGGTATCGCGTTCTCCCAGGTTTCGACACAAAAAACGGGTGGGTTCCGGAGCCGGTGCTGATGGGTACGATGTTAGGAGAAGAGGTGATTCATGTGCTGAGGGCTATTGAATCCATGGATTGTGGAGGAGAGATCCGTTCCGATCATATATCTCTGGAACTTCCGGGGAAACCCCGTGGTGAATGGGAAACAACGATTGATCATCCAAAAACCACGATTGATGTGACAGTGGCAAGAGTTGGGGAGGTTGCTTTTGTCGGCTTGGGTGGAGAAATACTCAGCGAAATCGGTCTGGCAATCAAGGTGGCATCACCCTTTCAACAAACGTTTATTTTCACCCATTGCAACGGTACATCCGGCTATATGGCGCCGCAGCATCGATTTATTGAACAAGGATATGAAATCCAAAGTACACCTTTTGCGTCCACAGCTGCAAATATGTTGGTGAAGCAGGTAGTGAAGATGCTGCATGCGCTTTAGAAATAGTACAGGAAATTGAAGATCCGTCTTCGCTAAAGAACAGCTTCGGCGGACAAGCGGGAAACAGAAAAAGTAAATATTTATTGGAGATAAAATGTTTCTCAAAAAAATCGCTAGGTATTCGCTTATATTGGGCGGGCTGGTTTTCTTGAATTCAGGATATGGAAAATCCGAGGCAATTTATAAAGATCCGACACAACCAATTGATGTTCGTGTAGAAGATCTTCTATCCCGGATGACGCTGAAGGAAAAGATCGGACAGCTGAACATGCCCTGTGTGTATGTGGGTGGATTGGGTAAAACTGTTGAGGAGAAAATGGTGGGTGTGAAGGCCTTTGCCGAGGGAACGCATCTGGATTTTGTCGGACCCGGCGGCGGATTTTTTACTTTGCCGAATAATATTTTATTTGAAGGACCTTTCCAACAGGCTGAATTTCTGAATGAACTTCAGAGAATCGCCATTTCAAAAACCAGACTTGGTATTCCTCTACTCCAAACCGAAGAAGGTACGCATGGGCTGATGTGCACAGGTGGCACGATTTATCCAGAAGGTCCCGCGCTAGGCAGTACCTGGAACCTCGATCTTTTATCCCGGATTTATGCCGCAACTGCCAAAGAGGCACGTGCTATCGGGATACATCAGATTTTCACTCTGGTCGTGGAACCGATTCGTGATCCCCGGCTTGGGCGCAATCAAGAGGCGTATAGTGAAGATGCATTCCAGTGTGCGCGCATTGCGAAGACCATCGTCCGTGCTGTGCAGGGAGACGATATCTCCGCTTCTGATAAAACAGTGGCCGGATTGTGTCATTATCCTGGTCAGAGTGAACCGGTGAGCGGACTTGAACGTGGCGCCATGGAGATTTCTGAACGCAAGCTGCGTGAAGTGTTCCTGCCACCGTGGGAAGCCGGTATTAAATCTGCCGGTGCTCTGGGAGTGATGGCGACCTATCCGGCTGTGGATGGTGTGCCGACCCATGCCTCCCATAAGCTGTTGACGGGTATTCTCCGCGAAGAATTCGGATTTGAGGGTCTTGTCCTCTCCGAAGGCGGCGGGATCGAAACGCTGGTCTATGAAGGATTGGCACCGACTCAGAAAGAAGCCGGACAGCTTGCGCTGGCAGCAGGATTGGATGTAGGTATTTCCTATGAATCGGGATTTATGGCAGATATGGTCGAAAGTATTGAGGAAGGCAAAGCATCCATAACCGATATTGACCGGTCGGTCAGGCGTGTGCTCAAACAGAAATTTCGGTTGGGATTGTTCGAGAATCCCTATGTGGATCCAAAACAGGCCGTGAAAATTGTCCATAATCAAGCTTATCAAGAATTGGCCCTTGTAGCGGCACGGGAAGGTGTGGTCCTGTTGAGAAATGAGGGTGACCTTCTACCTTTAAATAAGGATCTCAAATCTATTGCTGTGATCGGACCGAATGCGGATCATGCCAAGAACCAGCTGGGCGATTATACAGCCTTGCAGGTTTCACAGGAGATTACGACAATTCTCAAAGGAATCCGTACTATCGTATCACCAGAAACAGATGTCCAGTATGTCAAAGGATGCGATGTCGTCGGATCCAGGACACAGGAAATTGATAAGGCGGTGCAGACAGCTAAGGAGGCGGATGCCGCAGTTGTGGTGGTGGGTGAAAATGAATGGCAGCAGCATGATGAGGATGGCAACCGAATCGCGAACAGCGGGGAAGGATTCGATGTGGCCAATCTGGATTTGAGCGGCATGCAAACTGAACTAGTCAAGGCAGTGGTTGCAACCGGAACACCAACGATTGTAATTCTGGTGAATGGACGACCGTTGTCCACGCGCTGGATTTCTGAAAACGTCCCTGCAATTATCGAATCTTGGATTCCCGGTGAAAAAGGCGGACAGGCCATTGCGGAAATTCTGTTTGGGGATGTGAATCCTTCTGGCAAGTTGACAGTCACAATCCCGCGTCATTCAGGTCAATTACCCGTCTATTATAACGCAAAAAGATCCAAACGCCACTGGCTCGAACATGGCTGGGGCAATTCCTACGCGGACATGGATTACAGGCCGCTTTATCCATTCGGACACGGTCTGAGTTATACCACATTTAAGTACAGCAACCTGCGGTTCGATCAATCTGAAATCGGTGTTGCCGGATCTATACAGGTCAGTGTGGATGTTCGGAATACAGGTGATCGAGCTGGCAAAGAAGTTGTTCAGCTTTACATACAGGATGTGATTGCCACAGTGTCTGTTCCGGAGATTGAGCTGCGCGGATTTCAGAAAATCCATTTGAATCCTGGCGAGAAGAAAACGGTCACATTTGAAATAGGTCCTGAACACTTGGAACTCTACAACCAGCATCTGGAACGGATTGTGGAACCGGGTGAATTCAAGATTAAAATTGCTGCTTCGTCCGCAGATATCCGACTCGAAGATTCGGTTTGGGTGAAGTAGTCCGAATGGCAATGAATAGGCTGTAGGCGATAATAGCAGTATTGGAGAATGTATGGCGACCATGACGTTGACGCCATTTGAGATTGGTATTTTTATTCTTTATCTTGTCACGGTAATAGTGATTGGGTTTGTTTCGGGCCGAAAGGGAAAAGAGTCCACCTCTGATTTTTTTCTTGCAGGCCGGGGACTGCCTTGGTTTGTGATTGGCTTTTCTCTGATCGCTTCCAGTATCAGTTCCGAGCAATTCATCGGGGAAGTTGGTTGGGGTTATAAATACGGTATGGCCGTGGCCAATTGGGAATGGCTGGTATGGCCAGCCCAGGGGCTGCTGCTTTTTATCTTTTTGCCAGTCTATTTAAAGAATAAAATATTTACCATTCCCGAATATTTAACCCGACGGTTTGGCAGGCTTGCAGGCTCCACCTTCGCGCTCGTATGTATGATTCAGTATCTCGTCATCAATCTGCCATTGGTCCTCTATTCCGGCGGTTTTGTCATCCACAAAGTGTTTGGAATGAACCTCTATCTGGCCATCTGGATTCTCGTGATCGCTGCTGGATCCTACACGATTTTTGGCGGATTGTCCGCTGTCGCCTGGGTGGATCTGTTCAATGGTGTTCTACTCATCGGCGGCGGTCTCTTGGTGTTCATCCTCGGTGTACTTGCTGTGGATGGCGGTTTTTCCGCCATTGTCGGCACTGGTGAACGCGCTCATTTGATACTCCCGGCAGACCATCCTGAATTGCCATGGACCGGTATGCTCGCCGTGGCTTTTGTGATGAGCGGCTATTACTATTCCACAAATCAGTTTATTACCCAGAGGTGCCTTGCAGCAAAAAACGTATGGCACGGTAAAATGGGTGTGATCCTCGCCGCATTCCTCGCCATCCCATTGGCGTTGAGTGTGACCTGGCCTGGTATGATCGCTTACGCACTGAATCCCAATCTGGCGCACCCGGATGACGCTTATCCCTTTCTGATTAAAACACTGATCCCGGTCGGACTGCGTGGATTCATGTTCGCAGTTCTCATTGGTGCCATCATGTCGACTATCGACAGCCTGGTCAATTCTACATCCTCTTTGCTCACACTGGATATTTACAAAGGCTTGATCCGGAAAAAAGCCACTGATAGGCAACTCGTAAAATTTGCACAACTCTCCGGTATCGGCCTGCTGGTTTTTGGTGCAGTATGGTCGCCCATGGTCGGCAAGTTCGGTTCTATCTTTTCCTATGCGCAAGATTGCTGGGCACTCATGTTGGCTCCGGTTATGGCGGTTTTTATCATGGCTATTTTCTGGAGGGGGATGACCAAAGTCGCGGCCATCGCTACGCTGTTTATGGCCGTTCCTATGCTGCTCATTGTTTTCTTGCGGGAGATGACGGGTATGCTTGCATCATTCAATATTTTTAACCTATCCGCAATTATCTTTTTAATTTCGCTAGGATTTATCGCAATCATCAGCAGGTTGACTACCACACCCTCTGCTGGTGAGATTGAATCCACCTTATGGACACCGGCCTTGCTCAAACCCACAGAAGAAGAACTGGCCATGGGATACCCCTGGTGGAAAAGGATAGGTTTTTGGTTTACGGTTTTGGTGCTTTGTTTTACAATTATATATGCAATCTTTTGGTAAGAATCCAAATAAGTGAGGTGAGTGATGCCAGGTCCCGGAAGTTATTGGATTGGAGAAGAAGAGAAGAAAGAAATCCTTGATGTTTTGGAATCGGGTTATGTTTTCCGCTATGGTGAGTTGGATGATCCCGCCTATAAACGAAAAGTGTATACCTATGAAAAAGAGCTGGCTGCATATACGGGCACGCGATATGCGCTGGCCACGACATCCGGAAGCGCATCACTGATTGTATCCCTGCTCGCGCTGGGTATTGGTCCTGGGGATGAGGTGATTGTCCCTGCCTATACATTTGTGGCCACATTCAGCTCTGTGATCTTTACGGGAGCAACACCCATTCTGACCGAGATTGATGAGTCGCTGAATATTGATCCAACCGATATCGAGAAACGGATCACGTCGAAAACCAAGGCAATCATTCCTGTACACATGTTAGGCAATGCTTGTGACATGGATGCGATTATGGCCATTGCCAAAAAACATAATCTGGCCGTTCTCGAGGATGCTTGTCAGGCTGTTGGCGGTTCGTATAAAGGGCATGCTCTGGGTTCCATTGGGGATATGGGCGCTTATTCCCTGAATGTATTCAAGATGATCACAGCCGGTGATGGCGGCAGTGTGATTACCCACAATGAAGATCTCTATACACGCGCCTTTGCGCTTCATGATCAGGGGCATACGCCTAACCGGGCGGGTGTTCAGGTGGGCGATAGAAGCATTCTCGGCATGAATTTCAGGATGAATGAACTCACTGGTGCTGTGGCGCTTGCTCAATTGCGAAAGCTGGACAGAATTGTCTCAGCGTTACGGGAGAAGAAAAAGAAATTCAAGGATCAGATCAAAGGGATCCCAGGAGTGAGCTTTAGAAAGCTCAATGATCCAACAGGCGATTGCGCAACGCTTTGTACTGTTCTGTTTGAGTTGGCTGATCATGCAAAAGCGGTGGCAGCTAAACTGGATTCATCCACTGTTGATCAGAGTGGATGGCATGTATATGCTAATATGGAGCATGTGAACGAATATCTTAAAAATGCCGGATTGCCATATGGCAAGGGTGCCTATCCCCAAACAGATGACATTCTTAGCCGATCCATAAATTTGAGTGTGGGAGTGGTTGATGCGGGATTGGGTGCTGGATTTGGGATCGATATCAATTCCACGGATGAAGAGATCAAAGAGATATCCGAAAGGTTTAGACAAGCTTGTAGCATGGTTTAAAGATATGCAGCAGCTAATTGAATGATCTATATTCAAATTATACTGAACTCTTTGACAGAAAAACCTTCGGTGGCAAATGATGGTGTGGACACATATGTACAGTTATGGATAAAACTATAGAATGCGCGTTATCTTCTTCATCGAGTTCGATAGTTTGTTCTTATTAAGCTTAACTCACTTGCCTGTGGAAAGAAAATCCGTGTGTCCCAAGTTCCATACCTGTTGGAAGACAGGGATTCTGGGAAGCGCCACAAAATTAGCCATAGACCTAAAAGGTCGCGGGCTTTTTCTTTTTATGGTAAGGAATGTATCCAATTAGTACCCTTTGGTCTACAATTTTCTTATGGTCATTAGAAGTTGTCGAAACAAATTATCAATTTAACAATCTAATTAAATTTTTCTATCTATCCTCGGCGTAAGCCTGAATCAGAGCCTCGGTTAAACAAATAAATGATGTAACAATCCAATATGCACATACAATTATACTATTTGATCTTTTTGACAGGATCAGTATATTGATTCAATTATAATGTGGAAAAAATAAGGAGTGCCTCATGAGATTTTCAATTCGATTCATCCTGCTTTTATGTTTGTTCATGGTTGTTTCAACATCCGCGAAAGATCTAAACTGGCCGACCTGGAGAGGACCCACATCCAACGGAGTCGCTCCTGAGGGTAATCCACCAATCGAATTCAGCGAAGATTTGAATGTGCGTTGGAAGATTGCGATTCCGGGCAAAGGATTATCCACACCCGTGGTCTGGGATGATCAGATATTTATTACAACTGCTGTCAGCATAGACAAACCGGTCGATCCGGAAGCGCTGAAAGACAAAGCGGATCCTCCTGCTTGGATGGCAGGTCAGGCGAAAAGTGCGGATAAAATCCAGCAATTTCTGATTTATAGTATCAGCCGTAAAACCGGTAAGATACTGTGGCAGAAAACCGTCAGGGAAGAACTGCCTCATGAAGGCACCCATAATGATGGAAGCTGGGCCTCGAATTCATGTGTCACAGATGGTGAGCACCTGATCGCATTTTTTGGATCCTACGGCGTCTATTGTTTTGATATGAAGGGAGACCTGATCTGGGAAAAGGATCTGGGAGAATTGCAGACCAGTAATTCATTCGGAGCTGGAAGCTCACCGACATTAACCGAGAATTATGTGGTGATCAACTGGGATCATGAAGGAGATTCCTTTATTGTTCTTCTGGATAAGAAGACAGGAGAAACCATTTGGAAAAAAGAACGGGATGAAGGCACTTCCTGGTCAACCCCATTTGTCACTGAAGTCAATGGGAAATCCCAGATTATTGTGAGTGCATCCGGGCTCTCCCGTGGATATGACCTGAAAAGCGGAGAGGTAATCTGGACTTTGAGCGGATTAACACGGAATGTGATCCCGTCTCCGGTTTATGAAAATGGTATCGTCACTCTGATGAGTGGATTTCGCGGCAATGCCATGCAAGCCATCCAGCTTGATATCGCAAAAGGTGAGCTCCAGGATTCACCTGCCTTGTTGTGGTCCAATTCTGAAAAAATTACTCCTTATGTCCCTTCACCTTTACTTTTTCAAGGGAAACTCTATTGTCTTCATGGCAATAGCAATAAGCTTTCCTGTGTTGATGCAAAAACCGGAGAAATCCATTATTCACGTGAGGCGTTGGGGGAGGTAAAGGGCGTCTATGCGTCTCCGGTGGGTGTGAAGGATCGGATTTATGTGGCTGGCAGAAATGGTGTTGTGGCTGTGGTCAAACCTGGACCGGTTTTTGAGGTTGTAGCCAATAATACTTTAGAAGACAGTTTTGATGCGTCTCCGGCCATTGTTGGAAATGATTTGATTCTTCGGGGAATTGAGAATTTATACTGCATATCAAAAGAATGATAGAATGAATTAAATCGGATTATTTCCAATCTGTCCAAACTTAATAATAAAACTATCAGGGTGGCAATGGTTGAATAATTGTCGCCCTTTTTCTTTTAGGGAAATAGAATGAGGAGTAATATTCGATAAATCGATTAAATGTAAAAGAATGTTAGGACGGGAACGTCATGTTTTAATTTCTCGTTTATTTATGTATATTAAACAAAATTCGTAAATAGAGGATAAAAACCACATTTAGCATTTTTTCAGGAGAGAATACAATGAAGCTAAAATATTTTTCTAGATTGTTGTTAGTGATGTTATTATTGGCCTGGATTTCAGCTGGCTATACTGCCGATTGGCCCAGATGGCGGGGTATTCACGGGGATGGGATATCAGCTGAAACCCGATGGAATCCTCAAACTATCGTGGATGGCAGTAAGGAATTGTTCAGAGTTAAACTGGGTGAGGGCTGGTCTGCTGTTTCTGTCAGAGAAGACCGGCTATACACCATGGGAAATATCAATAATCAGGATATTGTTTACTGTTTAAATCCGAAAACAGGGAAAGAAGTCTGGCGCTTTGCCTATGATTGTGCGGCGGGAAATTATCCAGGACCCCGTTCGACTCCGATTCTGGATGAAGATTGCCTTTATGTGACCAGCCGGGAGGGCCATGTTTTCTGCCTGAATGCAGAGTCCGGAAAAATGATCTGGAAGCGGCATGTCGTGGAAGAGCTTCAATCTGGAATTCCTACCTGGGGTTTTGCGGGATCAGTGGTGATTGAGGGTGATCTTGCGCTGATTAATGCAGGTATCAGCGGAATGGCTTTCAATAAAAAAACTGGGAAATCCATCTGGGGAAATGGAGGCATTGGCGGGTATTCAACCCCAGTTGTTTTTACTTATCAGGAAAAGCGGCTGGCCGCGATTTTCGGGGAAGTTAAAATTCATACGGTCGATGTAAAAACAGGCAAAGTGGCCTGGTCTTATGCCTGGGAGACCAAACATCATATTAATGCTTCTGATCCCCTGATTATTGCGGATAAAATGTTCATCTCATCAGGATATGGACGGGGTTGTGTGCTTTTACAAATGACCGGAAACAGTGTGAAGCCGCTCTGGACTTTGAAGGATATGAATAATCAGTTCAGCAGCAGTATCCATTTAAATGGATTCCTATACGGGATAGATGGTAATGTGGGACGCGGTCAGCTGAAATGTCTTGAAGTCAAATCCGGCGAGATCAAGTGGGCTCAGAATACCGGATTTGCATCTCTCATCTCTGCTGCAGGAAATCTCATTGTGCTTAATGAGAAGGGAACCCTGAGAATGGTTAAAGCAGATCCTGTCAGTTATCGGGAAATCGCTTCCACATCTAACCTGCTGAAATCCAAATGTTGGACAGCTCCGGTATTGAGTGATGGCATCCTTTATCTGCGGAATAACGGTGGAGAATTGCTGGCGCTCGATGTCCGGGACAATTAAAAGACGAATGGAGCATAAGATGAAGCTTATCAAAACAAGATCTTTAAATGGTCCATTCTCAATTCTATCAATCTTCATGTTTCTCATTATCCTGCATCAGTCCTCAGGTCTGGCTGAGGACTGGCCACAGTTTCTTGGACCAAACAGGAACTGTATATCTTTCCAGAAAGGCATTTTACGGTCCTGGCCGAAGGATGGGCCAGAAGTTCTATGGACTGTACCTGTTGGTATAGGTTTTGGCGGACCTGTTGTCAAAGACGGTGAGGTCTATTTACTGGATAGAGATGACGAGGTTGGGGATAATCTGAGGTGTTTCGACCTTTCCAGTGGAAAAGAACTCTGGAATTTTGGATATGCAGCTCCCGGATCTGTTATGTTTCCTGGCTCGCGAAGTGTGCCCACTGTGGACGGCAATCATGTTTATTCGTGTGGTCCCTACGGTGACTTGTATTGCATAGATATTAACACACACGAGCCTGTCTGGAATAAGAACGTTTGGGCGGATTTCGGCGGTGGTCAAATTCCAACATGGGCAATTACTCAGTGTCCTTTGGTTTACGGTGATTTGCTAATTTTGGCTTCACAGGCTCCGGATGCCGGCGTAGTTGCTTACGAGAAACTCACCGGCAAAGTGAAATGGAAAACACCGTCCCTTGGCCCTGTTGGATATGTTAGTC
>JABMRT010000269.1 GCA_013202295.1 Candidatus Zhuqueibacterota bacterium
CCTATTCTTTTACCTGCGATCGTTCCAAGGTTCTACCTTGAAACGCGTTAAACAGGAGGGCTGAGCCCTCCTCCTTTTTCCGTCCCGGGGTAGAACCCCAGGACGATCAAATCCTTACAATTTAAACGCCCTGATCAACTCCCCCGCATCTTCAGAATTCGTCAACTGTCTGAAAACACCCTCAAGACAAGACTGCTTCGTCATGGTTTTCAGCTCGGCAATGGAGCCGTCCGCCACAATCTTGCCCTGATCTAGAATCGCAACCCGGTCACACAAATTCTCAACCACTTCAAGAATATGACTGCAATAAAAAATCGTTTTGCCATCCTGCGCCAGTTTCCGCAGCAGTTCCTTCATCAGCATTGCCGTATTCGCATCCAGGCCGGTCAGCGGTTCGTCGAGAAAGAGTACTTCAAATTCATGGAGCAAGGCGGAGGAGATCACCACCTTCTGCCGCATGCCCTTGGAAAAGCTGCTCATGGGCTGATCAATCTGATCGGAAAGATTGAACAGCGTCATCAACTCCTGCAGCCGGGTGAGGATGTCCTTTTCTTCCATATGATACAGTCTGCCCGCAAACTGGAGATATTCACGCGGCGTCAAACTCTGAAACACCGCGCCCGATTCGGGAACCACACCGATTCGCTGTTTCACAGAGATTGGATCTTTCAACACATCATGACCAGCGACAGTGGCCGATCCGCTCGTAGGCTGAATCATGCCCGTGAGCATTTTCACCGTGGTCGTCTTGCCCGCGCCATTGGGGCCGAGCAATCCAAAGATTTGACCCGCCGGGATAGAAAGTGAAATCCCGTCTACCGCGGTTTTGGAGCCAAATTGTTTGGTTAAATTGTGTGTTTCAATCAAAGGAAGGTTCCTTGATCTAAAAAATCAGGATTTGAGTTCTTCTAACCTTTTTCGGAGCAATTGATTGACCATGCCCGGATTAGCCTTGCCTTTTGAGGCTTGCATGACCTGGCCCATGAGAAAACCAAACACCTTGTCTTTTCCTGAAAGATATTTTTCAACTTCATCTGAATGGTTCTGAATCACATCTTCAATATATTGATCCAGTGCGCCGGAATCGGAGACCTGGGCCAATCCCAGTTTTTCCACGGCTTTTTTCGGATCCAATCCGTGATGGGCCACCTCTTCAAAAACCTTTTTACCGGAGGAACGGGAGATGAGATCCTTCTCAACCAATTGGATGATCTTTGCCAGATCATCAGGGGTGGCCTTGCAATCATGGATCTCAATTTTCTGATCATTGATGAACCGGAGCACATCGCCCATCACCCAGTTTGCCGCGGTCTTGGAATCATTGACAACCCCGAACAGCTTGTCTGTGTAATCGGAGAGACCTTTGTCGCTGTTCAGCAAATCCACATCATAAACAGGGATGTCGTAATTGGAAAGCCATCGTGTCCGGCGCACGTCCGGCAGTTCAGGCAGCGAGTCGGCAATGGATTGTTTCCATTCTTTTTCAACAATCACGGGAAGCAAATCAGGATCGGGAAAATAGCGGTAATCATGCGCCTCTTCTTTGCTCCGCATGGAATGGGCCGTTTCAGCCGCTTCATCCCACAATAACGTCTGTTGCACAATCTCTCCGCCGCTCTGGAGAACCTCATTCTGCCGCTCTATTTCATAGGCCAGCGCTTTTTCCACTCCTCGAAACGTATTCATATTTTTCAATTCTGTTTTCACGCCCAACCCTGTCGTACCCTCGGGACGAAGTGAAATATTGGCATCGCAGCGCAGGCTGCCTTCCTCCATGTTCCCATCACAAATGCCCAGCCAGCGCACCATCTGTCTGATCTTGGTGAGATATTGATATGCTTCTTGTGGTGAGTGCATATCCGGCTCGCTCACAATCTCGATCAGCGGTGTGCCGCATCGGTTGACATCCACAAGACTTTCATTTTTGCCCACAAAAGCCTCATCATGAATGGATTTCCCCGCATCCTCTTCAATGTGGATGCGTGTGAGGCGAATCCGTTTCATCTCGCCATTTTCAAGCTGGATGTCCACTCGGCCATGTTCACAAATCGGCTCTTCGTATTGCGAAATTTGATAACCCTTTGGCAGATCTGGATAGAAATAATTCTTCCGTGCTAGGATTGATTTCTCGCGAATCTCGCAATTCACCGCCAGCCCCATCCGGACCGCATATTCAACCACTTTTTCGTTCAGCACAGGCAGCACGCCCGGCAAACCGAGACACACAGGACAAGTCTGCGTGTTCGGCTCAGCGCCAAACTGCGTGCTACATCCACAAAAAATCTTGGAATTTGTTGCAAGCTGGGCATGCACCTCAAGCCCGATCACCGGTTCAAATTTCATACATCCTCATCATTCATAAAATCAATCGCTCTGGTTCTGGTTCTTGGGAAGGGAGGATGGGATTCCCCTTTCCCCGCTTGTCCACCGAAGCCTTAGCGAAGGCGGATGGCCTCTAACTTCTTTTCGTATTCGACCGATTCAAATCCTCATGCCTCTCAATCGCCAGATCAATCAATCGATCAATCAGGTTTGGATAGGATAATCCGCTCGCTTCCCAGAGTTTGGGATACATTGAGATCGGCGTAAATCCCGGAATCGTATTAATCTCATTGATATAAATCTGATGCGTCCCTTTTTCAACCAGAAAATCAACACGCCCCATACCCGCGCAGTCCAGCGCCTTGAACGCCGCTACGGCCTGATACCTAAGTCGGTTTGCCAGATCATCAGGAATTTTTGCCGGAATCACAGCCCGGCTCGCTTCAGAATGATATTTGGCGTCATAATCATAAAATTCGTTGGAGGGGATGATCTCGCCCACCACGGAGGCTTCCGGCTTGTCATTACCGAGCACGCTGCATTCCAGTTCAAGCGCGTCCACTGCTTTTTCGATGAGGATTTTGCGGTCGAACTGAGAAGCTGTTTCAACAGCTTTGGGAAGTTCTGCTTCGGATAGCACTTTGCTGATACCCACGCTGGATCCCGCGTTTGCTGGCTTTACGAAACAAGGATATCCGATCGATCCGGTCACGCCTCTTTGAATGACTTCGGATTCCTTTTGCCAGGCACTGCGCAGAAACCAGATAAAATCCGCAGTCTGCAAATCGTTTTGGATAAAGATCTGTTTCATCATTATCTTATCCATACCAATTGCGGAACCGAGTACTCCTGCTCCTACACAAGGCAGATCTGCCATCCTGAACAAGCCCTGAATCGTACCGTCTTCACCATAACTGCCATGAAGCACCGGAAATACTGCATCCACCGGGAGTACGGAATCCCCTCCACTATTTTTATTAAGAAGGAGAAATCCATGAATCGACGGATCACCTGTCACAATCGGCTTTCCTGGAGAATCGGTTAAAGCTTGAACGGAATTATATGAGGCTCTGTTGTCGAGCAAAGCCCAATGGCCGTCCGGGGAGATACGAACGGGATAAACCTCATTGTGTTCACGATTGATTTCTTTCAGGATGGCAAGCGCCGACGTGAGCGACACCTCATGTTCCGTGGATCGCCCGCCAAAAATAACCGCCACACGCCGTTTTAATTTCTGATTCATAAGTTGTCCACACTCTGGGATTTACATTTCATACTTACCCCTTACCGATAACCTCTTACCCCATTCGGAAAGAACATCTCCGTCCTACTAAAAAAATATTGTCATGGATGTGAATCAATATTACACATTTCGTGTCGGATTATCAACCCATTTCCTTGCCCGTCAATTTCCGTACAATCCGGTCCGGCCGGAACGTTTCTCAAATTTAAGATCTTGCAGCATGGGCGATTTCACATTGATCTTAAAGTAGAAACGCTTGTATGTACCGGTCGGTGTCCAAACAAATTTGGCTTCCCAACAGTGCAAATCTCTGTAAAAAACCAGATCCTGGCTGACCGCTTTTTTATCTTTTAAATCCCAACGGGATTTATAGGAAATTTTCCAGTTCCGGGTCAGATTGAATTCCATGTTGGCCTGCATCCAGATGCGTTTGGTAATATCGTGTGGATTGGACCGGTTTTCATTATAGCTCAGCGTGGAATTGAAACTCCAGGGGATTTCCATCGCTGAAACCGATTCATCCATTTCAAAGCGATCACCGCTCATACTGCCGACAGATTCCAGATCGGGATCATAGAGATCCTCACTGTCAAATTCATCATCCTCTTCTGATGAGGATTCTGAGGAGTCACCCCCGGATCGAATCTTGCCCTTGAAGCGGAATGTGGTGTTGAAATCCAGAGAGGTCATTCGCGCCAAACGGAGATGTTTCAATGTGTTCAGATCGGACCAGTCGACATTATCCGTAAACAATCGATCGACTTTCTTTCCATCGTCATCGACCTCATAGAAACTGTGATTCATATTCATGCTCAAACTCAGCTTGCTCGTGGGACTGGCATTGATGCGTGAGCGAAGATCGCTGAGTTTGTATTGTGTGGCTTTCCAGTTGTAAGCGGTGGAGAGATTATAACTGAACAGATCAAATTTTTTAACCTCCTCACCCTCTCCTATTTTCATCTGGAAAAGGTTGTTCAAACTCATGTTCATGCGCTGTTGCTCACCCGATGGGGTAGATCGAAAAAGCGATCCCTTGTATCGATCTTTTTCAATGGCATTTCCTGTTGTATCCGTCACGGTTTGATAATAGCCATATTGGGATTTGGAGAAATCCGGCGCATACGAAAAGCTGACATTGGGTGTGGCCACATGACGAAGTAAGACACCCTCAAGAAAGCGGGAATGGAACATGCCGTATATCTTTGTATTAAAGGATAAGGAGGTGTTGTAGGTTCGCAGTGCGTAAAATCCATGTTCTTCCTCATCCTTAATCTCATTGGTTTCAGAATCGACAAAATAATGTTTGCGCCGATCCACCCAGGTTTCTTTGTAGGATACATTTGGCTTCAGCGTCAACCAGCCGAACAGTTTGGGCGTGGCGTACATACTAAGGGAATGGTTCCAACCCAGACCCTCATCTTTTTCCACGGTTCGATTGGTATCCGGGCCGGATTCCTGACGGTTACGTTCCCCTCTTATATTAAAGGAATAAGGAACTTTAAATGCATGATACCATTTTTCAGAATTGGATCTGCTCGATCGTTCCGGCTGCGGGATCAAAGAGGCGATCCGATTTGAGATGGTCAGTTTCGGCAGGGTTTCGGAGAGAGCATCCGTTTCGAGATTGCGTGTCTGATTCAGGAATAGCTGAACTTGTCCCGAACGCCCCCATTTATGATTCAATTTCGCATTGGATCGAATTTCCTTCTGCATCCGGTGTTCGCGGTTGGAGCTCAAATCGCTGTAAAAGTCTTTGGAGCTGATAAATCGCGCGTCTACGGAAAAATCAGTAAACGGGGTGATATCCTGCTTATGACGGATGTTTAAATCCCAGCGTTGCTCTTTGGTGCCGAGCGCTTCAAAATTCTTTCGCGTGATCGAGCCAGACACGCGCCCTCGAAGTTTATATCGCGCATTGTAATTCAGATTGCCCCGTACCAACACACCGCTCTTTTCGAAGAAATCAAGCTGGCTTTCCATATCCCAGTACTCGCTGGCAGCCCAGTAATATCCCAGCCCGCGTAAATAACGGCCCTCGAGATCACTCGAACCGTACTTGGGTATGAGGAAACCCGAATGCCTCCCCCGCTTAATTGGAAAGAGTAAAAACGGCAGCGCCAGAACCGGCACCTTACCAATGTGCATCACAATCGGTTTACCCACCACCTTGTCATCCGCGATGATTTTCATTTTCTTCGACCAGATATGAAAATGGGGATCTTCCTCTAATTCGCAGGTTGTAAATGCAGCGTCGCCGACATGAAACACTTTGGGCTTGACCATTTTAAACGTCTGCCCCCCGTAAAAACCATCTTCATAAGCCATACGACCTCGAAGTACCCGCCCCTTCTTGGTTCCGAAATTGAACAACATCACTTCGCCGCTCATTGCATCGCTTCCCTCCTGAAATTGCGGTGCACCTGTGAGCTGAACCTCGCGCGACGAATCTCCGGATACTGAAACCACCCAAACCGAATCCCACAACCCTTCAGCACGCATCTCACGCGCATTCCAGTCTACAGTGATCTTTTCAGCTGTCAGCATCACATCGCCATACGTAACCTTCGCCTTGCCGGTCATGATCGTACGCTTTTCTTTTATCCTGTTTTCTATGCACTCAGCCTCATATTCAATCGGCTCCTCCAGATCGGATCGCTTCTTCGCCTGCGGCGCCAATGAATCAACGACGGTGGAATCAGCAATCATAGCAGTATCTGATGAAACCGGGATAAACATGGGAGAAGAGTCAGCATCCTGTGAGAAAAGTGTGTATGTCCCTAGTAGGAATAAACAGATCGGAAAGAGACCGCCCCAATCAGGCGGTTTGCATAAGAAGAAAAGCCGGAGTATAAGCTTTTTAACTATGTTGTTCAGGATTGACAATATTGGATTCTACAGGTTTTATTAATAATTTGAGTACCCCTTTTTGACTGAAGAGAAGGATCGAAAGGGGATCTATAAACATCACGTAATTATTAACGCCTGAACATCAATCGAGGTTACAGATCCCCGGATCGAAACGCCGAAAGCCATGCCGCACCGACCAGACCCGCACTGTTACCCAGTTCAGCCGGAAGCAGATCCACGATCTCGCCGGGCACGCGCATGCTGTCCGCCTTCATGGCGTCAAATGCAGGTTTCAGAATCCAGTCGCCCGCCTTGGCCACACCGCCCCCCACAACCACACGTTGGATGTTCAGCAGATTCACCACATTGGCCAGACTGTAACCCAGATACTCACCGGTCTGACGAAGAACCTCGATAGCCAATGCGTCTCCCTCATTCGCGGCCATGCTCACATCCACTGGCATTATATTTTCGGGATTCACCTTTGAAAGCAGTGAATCAGGATATTTTTTTAATCCCTCACGGACCTGTCGGAGAATACCCCGTGTGCCTACATAAGCTTCCACGCACCCCTTGCATCCGCAGGCGCATACCCATCCATTAAAATCCAGCTTGACGTGTCCGAACTCACCCCCTGCATCTATTGCGCCGCGAAATGGCTTGCCATCGAGTACCAGTCCACCACCCACGCCAGTCCCCAACGTCACCATCAACATATACTTCGATCCGCGGCCGGCACCATATGCATATTCACCCCATGCAGCCACATTCGCGTCATTGTCTAAAACAACAGGCACACCCAGTAGATCTGATAGTATCTCGCCAAACGGCTCATTCTTCCAGTCAGGCATATTGGGTGCTTCATAAAGGATGCCTTCATCCACATTCACCGCACCTGCGGTGCCAATTCCCACACCTTTGAGCTTACAGTTCTTCTGTGCTTTCAGAAGATCGTGGATCGTTTGCGCCGCGCGCTTAAGCATATTTTTAGCAGGTTGATCAATCTGACTGGGGATTTGTGTCTTGCTTAAGACCTCACCATCCTTTGTCACCAATCCAATTTTTACAAAAGTACCGCCAACATCAATGCCGGCGTAAACATGTTCCTTCATGAAATCCTCATTTGCTTTTTTTTGATGCGTTCTGTGACCGAGTGTCTCGTTTACGACGTTTGGCCCACTGTTGTTCTAATCGTACCCGAATCTCTTTCTCCCGGCCGATCTCCTTGGGATGATAATAAATCACATTTTTAAGCTTGGAGGGCAAATACTCCTGTTCTACAAACCCGCCTTCGTGATCATGCGCGTATTGATACTCTTTTCCATAACCCAGCTCGCGCATGAGTCCGGTCGGTGCGTTTCTGAGATGAAGTGGCACCGGCTCCGGTCCATTTTTTCGGACCTCATCCAGCGCCTGATTCACAGCCAGGTACGCCGCGTTGCTCTTGGGCGCGGATGCCAGGTAGGTCGTAACCTGCGACAGGATGATGCGTGCCTCGGGCATACCTACCTGATGTACGGCTTGAAATGCACCGTTGGCCAACATCAATCCATATGGCTCAGCATTGCCAATATCTTCGGATGCGAGAATCACCAGCCTCCGCGCGATGAACAGGGGATCCTCCCCTGCGTCCAACATGCAGGCCATCCAGTATACGGCTGCATCTGGATCGGAACCACGCACAGATTTGATAAACGCTGAAATTGTGTCGTAATGCCCCTCGCCCTTCTTGTCATATTTCGGGAGGCGCTTTTGAGCCGCCTCTTTCACCATGTCAAGAGTGATGGATGTCAGCCCCTTCTGTTTGGAAGCCAGATCCACACTCAGTTCCAATGTATTGAGGAGGATGCGTGCATCCCCTCCAGAAATTCGGATCAGCGATCCCTTCACATCTTCGGGGATTTCTAATCCCGCTTTACGGATGACTTCATCTCCCTCAAGCGCTCGGGATAGGATGGACTGAAGATCCTCCTCTCCAAGCGGCTGGAGCACAAAAACCCGGCATCGCGAAAGAAGTGGTGCATTCACTTCGAAACTGGGATTCTCCGTCGTCGCGCCGATCAGGATGAGTGTGCCCTCCTCCACCGCGTGAAGAAGCGCATCCTGCTGCGACTTGTTGAACCGGTGAATCTCGTCGATAAAGAGGATGGTCCTCTTGCCGCGCTGTTGGCTGATGCGCGCCTGCTCCACGATCTGACGCACCTCTTTCACGCCCGCAGTCACTGCGCTAATTGCAACAAATGCGGCTTCGGTTTCCTCCGCGATCACTCGCGCGAGCGAGGTCTTGCCTGTACCCGGTGGCCCCCAGAGAATCATGGAAACCAGTGAATCACTTTCAATGATGCGCCGAAGAACCTGCCCTTCACCGACAAGATGGGCTTGCCCGAAAAATGTCTCCAGCGATTCCGGCCGCATTCGATCTGCAAGCGGTCTGAAATCCCTGGATGTCTTTATAGATTTTTCCTGAAATAAATCCATATATTTATAAGGGACAGAAACAGGAAGGAAAATCCATTGCCTGTCGCCTTTAGCCTCTCTTCATTTTACAGCTTGTTAATTTACTCGAATTTCATTTGAATGTCAAGAGAAAGCCCCGCAACGTGTTGCACTAACTTTAATATTTGACTCACAAAATATTAAAATATTGTAAAAAGTACTGTTATCCCATTTTTTAAAACAGAGAATCGATTCCACGAAGCAGAAACAAGGAGGGTCAAGCGAAACCAATATTTCAAATAAACGTACTATATCCATACCCAACTTGAAAGTAAACCATGGCCCCAGTATTACAGATTAAAAACCTCTCGCGCGTCTACCGTAAAAACACCGTAGAAGTTTCCGCCCTTCAAGACATCACTTTCGATGTCACTGAAGGATCTTTCATCTCTATCGTGGGACGGTCTGGATCAGGCAAATCCACCTTGCTGAATTTAATCGGCGGGCTAGATACCGCAAGTTCAGGAGAAATCTGGTGCGGTGGCCGAAACCTGAGCGCGCTTTCACGCAACGAACTTGCCGAACATCGCCGCCATCGCGTGGGCATGGTCTTTCAATCCTTCAATCTGATCTCGTCGAGAACTGCGCAGGAAAACGTGGAACTCGCGCTGGCATTCGGCAATGTGCAAAAAAAAGAACGTAAGATCCGCGCTACGGACATCCTCACCCAACTCGGTCTCGGCGAGCGGCTGGATCATACACCCGGCGAATTATCCGGCGGGGAATCCCAGCGCGTGGCCATCGCCCGGGCACTCGCAAACAAACCGGATATCTTGCTTGCCGATGAACCGACCGGTAATTTGGATAGTCGGACATCTGAAGAAATCCTTGAACTGATCAAACAACTCAACGTGGGCGGGATTACCATCCTCATGGTCACACATGATGCTGTTTCTGCGGAATCCATCTCGGATCGAATGATTCGTCTGCTGGATGGGTACGTGGAAGAAGATAAAATCCTGCGGGGTGTGAGATGAAATTCGCGGACATCACAGAACTCGCACTCTCGAACCTGACTCGTTCAAAGCTGCGGGCATTTCTTACCACACTTGGCGTGGTCATCGGCATCGGCGCCCTCGTGGCCATGGTCTCATTCGGCACGGGCATGCAGAAAAATGTCTCCCGCGCGTTTGAGGAAAACGACCTTTTCACCAGCCTTTTTGTCACGCCCCAGAAAATTGATTTTGCTTCAACCATGAGCGGCGATGTGGTTGCCCTGGAAGGGATCATGACAAAGCCCGCGCCCGTGATGAACGATTCCGTGATCGCTGAATTTCGAAAATTGGATGGCGTGCTTCAAGCCTTTCCTCAGATTCAATTCCCCGTGAAGGTCAAATTCAGAGGACGTGATACCCGAACCACACTGAATGGATTGCCCGCTGAAATGGGAAACTTTGCGCCCTTCAATAAAATTCCAAATGGAAAGTTTTTTGAGAGTGATTCGGAGTATGTGGCTGTCATCAGTCCGGAACTGTTGGCGGACTTGAATCTCCGTCTTCGCGAAGAGGATCAAAAAGCATTGAGCCTTGAGGATTCCTCGCGCGGCATGCGAACCGTTGCGAAGGATTCGATTCTCGGTGCGGAACTTGAAATCATTACTACAGTCATGGATGCCAGTAAGATTTCACCCAGCCCGTTTGGATCCTTATTCGGCGCGATGAACATGCCTGTGAAGGATCATGTCACCACACTTAAAATTTCGGGTATACTGAAAGAACGCGGCGAATTTCATGGCCGAATGCTAGGTGGAAGCCTGACCGTACCTGCCGTAACTGCCGATCGAATCCCCCGATTCGGATTCAACAGTGTGTGGGATTTACTGAAACGCGACCAGAATCGCGGCGGGCATGGATCGGTTTATGTACGCGCCAAACGTGTGGAGGATGTACGTCCGATCAAACAGGCCATTGAAGACATGGGCTTCGGTGCTTACGCCATTATCGAAGAGCTGGATCAAATGCGCCAGTTCTTTCTGATTTTTGACATGGCCCTCGGCGCGATCGGTACAATCGCTTTAATTGTCGCTGCATTAGGGATTATCAATACCATGGTCATGTCCATTCTTGAACGACGGCGCGAGATTGGTGTCATGAAATCCGTGGGCGGAAGTGAAAGTGAAATTCGCACCATCTTCTTCATTGAAGCCGGGGCCATTGGTGTCATCGGCGGTCTGTTCGGTCTTGTACTCGGCTGGCTCGCCACGCGTGTGGCCAATCTGATTGCCAATGTCTATCTCGCCCGACAGGACGTACCCCACGTTGAATTCTTCTATATCCCACTTTGGTTGATATTTGGAGCGCTCGCCTTTTCAGTCATCGTCAGCCTGCTCGCCGGCGTCTACCCCGCCAGCCGAGCTGCGCGCGTCGACCCCGTCGAAGCGCTGAGGCATGATTGATCAAAATCAAATTTATTAAAATATCCAAACCTGTCAGGTTTCCAAAACCTGACAGGTTTTTTC
>JABMRT010000270.1 GCA_013202295.1 Candidatus Zhuqueibacterota bacterium
TGTACCACCAAGGTTTTGAAATTCGATACCATCGAGGAATTCAGATAGTCCAATTGGACGACCGACTTTTTCTTTATCAAACAGAAGCAGTTTGGATATATTCTCAAAAGGGATATGACTAAGATGATTGCGGACTATTTCATTCAAACCGTCAACTCCAGCTGGGATAGCTTCGATTCCAATAAGGTTCAAATACCTTTTATACAAGTTTTTCAAGTTATTCATACCAATACTTTTTTTACCCATAATGCTATTACTATCAATAGAATCCATTATATTGACGGATAATAATTTTCTAATTCTCCATCAAAACTTCGGTAATTGTAGACGCGCCTTTGCTTATTTATAAAACTAAATAAACCAGACCGAGGAATAGACCACGGCACAAAAAAAGGAATCGACCATAACCATACCGACAATGTACCATCAGGTTTCAATACACGGTGCATTTCGGGCAAAAGTTGGTTTAACGGTAACAAAGGGAAAGGAAGCACACCAAATATTATTACGGTGTCGATACTTGCGGTATCTAAGCCAGTATCAAGAGCGTTACGTTTTAATACCTGCACGTTATGTAAATTAGCAGCTTCTACTTTGTTTGATACACGTTTAATAAAACTTGAACTAACATCCATCGCTATTATATGACCTTTATCACCAACCAAAGTTGCTGCTGGTATAGTGAAAAAACCCGGACCACAGCCCACTTCCAAAACTGTTTGCCCAGATTGAATGTCAGCATCTTGCAGTGTTACCAAAGGAGGATAAAGCCAATGTCGCAATCTACTCTCCATATTTGCCCCAGCTGGTTTGAAGACCGAATTAATTATCTTTGAATTTCCCAGTGAATTTCCCAAATCTATTATTTTCATTTTTTATCTCCTTGATAGTCTTTATTGATATCACGACAGGCTGGATGCCCAACGCAAAGGATTCTGCAAATTATTTCTCCAAGTCAGGTTTAATACGCTTCACTGAAATCAGTGGTATGGCAAGGTCGCGCACTCGAATGAGCAATCCGTGCAAGGCTGCCTGATCCAAAATCTCCCCAACAATGGTAGTAATACCTTCTTGATATGTGATTGTCATACCCTCAAACCAATCAGACCACTGACTGCAGAGACGGCCTTTAACTTTTATTTGATACTGAGCTGGACCGTGCCAATTTTGCTTATCAGTCATTTACTAATTCCTTTTTCACTTTGAATATTTCTGCTATTGTTTCACGAAGAGTTTAACTTGTTTAAGGGATGTTGGTAATCATCCGAAAGGATGATTTATAGGGGTGATTTATTCCATGAGTGGGCCTCTTAATTCTAGGCCAAATACACAAATTAAAAGACCAGAAAAGCTAATCAATTACAGTAAAACTACAAATTATCTTGTTGCTGCATCTCGAGCGAATAAACCAAGAATCGGCAAAGCTGCATTCGCAATTTTACAATCACCCAAATCTCCTCTAATCGATTTTTTAGATTTTATACTGTGAAAAATATTCAACCCCAATAATCACCATTTCGGATGATTACACGAATCTCCTTAGTTAAGTAATTTATTTGAGAAATAATGATAGAAATGTTAGTGAATATAGATTCTAGAAAAGACATTTTGGATAAAGGATTTATTTTATGAATACAGAGAAAACATGGTATGGACCAGCTCACTACAAGATAAAGATAAAAGGCCATCTTTGTGACCAGTGGGTAGATTGGTTTGAGGATATGATTGTTACCTATGAGAATGGCATAACTAACATCTCGGGAAAAATTCTCGACCAAGAAACATTATATGGAATACTATTTATTATTTGGGATATGGGGCTACAATTAATTTCTTCAAATCGTATCAAGTCAATCTTATGCACAAAAAATACTTGAGACCTTTACAATGGAAGTATTTATGATTCCTTTTTGTGGACTGTGGGTCCAGATACTGGAGATTCATATCTCAAAATGAATTGTAATAAACAGGAAAAACAATAAAGGATTAAAAGCAAATGCAAAATGAAATGCAGAAACTTTTGAATTTTTCTTTACAGCTTGCTAATGCAGCTGCAGAACGGATCAGACCATACTATAATAACTGTATTGTAACCACAAAATCTAATGGTACTGAAATAACTGAAGCTGATCGCCGTGCTGAA
>JABMRT010000271.1 GCA_013202295.1 Candidatus Zhuqueibacterota bacterium
ACGGGGCCACACCCAATGCAGCGATTGCGTCGGAAATCGCGCTCATCGGCGATTCTCCCTTCCTTAAAAAAATTCGGGAGCACAGCCGGACCATCATTGATCTGGTTCGTGAATTCAGTCTGAATGATGATGAAGAATCCTTCCACAAAACTCTGGACCAGGAAGTCTCTAAAAAGTTGTTCACAAAAAAAATCCCGGAGCAGGATGACATTGTCGATGTCTTGATGAAGGAATTACAGTATCCACAAAAGAAGCGGCCTTCGATTCATCTTTGCGTGCATATTCTCGAACTGGCCCAATCCAATAATCAATCGGTGCGCGATCTGAAAGAGTTTCTGATTGCGGCCATCTCGGTGAGTGTGTTCTGGAATCCCATGCTTGAGAAGCGAATTCACAGGCAAGTTGTGGATGAGGTTGCTTCCTACTTATATGTTGTAGCGCGGATCATCGCAGCATCCGTCCAATCCAAAACAAAGAATGAATACTGGCAGAAGTGTATCTCCGGAAACGGAGCCGGTTTGTCCTTGAGTATGACGGAGCAGTTGTTCCGTCTGCTTTTCAATCGGAAGCCTCTGGATCATGAACGCATGGAGCTGCAATATTTACTCGGCTTGACCATTACCAATGGACCAGGCACACTTTCAGCCAAAGGTGCCAAAGAATCCGTGAGTGCGCGGAATCATATTTCCACAGCTTATGTTGGTTTTTTGGCCAACACTGGTCTTGCGCATGGCGGCAATGGATTCGAGGCCGTGGAATATTTACTCGATCAATTTAAAGACAGCACACTTGATGATCCCGGTGTGGCACAGAAGGATCTAGATCTTGCTGCTCTTGCCAATCGCGCGGCCAAAGCATACGGCAAGTATAAACAGGAGGCCAAGGAGCAGGGTGAACTGGGTTACAAACGTATCCCGTGCGTCAATCATCCTGTATTTAAGGGCAATGAAGTGAATGTCGACCCACGTGAGGATTTTGTTCGCAAGGAACTTGAAATCCGTCAGATCACCAATCTCTTTCTTGATTTTTATCACACTCTTGTCCGCGAACTATTTAATGAGGGTGTAACACAAAATGTCTTCTGTGTCAATGTCGACGCGGTCCTCGCCGTAATCGCGTTGAAGCTGGTCTGGCAAGATTTGCAGGACCAAAAGGTGGACACAAAACACGTGCAGGATCTCGTCTTTACCCTTTTCCTGATCGGGCGTGCGATTGGTGTCACAGCCGAAATCGCGGATCATCGCGTTCGTGGCATTGATATGGATTGCCGGACTCCGCAGAAAGATGTCTCCTTCGTGATGTAATATTGACTCTCCTTCCTGAAAGATCACATTCTCATTGACTTAATGATCGTACAGGTTTATTTTAATTAAATCTGTGTCATTCCTGTGAGCGCATGAATGATCCCTTTTTTACCAGTCATTTTTTTAAGGATTTAAATGTTAGCATCTCATCTTGGAGAAATTGCTGCTTTATGCACGGCTGTGTTCTGGACCATTACAGCGATATCTTTTGAGCAAGCGGCCAAACGACTTGGTTCTCTCGCTCTTAACTGGATTCGACTCATCATGGGCGTTGTGTTCCTCAGCGTGTTCACCTGGATTTATCGAGGTCAGGTATTTCCTGTGGATGCAACCGGTCACATGTGGCTCTGGCTTAGTGTGTCCGGATTGATCGGATTCACTTTTGGTGATTTGTGTCTGTTTCAGGCGTTCGTTATGATTGGCTCCCGGATTGCGATGTTGATTATGGCCCTTGTGCCACCCTTGACCGCGCTCATGAGTTGGGCCATTATGGGAGAGGTGTTGTCATTAACCGATCTCGCGGGCATGTTTTTGGTCATTGGAGGTATTGCGCTGGTCGTACTTGAACGTCCAGCTGATGGCAAGCGGATCCAGCTTTCCCATCCGGTGCTCGGACTTTTGCTGGCATTCGGAGGCGCATTGGGTCAGGCAATCGGTCTGGTGCTGTCGAAATACGGCATGGGAACATACAATGCTTTTTCAGCAACACAGATTCGGGGATTTGCCGGGATTATTGGTTTTACAATTCTTTTTTTCCCCCTGAAAAAATGGGGAAGAGTCCGGTCTGCACTTCATCATAAATCCGGACTTGCTTTCGCGAGCCTGGGCGCGTTCTTTGGTCCCTTCCTAGGGGTATCCTTTTCCCTGCTTGCCGTGCAGCACACTGAGGCGGGCGTGGCATCCACGATCATGTCCATTGTGCCGGTGCTCATTATCCCTCCGGCCATGCTGTTTTTTCATGAACGTGTGACTCTGAAGGAAATTCTAGGCGCTTTACTCGCTGTGGGTGGAGTGGCTCTGCTTTTCATCCATTAATCCTTTCCGTACAAGGACTTGACATATTTGAAAACGATTCATACATTGTGTTTGATAAACTCACCTGAATTATTCATCAATTGGGGAAGGGAACGCATCCCAAAATTGTTAAAACAATAGGTACCATTAAAATGGTAAGATGTAAGAGGCGAGGGGTTACCCCGCACTTCCTTTTTGAGGCAGGGAGGATGAGAGAACCCAAGTTTGTGAATAGATCAGATTGAAATCCTCGAATAATTTTCGGAAGGCGTATCCATGAAGAACACATTCTTGTTGATGCTGTTGGTTTTACCGATTACTCTGGTGATTGGCAGTCCTAGTGTAGAATATTTAACACCCACTCTGATCGATTTTGGCGAGGTCAGTGAGGGAGAGTTGTTACACGGTGAAATTCGATTTGTGAACAGCGGCGATGAAGAGGTGGTTGTGGACAATGTCAGACCGAGTTGCGGATGCACGGTCACCCATCTTGAAACCAAATCATTTGCCCCTGGTGACACGGCCAAAATTCCCTTCACGCTAAATACCAGCCGATTCAAGGGCACGATCCGAAAGACCATCCGTGTCTATTTTAAGGATAAAAACCTCACCGCCGAAATATTTACAATCCAGGCGAAAATAATTACTGAGCTGGATCTGAGTCCCAGTTATATCCATTTTAAGGATGTTAAAGCCAATCCCGATACGGTGATCACCCAGTTCGCAAAATTCGCAAACAATTCGGATGTGCCTATCAAGATAAAAATCAAAGAATACAACAATGATTTAATCCGGATCAAACCAGAAAAGTTTGAGGTCCCTGCCGGAGAAACCTATCTCGTACGTGTGGAACTGATGCCGAAGCAGGCCAAACGCGCCAACACGACCGTGATCTTTGATACCGATTTTGAAAAGAAGCCGAGTTGCATATTATATGTGTACCACTTCATCAAAGAGTAATCCATGAAGACGTTTCTTCGCATTCTGATTATCGGACTCTGCGCGCTGATTTTGGGAGTTTTTCTGAACCAGGGAAATGATCAGGGCATTCACTGGAGAACGTTGCTTTCGGCCAACCCGTTTGTGATTCAATCCAACACGGAAGTCTTTGTCGCGCCTCAGAAGGTCTTTGGCTATCTGATGGCGGATAAGGCGATTTTTTTTGATGTGCGCTCCTTCGATGAGTATGAGATGGATCATATTCCAGGCGCTCTTCCACTTGGTGTGACTACTCTTATTTCGAATCCGCAAATCATCCATACTGTAAATTTTGATCGCATGGTGATCGCGTATGGATTCCAGGCAGACTCAGAAGATGCCCACATTCTTGCGCAAATTATTCGGCGATACGGATATCCAAAAACCATGCTTCTCGAAGGTGGATTCGCGGCCTGGCTTGATCAGGGGTTCCCGGTGCATGAAGGGAGGATGCCGTGATCAAGGTTTGTGAAAATCCTGGGTATCGCCTGCTCACCATGGGATTTGGTGCACTGCTTGTTTTCTCCTCTTTTGATAAAATTGCGCATCCTGTCGCGTTTGTCGAGATGGTTGAGAATTATCAGGTGATTGGTAAATCTTTGTCGCTCTGGGTTGCTGTGTGGATTCCGGCCACTGAAATCCTTTTGGGATTGATGCTCATTTTCGGATTATGGCCCGCGGAAGGCCTGCTGTTGAATGCCGGATTGATGAGCGGGTTTTTCCTTCTCGTGAGTCAGGCGTATCTGCGCGGTTTGGATATTGAATGCGGTTGTTATGGTGGGGAGGGATCCACGATTGGGCCTTTCAAGATTCTCCAAAATATAGTTCTGGCCGCTCTCAGCATTTGGCTCTGGATTCGCGTTCGCGCCTTCAAGCTCAAGCTTGAAAAATCATCCTAAGTTTTTATGGTGCTATGTTGAATCAAGTGGGTGGTTTAAATAAAATGTGCCACAGATGAACACGGATGAAACACGGATAGAATGAAATGATCAAATAAATAGCCACTATGATCTGATC
>JABMRT010000272.1 GCA_013202295.1 Candidatus Zhuqueibacterota bacterium
CATATGATGTGATATTTGATGGCAACTCTCCAGGATATGCTTCTCACGCCATTACAACTGTTTTTCATATGATGGTCAATGACAATGAAGTACGATTGGATAATCAAAGTTCTAATTATGCTTGGAAATCAGCACATGATTGGTTGAAAGAAATCAAACATGAATTTCTTTTGTCGGCATTGAAATTGTTGGTTTCTTGCTCATGTAAAACAGTTTTGAAAAAAAATGATTCAAAATAATATGGTTAAAAAAGTTTTTGTTATTCGTCATGATAACTGTGGTTATCGTTCAGGTTTAAATTATTTTATGGTTTTACCTTGGCATTTTAGGGATAATATTGTGAAAAAGGAAAATAAATATATTGAAACGGGGGGGGGCTTTGCCGGAAATTGAGATTACTAATTCGATTGTTTATTGATTTAAGTGTTAAAATTTAATTTCGCTAGGAGGAATTAAGATGGATGATTTTAAAGAAAAATTAAGGGTAGCTCTTATTGAACAGCATAAATTGTGGTTTGATTATAATAAAAAGGCTTTAAAGGAAGAATATGCACAATATATCAATTGTCCTGTTTGCGGTTCAAATGAAAACCGCGAAATATTTAAAAAAGATTGGTTCTCTTTTTTGAGGTGTAACCGATGTTCGATGGTGTATGTTAATCCCAGGTTGAATGATGAAGCCTCCTGTCGATTTTATAATTGTAAATGGACTTCTATTTATAATGAACAAAAGTTTAATTCTGTATCTACTACTACAAATATGGATGATCAGATAAATCTTTCTAATTTGGGGCATATTGAAACCATCAGAGGATCAGTTAAAAAGAAGGGGAAATTGTTGGAGTTAGGAAGTGGCAATGGGACGTTTCTTCGAGCGGCAAAAACAAAAGGTTATGAGGTTTATAGTGTGGAATTGAATGAGAGTAATTGTCAAAAGCTAAAAAATGAATTTGGCGGTACTATTTATAATTCCGATTTGTTTGAAGCTAATTTCAATTCAAACACGTTCGATGTGATTTATATGCGAGATGTTTTTGAACATATACCAAATCCAAAAGAATTATTGTTAGAATTAAATAGAGTAGCTAAAGCTAATTGTATTATCGTGATTGAAGTGCCCAATATTGATGGTTTGATATATAAGATTGCAAAAGAAAAACATGTCTGTATTTTTGGCTTTGAGCATTTAAATTATTGGTCCCCAAAAACCCTTCGAAAAATTTTAAATTTAACTGGTTTTAAGGTTATAAAAACATTACACAATTCATTGGATTGCAGCATGCAATCTTTCATTTCATATTTTTGGGGGCCATTACCTTTTACTAGTATTAAACAAAGGAAAATCAGTTTTGTAGGCCGGATTATACTTAAGATAGTTAGTAAGCTTTTTAGAATACAGTTAATAAAATGTTTTGATAAAAAGATATTTCCGCGAATCGCAAATTTGTTGAAACGTGGGAGTGTGATAACTGTCATTGCGAAGAAAAATGTTTAATGAATTATCAAGGATATGAATTTGATTTGGGAGGGATGGAATAAAAACCATGAAGAACAATGATATTCCTTGGGTGAAACTAAATTTTTGGGGCAAAGAAAAAGAATAAAAGCGAGTAGATGATTTTGCTAATAATATTTTGCTTATCGGAGAATTGGAAATAAATATCATGAAACAAAAGATTCCGTGGGCTAAGCCAGTTTTTACAGGATTAGAAAGGGAATTTTTAGTTAATGCACTAGAATCCACATGGGTCTCTGGCGGTCCTTTTCTAGATCGTCTGGAAAGAGATTTAGCCAATTATTGCAAATTGGAATATGCGCTGACAGTCTCGAATGGTACAGCAGCGCTGCACATGGCTTATTTAGCGCTTGGAATTGGCTCTGGGGATGAGGTGGTAGTACCAGGTTTTGCTTTTTTGGCAGCAGCAAATATAGCTCTTCTTGTTGGTGCAAAACCTGTTTTTGCTGAAGTAGACCCAAAAACCTGGTGCATGAATGCTGCTCAAATTGAAAAGTGTATAACAAATCGCACAAAAGCAATCGTGCCGGTACATACATATGGAAACGTTTGCGATATGGACGACATTTTAGATCTTGCTGCTCAAAAAAACCTTCCAGTTATTGAAGATGCAGCTGAAGCATTTGCCTCTAAATATAAAGGTAAACCTGCCGGTGCTATGGGGGATATTGGAACTTTTAGCTTTCAAGCAACAAAGACAATAACGACTGGAGAGGGGGGCATGGTTATCACAAATCAAAAGGAACTTTACGATAAGATGGCACTTTATCGAAGCCATGGAATGCTGCGTAAAACATATTACTGGCATGAATTACCCGGCCATAATTTCCGCCTTACTAATCTTCAGGCTGCGTTAGGATGTGCTCAATTTGAAAATTTGGAGAACATTATTCGCGAGCGTAAACGTATTCATGAAAAATATATTAATTGTCTTTCACGAAATTCCGGCATATCTTTGCAGATGTTTCCTTTGAATGTTGATCCTGTTTTATGGGCAATTGCTGTTAAACTGGATCCAAGGGCATATCCTCAAGGAAGGGATAGGGTAATTGAACAAATGAAAGAGGAGCAAATTGAGACGCGCCCAGGATTTTACGCGCCAAGTTTTATGAAACATATTTATGAGTGTCAAAAATTGCCTATATGTGAAGAAATTAGTCGCCAGGTTATTTCATTGCCAACCTATGTTTCATTGCAAAATGAACAGATTGAGTTTGTTTGTCAAAAATTATTGGCATTAAAGGCATAATATGAAATTTAAAGAAAATTTCTTATATAATTATTTAGTCGAAGCTCCTACTTCTTTAGCAATTGAAAGATCGCTAGAGTGTGAAATTTTATCCAAACAAGAATTTGCCCGTCCTATTTTAGATCTTGGTTGTGGGGAAGGGATGTTTGCTTATTTGCTTTTTGATGAAAAAATTGATGTGGGGATTGATCCAAATCGTCGAGAACTTGCCCGTGCCAAAGAATATGGTATGTACCATGAGTTGTTGCAATGTTATGGTGATAATATCCCAAAAGAAGCCAATAGCTTTAATACCATTTTAAGTAATAGTGTTTTAGAACATATTCCAAACCTAAAACCCGTTTTGCGTGAAGCTTCTCGGTTGTTGTCAGATGATGGTAAGTTTTATCTTACGGTGCCTACCCATTTGTTTGATCAATACACGATTGGATATCAATTCTTATCTTTGTTTAAATTGCGTGGATTGGCGGAGAAGTATCGAGTCTTTTTTAATAAGTTTTGGAGTCATTACAATTATTATACTAAAGATAAATGGGAAGAGCTCTTTAAGGAATGTGGGTTTAAGGTTGTAGCTTATCAAGAATACGATTCAAGAGCAATTTGTACGTTAAATGACTTCCTGGCGCCTTTTGCCTTTCTAGGATTTTTAATAAAGAAACTATTTAATAGGTGGGTGCTTTTTAAGAAGGTGCGTGGTGTCTATATTTTCCCGGTTTATTTGTTGGTCAAATACCTGATGAAACGCTGCGAGAAGGGTAAGCCCGGTGGCATAATTTTCTTTACTTTGAGTAAAAGAGGTTAATTTTTAAATGTTTAAGGTTATATTGCGTAAAATAAGGACCGGTTTAAATATATATATCCTTTCTCCTGTTATTACAATGGTAAAACTACCTATCTTTATCAAAAAGGAAGTTATAGATAATTTTATTTTAACTAAAGAAGATCCCAATGATGAATTTATTGCTTTTGGAGAGGGGAGGGCTTTAAGTGGTTTGACATATTGGTTAGCTA
>JABMRT010000273.1 GCA_013202295.1 Candidatus Zhuqueibacterota bacterium
CCAGAAACATCATATCTCAATCTATCCTTCACCTGCCCAGGATTTCTTTCAGATCGATCTGGGTGAGGGTGGATACCATAAATTGGTCATTTATAATCTAAGAGGACGTGTTGTCTATTCGCAACAAATTTCTCCGAATCGAACCGAAATGGCTGTGCAGACGAATCTCTCATCCGGATTGTATTTTATAAAACTCAATCAACCTGAAATATCTAGTATAACTCGATTGCTTATATGTAAATAGCTAGATGTACCATTATGAGCTTCTGACGTACTAGATATTGATTGGTGTATCTACGTTACAGAATGTTTAACTTGATATGTCGAATCATTAACCACAGTGTAGTTGTAGGTCCGAAATTTCCACAAGGAGCTTCGGACATTAGAGCCATGTCAGGAGGCGTCTGAAAGTCCACGAGAATGGGACATATCGGGCCTACCTCTTTGTTTGGAAGATACAAAAAGAGTTGTATCTTAATATGTAAATAATTATCATTATAAATGTCTCCATTCAATGATTGGTATATTATCAGAGTCAATAAGCTTCTGGCAGAGAGGTGGAAAATTTTCCTGTATGAGACAGTAAATATCAGGGAGCCAGGGTTAGAAGAAAATCCAACCGAGTGAAGATGAGATTTGAATATCTAAGAACAACACAACAAGTTATTTTTATTTAATAATAAATCAAGGAATTTCCAATTCAAACTAAACCGAAACACTCTCTCAAACAAGATCAACAGATCACTCCAATAAAAAAGAGAATTTTTAGTTTCTTATTATTGATTTTACCCATTCTCTTTTTTCTACTTATTGAGGCGGTGCTCCAATTGGTCAATTATGGAGGTAACCTCGATCTTTTTGTTTTAACAAAAACAGGTGAAATTTCAGAATACGTACTCAATGAAAATTTTACAAAGCGTTATTTTTTTCAAAAAGGCATCAATACTCCCGTTCCGATATCTCAAACATTTTCTGCGCACAAAGATAATTCAACTTTTCGAATTTTTTGTTTAGGCGCATCAACAACTCAAGGATTCCCTTATCCCTCAAATGGTGCGTATCCTGCAATATTAAAAAACATACTCACCACGATCCATCCTGATCAAAAAATCGAAGTTTTAAATTGCGGAATTACAGCCATTGCAAGCCATTCTGTTTTAGATATGGAACGAGAAATTCTGCAAAAATACCAACCTGATTTAATCATTGTTTATTCGGGCCAAAATGAATTCTATGGGGTATTTGGACAAGCCTCCAGGTTTTTACTTTTTAAAAATCGAAATCTACTGCAGCTCTTTCTTAAGATGCAACGTTCCAGGTTGTTTCTGTTCATGCGTAATGTTCTCAATGATCTATTTGGGAAAAAAATTGAACGTGACAGATCCCGTCAATCGAAAACACTTATGGGATTGATGGCAAAAGATATTGGTATAGACTTTCAGAGTAACTTATTTCAACAAACCGAGGCTCAGTATCAAGAAAACATCCAGGATATGTGCAGGCTGACGAAAACGCATAATACAAAACTAATGATCTGTAATTTGGTGGATAACCGAATGGATTTTCCTCCGTTCGCTTCACAGCATTCCAACACTTTTACTGGTAAAGACACAACACGATGGCATACCAATATAGAATTAGCAAATAATTTCAAGGCAGTGGGTCAGTATCAAGAGGCAGCTAATCATTATATAAATGCGCTAAAAATCGATTCCTTGTATGCTCAAACACATTATCAACTTGGAAAAAGCTATTATGCACTGCAAAATTACCAAAGCGCTGATGATCATTTTCAAATGGCAAAAGACTATGATGTGATACGCTTCCGCGCTCCTTCATCTTTTAATTCTATTTTACAGAAAGTAGCGCTGGACAATGAAGTACCTTTTATTGATGTTGAAAAAGCATTCATACACAAATCACCGGCAGGTATTGTTGGACATCAATTCATACATGAACATGTTCACCCCAACCTCAAAGGGTATTTACTTATCGCACAAACAATTGCAGAGTCTATGGATCAAAATAGTCTTATAACAAAAAACTGGAATTGGACACAAACCAAATCTGACAGTGCTTATTTGGCCCTGTGTCACCTTACGCAACTTGATCATGAAGTGGTGAGTTATACACTTTTTCGTCTTACTTCACAATGGCCTTTCCCTCAAAAGGATGAAACAATTAATTATAAACCCATTGGCAATGCAAAGACTGTGCGATTGGCAAAATTATTGGTTGATGAGGGCAAGAAGAGTCTGGTGGAACTCCATCTCGATTATGGGAATGAATTTCATCAAAAGAATGAATTCCAACAGGCACTCGATGAGTATAAAGCAGCATTTGCCATTCAGCCGATAGTCGAAACATACAATCGGCTCGGACGATTATATTTAAGACATACAGAAATTGCTTACAGAGATCAAAAAGACTATGAAAGTGCTTTCACCAGTTATCAAAATGGAGTTTTTTATTTTAAAGAAGGACTGAAACGCTGGCCCGATGATATCGGATTAAACTTTAATCTTGGCTTACTTTATTTTATGAGAGATGATGAAACGGATGCTGCAATCACACAATTTTTAAAAGTTTTGGAATTAGATCCGAAACATAAAATCGCTTATAAACAGCTCATCGGTCTATACATTCGACGGTTTGAAAATGAAAAAGCTAAATCTTATCTTCAACGGGCCATTGCATTATTTCCGGATGAAACGCACTTTTATACGGATATGGGCGTTATTTACTTCATGGATAACAATTTGAAGGAATCCGAAAAATGGCTCACCAAAGCGATTAATATGAATCATGATCCTAAAGCAAAATATTTTTTAAATCAGGTGCGTGCAGAATTAAAACAGAGCGCTGAATAAAAAGATAGGAAATAGAATTTCCTCCCCTGCTTCCCAAAATCTGGAGTCATTGAGTGGAGGTCACTGAATCCTTCCTGATAAAAAGAGGATGTTTTTAACGCACCTCTTTTTAATCTGATCTTACTTTGGAATTAATTTGTTTTTAGGGTTTTGTCTAGTAAGGTGGTGTTTTTATAAACTCATTTAGTAATATTTGATACAAGTCTTTTTGTTGGATGTTAAAACGGAGTTGACACTCTTACAAATACATGTTAAAAGATTTTCAGGACATTCCATGAAATTTTTAAAGTTGCCTTTTAGCATAGGACCAAAACGATTCAATCCCATTGATATGATTTTTCCCTTTGACAAATTCATTGTGTCCATGTTTGATATAGAAATGCTTTTTATAGCCCATATTTACAAGACCCAAAAACTTTATCAACCTGAAATGACTGCCATAACTCGATTGCTCATACGTAAATTACTAGATGTACCATTATGATCTTCTGACGTACTAAATATTGATTGGAGTAATTACTTAACAGAATGTTTAACTTGATATGTCGAATGATTAATCACAATGTAGTCGATTGTATTTTTTTAAAATATCACTTGACAATTTCAATAAAAATTCATAAATCTATTTACTATCTTAATTATGTGATATTAAAGATATAGCTACTGGGTTGCAATTTGAATAATTGTTCCACAAATTGAGTTCATTTCTACTGGACATCGGGATCAATTTGTGCGCTCTATTGGATGTGTGTTCTCAAGAAGTTAAAGTCAAGTTATTCTCTGTCTTATTAAAGTCAAGGGAACGGTACTCTATTTTTTGTTGATTTTGGATAATAGTCATATAATTATATTCATTAACAAAATAATGAATTGCAGAGAGGAGGTGGTTGGAAAAAGATGCTGTTAAGATATACGTGAAGCGGTGAAGTTTTACGTGTATTTAGTTATCTAAAGTTAATTCTAACGAGAGGGGTAAAATGATGAAAGTGAGAAATTTATTAGTTCCATTATGTGTATTGCTTGTTGTATTCGCAGTCGGCAATCTTCAGGCTCAAGGTCCTGTTTATACACAGGACTTTGAAACCGACCTAGGCGACTGGACGAATGCAGGAGGTGGAGCTGCAACTGTATCATTGAGTACCGAGATGGCTTATTCTGGCGTTCAGTCATTAAAAGCTGTTGGTAAGGATGACCACGGCCAGATTAATATCAGAAATGATGTCCATGAAGATTTTCTGGAAGGTGATGCCTTCTCAGTGACTTTCTACATCTCGTCTGCAGATCTGGCGCTTGTGAACGGATTCCAGCTTTTCTGGCAGGATGCTGGCTGGGGTTGGGCCGCATCCTGGACGGATGCCGGGTCAGTCACCGGCGATGCATGGAATACTTTGGTGACTACAGTACCGGCTTATACCGCACCACCAAGTGCAATCGGATTCCAGGTGGTAGATCTTAATACCATATCTGAAGTCACAGTTTATGTTGATGACATCAGCATTTCTCGTGCCGGTGCTGCGGGTGTTGTCGTTGATGGCCAGAAAGATGCTTTCTTTGATGCTTTGGTTGGTCCTGATGACGGCTATGTTCAGCTTCAGGTTTTCCACGGAACTCCCGAGGTTGGAACACCAGAAGGTGACAATACTGATTTGTCCGCCAAAATCTGGGGTGCATGGGATGCAGAATGGTTCTATCTCTACGTAGAGGTCACAGACGATGTGATCAGTCTTGCCGCAGCGGGTAATGATTGGCAGACAGACGCCATGGAACTGAAGATTGACGGTGTGCCTGATGACAGTGTAGCAACAGGAATGTCAAGCGCCGTTATCTTTACTGCGATTGACCCGGCGAATGATCCTGTGAATGCGGGCATTTGTGACAACCTTGATGATGTGGATGCTGCGAATAAAATTTATGCCAGACAACCTATGGCCGGTGGTTATGTCTTGGAATACGCCATCAAAATTGATGCCCTGGGTGGCAGTGAAGCGATTGTTGGTGTAGAAGATGGTATCTTCGGTCTGGGCATGCACATCATCGATAATGATGGTGCAGG
>JABMRT010000274.1 GCA_013202295.1 Candidatus Zhuqueibacterota bacterium
GCCTCTTTAGTGCAAATCGCTATTTTGTTTCTAAAATCCGCAGGGCTGACAGAACGGTTTGCCTCGCGATAGTTGGCACCTATCGAAGTTCCTGATTTCACAATCTGATAGCAAATGACTTTTGCTTCGGGTGTTTTGGGCAGACTTGCTGATAGCCTAATGATCGATACTGCGAAATGCTTTGTTCTTTCTTCTAATTGTTTCGCAAATTCCCGATTATCTGATTTTTCTGTTTCTATAACAATACCCAATGGTATAAAATAAAAATATCAAAGTTGATCTGAAGTATTACATCCCTTTATTTAAAAATCTCTTGAATTAAAACCTGCTTCTCAGTTTTCAGGTGTTCTGATATTTCTTTCAGTATATTATTCAAAGTCCCTGCTTTAAGATTATCATGTTTTGGAATAGTAATATGATGCTCACCTTTGACTGTGGTTGACAGCCTTAGGTGACTTCCGGTTTGTCGAGTTACTCTGTAACCGTATTTTTCAAGCGCTTTAACCAAATACATACCGCTGACATCTCTTGGAGGCCTCAAACGGCCAACCTCTCTTCCCTGACTTCATGAAGATGTATGATCTTTGGTCTTTCGGCCTCCTCGAAATGGCATTTCACAGCATCCCTGACATTTTCCCTAAGTCTATCCCAACTCTCTGCTTCTGTAATTATAGGATGTCCCAACGCACTGGCTCCATACCCGCCCTCGGGATACTCTTCCACAATAAAAATAATTTCTTTATTTATCATTTATCCTTTATCCTTTATTATTTATCATTTTAATATCAGATCTGATACTCGATATGGCAAACTGCATTGTCTTTTCTTCAAACCTCTTGGCAAATTCCCGATTGTCTGATTTTTCTGTTTCAATGACTTTAGGCGCCGTTTAATTACGTAAAAATGAAAGTTCACCCTTTCAATCTGATTGTCCATGTAATTATCAGAAAAAATCTTCCGGTGTTTTTCGCCCCCGCAATGTTCTGTCATAATCTGAATCGTAACTGATGAGTTCAAAACTATATTTTTCGGCAGCAATATATTGGTAAGCATCATCAAAATCCAGATTGAATTTATTAATTGCCTTGACAACATCCCTGATGTCAGAAGGGTTCAAGGAAATAACACTTGTATTGCCCTTAATAAAAAGATCATCTATAAATGCGACAAGTATCTCTTTTTCATTCAATCAGTCTAAGACAACACAAATAGAGTGAAACGCAAAATCTTATATTGTCAACTCATTGGTTGGGATTTTTTCTAAGAAATGTCCAACTGCTTCGGATTTCTCCTGGTCCAACAATCTTTCAAGCCATATGTTTGTGTCAAGCAAATACACGGGTCAGTCACTTCTCCATTGCAACGCTTTCTTTTGCAATTCAAGGGCAGTGTACTGATTTTTATATTCCTTCAATGATCCTGCCCACCCTTGTTTTAAATAATACTTCTTATTACTTTTATATTTTTTATTCAAAAACAAAGCGAAATCTTCAACTTCTTTTTGTAACGCAGGAGAAAGTTCATTTATTATTTCTTTTAACTGGCTCATTTAATAAAATCCCCTATTCTCAAATCGAGCCTTAATTATTATCCAAGCTCATTTGTTGTAATTATTTATTCTTCCTTTTATCCTTTATCATTGTTTCATCATTCCGAAAATCGACACGACGAACCGCTTTTTCTTTTTTTCAAGCCTCTTAGTAAATTCCCGATTATCTGATTTTTCCGTATGTATAACTTTAGGCAATTAAAACTTTTTCAGCCAACCTTTTTTTCTAACACATCCACCCGCTTTTCAACCCTTTTTAATCCTGATTTTATGGCAATTTGTTCGGTTTTCAAAATTTCACCCTCTTTGATTTGTGAGTCCATACCGTCAAGTATGAGTTTAACGTTTCTTTTTGTGTCTCGAACATCCTCGTGCAATTCATTGATGTCTGTTTTTAATTCTTGCTTAACAGCACCCAATTCCTGCTTAACAGCACCCAATTCATCTTTACTGGCCACTTCACTCTTTCGAGGCACTTCAGTCATGACATAGTCGGCCAATTTTTCAAGAAGTTGATGCGTTTTTTCTGGTATGATTTCAGACATGGATTTTCTCCCTCTTCAACATTTTGTCTGAAAGAGAACAGTCCCGGCAAAAATTTTTCATCTCTGCCATTCTGACCCGTCTCATTTGTCCGTTATTCCTTCGTCGATCATTCGTCTTTCGTTCGTCCAGTTTATCAGGCTTCAGTTCTGTCACTTTTTCTATGGTCTGGAGACAATTTTTAATGATGGATATTTTTGATAACAATACATCTTTTTCAAGCATAAATCCGGCCTTTTAGCATATGCTTTTCAAGGATGGCTCTACTGATTTTAAAATCAATATATTGGCTGATCTTCAATGCTTTAAATTCAATAAAGGTTTTCGGATCATTATTAACAATCAATCTTCCATTTGCCAGGATTTGCATCGTGATGATCAAATCGGCCTGATCCAAAAGAACCACATCCACATCACGGTGGATCAATTCACCTAAATCTTCCTGAAAATTCAGTCGTTCGGATATGCAGGTTCCAAAGAATTTTGTAAAAAGCGCCACATCCACATCGCTATGTTGATGAAACGACGGTTTTAAAATCGAACCATAAACCAATGCGAATTGTACCCGATCCTTTAAATGATCATGAAGGATTCGGATGAGCTGATTTGGATTCTTTTTTGTCATAAGCAATACTTGGGATTGATGTTCACTTTTGGCTATTTGCTATTTTCTTTTGGCAAAACGCCAACGGCTAACAGCCAAATGCACATTACACTTCCATTCCCTGCATCATCTTCCATGCAGCTGGAGAAAGCTGAATCAGCGTTTTCTGGAGTGTTTTGGTCTGATGGGGTTCAACATCGAGATATAGACCGGCAACCAGTTGACGCGCCCTTAAAAATTCACGAAGCCGGGTTTTCGATCGCGGATCATCAATCGTGAAATCCATCAGTTCCAGGGCGCGTTCTAATGCGTTTTTGTATTCCTTTGGATCGGACTGGAGATTCCCGGCCCGGTTCAATTCATTGCAGATCATCAAAATCTGCTGATGCTCAGGAAAGGACGACCACCGCTTTTCCAACTCGGGATGCCAGATCATTCGCCTGGCTCCGGGAGAGACATGGTTTCATCAGTTTTTAGCAGTAATCGCTCACACAATTCTCGAATATGGTTGCGGATAGTTTCATCCAAAACTTCCATGTTTGGATTGTTATTCCGCGGACGAATATTGATAAAACTTGTAAACTCCAGCCGGTCGGAAGGATCTTTCCAGGGATAAAAGTTGCCACCCCAAAGATCTTGCTGAATGGATCCATTTTCAAGAAGCAGCGCCTCCGTATCTGCATGAAGTTCTCCGCCGATTGCGAGGATATTGTGTTTCACATCCGCGACAAACTTGACGAAGGTCTTGAAATGCGCGTCACAAAAACCATATAAATCATCTTGTGTTATTTTTTGTGTTATAACCTTTAACATGTTTTAGTCATGGACTCGTATGCTTGTTTTAATCAGGGAACTGCTCGGACCAGAGAGTAGTAAGTCCCGCATCCCCCAACATCCTTTCCAGCCTGGGCCGGTCAATCCTCTTGGAGCTAATATCAAGTATTGAACGTATGTCAAGCAAATGCTTTTCAGAGTGACCTTCCTGGTAATATTGGAGCTTGCGAATAATGACATATTCGGGCGGTGCGACCTGAATTTCATTTCCTTGATAATCCAGTTTGTTCCGATGTTCCATGGCCCACTTGTGAAGTGGATCATCTCCCATAAGATAACAATCGGCCTTGAATCCTGTCCTCTGATGAATCAGGTTGAAATGCCCTCTTCTCGGACGTCCCAATTCCAACAGCACGACCTCCCGGGGTGGGCAGTAAAATTGATCTTCGGGAAAAAACAAGGCCAGCTTCTCTGCTTGAATGGATGAAATTTCCAGTACAAGATCCAGATCATGCGTCATTCGGGGTGCACCATATAGAATCACCCCGGCCGCTTCTGTGACCATATACTTTATTTTAGCCTTATTCAGGGGCTGAAGAAACACCAAAAACAGATCAGTGACTTGCATATAAAAAGAGGTCTCTCACTTCGGCCTGGATTCGCTTTTCCGTCCAGCCGGGATGTTGCGCACGTAAATACGCTGCCTTCAGGTTGCGCGCGCCCCAGTAAAGACTCATACTGAGCGCCAGCCGTTCGCCCGGAGTCATGCGTCGAAAGCAATCATTTTGAATCTCTTCTATGGGTCGATTGGACATTACACTCTGCTCTTGGCTATTGGCTGTTTGCTATTGGCTTTTGGCGTAATTGGACGCAGTTTATTGATGAATGCATTAATTTTCTTTTGTTCTGTATCGAGTCGCGATAACAGATTCATTGTTTTTTCGAAGTCGACATATTCCAACTCCTTGATTAGAATGAGTTGGGTTTCAAGTTCAAAAGCCGAACCGATAGCGATTTCGAGGAACCGCTTAAAATCCTTTTCACTATTCCAGCTGCATCCTTCCGCTATATTTGATGGAATAGAGACTGCTGCTCTGCAAATCTGACTTTTCAAACCATACTTCTCTGACTCTGGAAGAATGCGAGCCAAGGCATACGTCTGAAGAGCAATCTCCATCCCGGTTTTCCATATTTCAAGATTCCGAAAATTTCTCATAATTAAAAATTGCTGTTTGCCGTGGGTTGTTGGCTCTTAGCTAATCGCGAAAAGCCAAAGGCCAAAAGCCGTTTTTACCAATATCTAAAAGCAGTTCTTCAGCTAAAAGCCAAAGGCCAAAAGCCGTTTTTACCAATACCTAAAAGCAGTTCTTCAGCTAAAAGCCAATTGCCAACGGCCAATCGCTGCTCTATTTATAATATGCTTTCAGGATATCCCCCACACACTTGCGGAGAATTCTCGGATCCACATCCTCACCAGCGAGGAGTGTCGAACGAACCTGTTTGCCTGAGATAAAAACAGAGTTGTATCCCTTGGGCTTGAATTCACTGATTAATCCAACCCGGTTGATCTCTTCAAAGAAGGCCGCAAATCCGACCTTGGATGGCTGAATCAGAAGCTCTCCATTCAGTGTGTCAAATTTCTCATGCGCATCAAAATCGCCCCAGATCGCTTCACCATCATCATAAGGCGCATCCGCGTGTTTGCGACCGATGACGATGTTTGAAAATCCGTAATTCTGACGGTATATGGCATGCATGATCGCTTCTTTAGGTCCTGCATAAAACATCTTCATGTCCATACCGACGAGGACCAGATTATCTTCGAAATCGAGATTTTTAGATTTCCAAAGCTCCAGGTCAAGATCACCCTCACCGAGCACACGCTGTTCAAGCATGACTTCATAGGTGCGCATGCGTACATCAGCAGATACGTCATCGGATTTGGTTGCGCCCACGAGCGGATTGAGAACAGCGCCCGTAAGGTATCCTTCTTTTGTCAATGCTTCAACCGCGTGCACCAAAGCGTACTCATGCGCGCGATGGAGCGCGTTTCGCGTCTGAAATGCCACGGCCTTGTCCCATCCACGCTGAACGATCAATTCGCGGACTTCAACCGGTGAGAGCATATATTTCCCAAAACTGGGATCTTTCGGCTGGGGCAGAGCCCGGATCTTCCCACCAAGGAGGTAGTCTCTGAGATCATCCTTAAAAATCCGCGCTCCGGGATGATCTTCTCGTGCGGTTAGATACACACTGGCATTGTATTTCTTTTTGTCAAAGGGATAGATATCCTCAATCTCCAGAGAACCCACCGTCTCACCCTGTTCATTTTTCACAAGCACGGTTTCACCAATTTGGAGTCCATCTGCATCGGCTTTGGCTATGGGAAAGGCCAGGGGAATCGTCCAGGCATATTTCTTTCCGTTTCGGACAATCACCTCATCCTCTAACACCTGATTGAATTCATTGGAATTCATTGGTCCTTCAAGGGGAGACAACACACCGTCCGCAATTCTATAAAAGATGGATAAATCTCCATCACTGATTTGATACACTTTAGCATCTAATAAACCTTTAAGAAACGTATCTTTTTCATTTTCGGGAACGATACAATTAATTAATCCACAACCTCCATGAGGGTCATACGAACACTTTGACATAATACCTAATCCTCCAATTACAATTTTAAAAATACAATAATTTTAAAGTGATAATAGCGATCACACCTACAATTACATTCAGTGGAAGCCCGATTCGCACGAAATCTTTAAATTGATACCCACCGGGTCCATATACCATCAGATTGGTTTGATATCCGATCGGCGTCACAAAGCTGGCTGAAGCACCCAGGGCGAGTGTCAGCATGACGGGCCGTATATCCAGATCGGACACATTCTGAATGGCCAGCGCCACGGGAAACAGCATCGCGGCCACAGCGTTATTTGTAATTATCCAGGTGAGAACACTTGATGCGATGTACAAACCTGAAATCACGCCCACAGGTCCGAATACATCCAGGGACTGAGTCAAATGGGTTGCCAGAAATTCAGCCAGACCGGAATTTTGCAGCCCCTTGGCAATCCCGAAAGAGGATGCGATAAGCAAAAGCACATCCACATTCACCGACTTGCGAGCATCCTGTGGGCTCAGGATTCCGGTAATCACCATCAATACAGCCGCTCCGGCAGCAGCCTGGATAATGGGAATAATTTCAAGTGCAGCCACAGCAATCATTGCAATCAGGATGAGCAGAGCCAGATTGCCTTTCCACTTCGGCTTCTCATAAATATCCAGGCTGGATGAGACCAGCGAAAAATCCCGTGTATGATAGTACTCCGTATCGAATCCGCGTTTGGCCAGGATAAAGAGCGTATCATTCGGTTGAAATGAGATGTCTCCGATTTTCCGGTTGATTCTTGACCCGCTGCGGTGAATCGCCAGGATGACCGCGCTGTACCGTTTCCGGAATTCACTCTCGCGCACGGTCTGTCCTACAAGAGAAGAAGAATTGGATACAACGGCTTCATATGTGCCCAAACGATCTGAATCAAGATTTTTCAAATCAAATTCCGCATCGCGGATTGTATCCAGCCCCACCATCTTCTGAAGCTCAAAAATGGTTTCAGGTAGTCCCGTAAAAAAAAGCCGGTCACCAACTTGAATCAGTTCCTCACGGCCGACAGGAGCAATAATTTCTCCACCCCGTGTGATTTGAAAGAGGAACAGTCCTTGAAGATGTCGCAATCCGGCATTTTCTACTGTTTGATTAAGATGTGCGAAATCACGGCTCACCTTCGCCTCAACCACAAATTCACGCGTCTGATCACCCAATTGAACAATGGGTTCTTTTCTATCCGGCAGAAGGTATTTGCCAAAGAAGACAATAAAAAGAATCGCGATAAATGCGACAGGCAAGCCTACTTTGGTGATTTCAAAAAAGGTAAATCCTTCAAAGCCGCTTTCAATGAGCATGCCGTGAATCACCAGATTGGTACTGGTGCCAATCAATGTGCAAGTTCCGCCAAGAATCGCCGCGTACGAAAGCGGAATCAAGAACTTTGAGCTGGCAATGCCATTCCGTTTAGACCATGTCTTAATCATGGGAATCAGAGAAGCGACGATCGGTGTATTGTTAAGAAAGGCAGACAAGGCTGCGACGGGAAAAAGTAGACGGAAATAGCGCATTCTAAAACCGGATCGATTCTGACCGAGGATACGCATCACCCAGTTTTCGAATAATCCGGATGCCTGGAGCGCCGCACTGACTACAAAGAGAAAGCCGACTGCAATCATGCCTTTATTTGAAAAGCCGTCAAACGCTTCATCAATGGTAATGATATTGCCAAAGAGCAGTAACAGCAATGCCGAGAATACGATAATGGAAGGCTTGAATATCTCTTTTGCGAGCGATAAGCCCATCATGATTACGACAAACGATGTATATATCATGGGTATCATTGATTAGAAAAATAGATCCAGGCTTCCTGTTATTCTTAAATGATTCCCTGCTTAATTAAATAATCAAGGACGGTCTGCGCGCTCTCTTCAAGGGATTGCTGATCCGTCTCAACCACAACTTCCGGATTATCCGGTGCTTCATACGGTGCATCAATGCCCGTAAATTGCTTAATTTCCCCCGCTCTGGCCTTCTTGTAAAGTCCTTTCGGATCCCGCTCTTCACACGCTTTAAGAGAACACTTGCAATAGACTTCAACAAAACGTCCGTCATCGACAAGGGATCGGGCCTGATCCCGGTCTTTAATGTATGGTGAGATAAACGCCGTCATTGCAATTACACCCGCGTCCGTGAAAAGTTTGGCAACCTCTCCGATACGACGGATATTTTCTTCACGGTCTTCAGGAGAAAAACCCAAGTTTTTATTGAGCCCGTGGCGAATATTATCTCCATCCAGCACAACTGTGAGGTGCCCCTTTTCATAAAGCACCTTTTCGACAGCAGTAGCCACTGTTGATTTTCCAGATCCGGAAAGTCCGGTAAACCACAGAACCACACCTTTTTGCTTTAACATTTTCTCGCGTGCATCTCGTGTGATTTCTGCGTCGTGCCATGTAATATGAGTTGCTTTTTGTTCAGCCAATTTAAAACTCCTTACTATAGTGTGAATTGTATTTCTTCTAATTGATCTGTAGAACGAACAAGAAATGAACCGTTTAACAGATTCTCTTTATTGTAGGATAATCCCGTGACAATGCCACCCGCAGCCTCTGCAATGGCCTGTCCGGCTGCTGTGTCCCATTCCATCGTCGGGCCATGCCGGTAATAATAATGGGCGGATCCGTCAGCAACCAGGCAGAACTTCAACGAGCTGCCAATGGATTTCTTTTCATCGCTGCCTATTCGCTTGGCGTAATCCATCTCTTCTTCAGATGCATGTGAACGACTTCCCACTCCCATGATTGGATTATTCAAATATGCGTTCACTGAGATGGATTCCGCCTCCTGCCCATCCTTCTGCTTGGATGCGCCTTTCCCTGCTTCACCCCAGTAAAGTGTTTGTAAAACCGGAGCGTAAATCACACCGAGAACTGGATGATTATTCTGAACCAGAGCGATATTCACCGTAAACTCACCATTACGCTTGATAAACTCCTTCGTCCCATCCAGGGGATCAACAACCCAGAACTGATTCCAGTCTTTTCGATCTGCATAAGGAATGTCTCTGCCTTCTTCTGAAAGGATCGGAATATCGGGATACAAAGCGGAAAGCCTCTCTTTGATCAATTCATGAGAAGCCTTGTCCGCAAGTGTTAAAGGAGAGTTATCCTCTTTAGTCTCGATCTGAAAATCGTCCTGACCATATATATCAAGGATTTTCTTACCAGCTTCTCGTGCAATTTTACAAAGTTTTTTGATGTCTATTTCCAAAAATCATCCTCTATTTCAGTTTGATTATTAATACTTTTGATTGGAAATTGGGCTTTAATGTCGTGCTTTGTTTGAAAGTCATTATTTGAAATTCATAGCTTTAATCGTTTATCGAGTCAACTACCGCCGCCGGAAGTGGTGGCTGAAAATAATTGCCATAACAGATGTGTTAAAACCTATTTCAGGTGTGCAAGATGATAGTTTTTGATCTTTTTCTTCAGATCAGAAGATATATAAATAACCCACATAAAATTTGAATTGTTTTTATTGAGGCATCTTGAAAATTGCGTTTAAAAATCCGAATGTTTTTCTGTTAAAAAATGAAAACTGTTTGAATCCCGTTTCAATAATTCAAAATATCCTATAAACAAGGCAGGATGAGTTTTTTCATTTTAGGAAAACATGTAGGATTTTAGCAAATTTTCAAGCAGCCTTGATTTTTTGTCTTCAATACTCAAATAATCTCAGTAGATTGATCCCGCATAGCGGGGGGCACTTTTGTATCAAGACAAAAGTGCCTTCATTTCTTTCAATTAAAAATGCCATTCCAACTGAAATAGGAGAATAGCCATTTGACAATTCCTCAAACAGTGGAACAACTTTACTAAACCATAAAAAGAGGTTGTGATTTTCTCCGATAGGAAAAGGAATCCATTTTACATATAAAACCCTTAAACACAGCTCCGCCACCTCAGTCCCATTGAAGAGGACAGAGCTGGCTTAAATCCAACCAAAGTTTTGACCTTATCATTCGTTATTGATAAGGATAAAATGTATAATACGCCCAAATGACATTAACCGTTGTCAATTGGATTGTTGAATCAACTCCACATCTGATCTGTCCACACTGAACCGTAAACCCTGATTGATGGAGGACAGGGTAACGACCAAACGATGGCTTCCCTGAATCTCAAACAACTGGCCCTGAATGCCGGTTAATGGACCTCGCATAATGGAAACCCAATCTCCGACAGCCATGGTATCACATACCTCGATAGACTCAACTTCCCGCAAGATGCGCTTAATCCGGTCAATTTCTTCATCGCGAACCCTGGCTGGTTTCCCCTGAAACTGAACCACGCGCACGACACCGTTCGTCTGCACGGAATGATATCGTTCGGAAACGTCACCGTGAATAAATACATATCCACGAAACAGCGGCTCATCCACCCATTTCTTCCGGTCACTCCATTGTCGCAGAACGGAAGTCAATGGCAAATACGCTTCAATCCCCTTTTCCTGAACCTCCTCAACCACCCGCTTCTCATGGCGCGGCCTCGTGTAAAGCGCGAACCACTGCTTCTGTGCACGATCGGATGTTGTATTCAGAACTTCACTTCGCAACTAACCACACTCCCACGATAATAAGTCCGAATCCGATGATTTGAATCCATCGAATGGATTCGTTCAGAAAGAAATAAGAAGCCAGGGTCACAATGATCAATCCCAGACTGACCATCACCGGATAGGCGACACTTAAATGCATCGTCTTTAAAACCAGGCTGTAAAAAACCAGCGCCAATCCAAAAGATAAAACACCGATATATAAAAAAGGTTGTCCTACCATTTGTCGAAGCATCGAATCTGTATTATGCCCCTGATTAACTCGGATCATTCCCATTTTGATGAGTATGTTTGCACCCGCATTCAAAATGATGGCCAATGCCAATGTATGGATTCCTTGATTCATAGGGTCGCTATCTATAAAGGATGATAATCACTGTCACAAAATATAAAATCACATTCAGAATCATGGGCTTATCCCGAAGGAATACTTTTTCAGGGCTTCCGCCTTCCTGCTGGATGTGAACGATAAAAAGATATCGGAAAATACCGTACAATACGAATGGTAATGTATAAATCAGATTTCTCGTTTCGAACTTCTCAACGGTTTCAGGAGAAGTTGTGTATAATGCGTAAGCCATGACTGTAGATGCAGTCACCACCGCGATCATCTGGTCAATGAAATTGGGACTGTATTCCATTAAATTGGCTCGATGCTGAGGGGCCTTCTCACCAAGTATTTGGATCTCGTGACGCCGCTTGCTCAGCGCAAGGAAAAGGGCCAGAAAGATTGTGCATGTCAGCAACCAGGATGAAATGGAGACATCGACCATTTCAGCCCCTGCGGCGGCTCGTAAAACAAATCCAAGTGCAATAATGAGCACATCCAGGATAACAATTTTTTTAAAGACAAGATTATAGCCGATCATCATCGTGAGATAAGCCACAGAAATCCAGCCAAATCCGATATCGATATAAAAAGCTGAAAACAAACCGCCGATACATAATAAAACAGCGCCTGTTATTGCCGCAGGTATAGGCAGTGCGCCTGAAGCAATCGGACGCTGTGATTTCAACGGATGCAGCTTGTCATTTCCCTGATCGAGAATATCATTCAGAATGTAGACACATCCGCTGAGCGCACAAAAAACTACAAATCCCGCAAGGGATCTCAGAGCGAGTAATGGATTATCCAATTGTTTTGAAAAGATCAGCCCCGCAAACAGAAGAGCGTTTTTCGTCCATTGCGTGGGTCTGATCGATTGAAAAAATAGCTTTAACATCAAAATAATTTCTTTATCAGAGAGATTCATTCAAAGTCTGAAAGTCTTTGATAAAACATCCTCGTCTTTTATCTATAAAATATAGATCAATATATCCATTAAAACATTTCGATAGGCAATGATTCAGGATCATTTAATCCAATTTTATTTCTTTGCCCTTTTCTGCGGACTCATAAAGCGCGTTGACAATCTGAAGTGATTTCAAGGCTTCTTTACCGTCCACAAACAACTTTTCTTCATTCTGAAACGCATGAACAATGTCGCGATACACATAAATATGATTGGGGCAGGACCCCTGATAAAGCCCACCTGCATAGACGTAGGGAGAAAAACCACTTGGAATGGTTGGCTTTGGGCAATCCTGCACATGCCAGAGGTCAATTTCATTCATTGCTGCGCCGGACAGCTTGACACTGCCTTTATCTCCAAGTACTGTCAGGGAGCACTCCAGATTATTGGGATAGGAATTGACATTGAATTCAATCGTTCCGGATGCGCCATTTTGAAATCGAACCAGCCCGTGCGCAATATCCTCAATTTCAATGTCATGACAGCATGTCTCTTTATAGCCAAAAACAGAAGATGCATCACCCAAAAGCCACTGCATGATATCCACATAATGGATTCCCTGGTTGAGAAGACTGCCGCCATCCAGATCTTTGGTGCCTCTCCAATTCGATTGATCATAGTATGCCTGGGGCCGTGTCCAGCGCACAACAAGGCTGGCACTAAACAGCTTGCCCATTCGTCCGGCATCACAGTACTGTTTCAGAATTTGTATTGACGGATTATAGCGTACCTGTTTTACAGCGAAAAATCGTGCCTCGCAACGGTCAGCCTCATAAATCAGATCAAGCGCATCCTTTGTACTGATCGTGATGGGTTTCTCGAGCAGAATGGATTTCCCCGCCTGTAAACAGGCTTTGGCAATCGAATAGTGTGTTCCATTCGGAGTCGCGATCACCACGAGATCAATATGATCATTCTGTATGACCGGATCAATTTGTGTATAAGAAGGCACATGGAATTTATCCGAATAGGATTTGGTTTTTGCCTCATCCACATCGCATACAGCAGCCAGTTGAATGCCCTCTGTTTGCTCGATGGCATCCACATGAACTTGACTGATACGGCCGCAACCGATTAATGCGACTTGAATGGAATTCGTCAAATTAATCTCATCTCTTAATAAAAGGAAGAACGGTTCCCTTTTATTCGTTATTCATCATTGGCCATCTACTTGTTCTGCAGAAATCGTACGTTCCGAAATCTGCATTCCTAATTCGAAATTAGGGATCGATCTATTCACTTGTCACTTGTCACTTGTCACTTGTCACTCGTCACTTGCTACGCAAACCCCTTACTCTTCTTTTTATCTTTTCCGTCATGAGCGTAATAGTTTTCGTAATAATGATAATAGGACCCATACATATTGTTCACCTGAAGACCGTTCACCAGCACACCCAGAAGCTTGGCATTCACTTTTTCCAGAAACGCGCGGCTTCTCACAATGATATCTCTCACGGTCTGCCCAGAACGCAAAACCAACACAGCTCCATCGACTTTACGGGATAGTATGGCCGCATCCGTCACCGCAATCACCGGGGGAGTATCCAATAATATTATATCAAATTGCTCATTTGCTTCGTTAAGGAACTGTTCCATCATTTTTGAAGTGAGCAATTCAGAAGGATTCGGCGGGAGTGTGCCGGATGTTACCAGAAACAGATCTTCAATCTGCGTCGTTTTAAGCGCTTGCTGGAGTGTGGTTCGCCCCACCAAAATATTCGTCAGTCCGTCATTCCGGCTTTGACCAAAAATACCATGCAGAACCGGACGTCTGAGATCCGTATCCACCAACAGTGTTCGGGCGCCCATCTGGGCAAAGGTAATCGCCAGATTGGCAACTGTTGTGGATTTACCCTCTCCAGGACCGGAACTCGTCACAAGAAAGCTTTTAATCGGACTGTCCGCTTTCGCGTATTGAATATTGGTTCTCAAGGTTCGATACGCTTCTGAAATCGGAGACTTGGGAGCGAAATGAGTGATAAGCCGCGATTCAATACGCCGGATGTCCCCATTAATTCCATTGCCATTGCTGCTCACTTTCTCTGAAGTAATAAAGGGAATGGAACCCAGCACCGGAAAGCCCATGCGCTCCACATCCTCAATGGTTTTCAGAGAATTATCCAGATACTCACGCAGAAAAGTGATCCCGATACCCAATCCAAAACCCACCATCATACCCATCAGCAAATTCATCTTCTTTCTGGGTTTAATGGGATCTTTGGGTGGTTTGGCCCAATCCACGATGCGAACAGAGCCCAGTTGACCGGCTTCCGCGATTCGGTTTTCTTCATATTTTTCACGAAGCATCATAAAAATATTGTTGTTCACTTCGGCTTCTCGCTCTAATCGAGCCAGTTTTAAACTTTTTTCCGGAAGTGAATTTAGCCTTTTGTCATATTTAACAACAATTTTTTGAAACTCATCGGTTCGTGATTTGTAGGACTTATTCTCTGTCTCGATCTCAAGAATTTGCGTTAAAAGCTGTTCTGAAACATTGAGCGGATTTAATGCACCCGTACCCCTGGCCACCAAATTTTTTGTTTCTTCAACAATCTTCTCCTGCAATCCTTTGAGCCGCTGATCCTTAGTTTTTAATTGGTAATCCTCTTTAGGGTCCATTCCTGCACCGCGCAATTGCGCCTCATATGAAGCCTTTTCCGCAATAAGCTCCGCCATCTGTTCCTGCATTACCAGAATAGCGGGGCTCGACAGATTGGTCGCCTGTTCGATGAGTGAGCGCTGACTGGCATCGAGCTGTGATTTGAGATACTCCAGTCGACGTTCATTGGCCTCAAGATTCGTCCTGGCTTCCTGGTACAGGGTTTGAAATTCAGCGGATTGCTGGATCAACTGGGCGGTTTCAGCTGTGAGTTCCACCACTTGATTGATCTCTTTGTATCCCTTGAGTGCATCTTCAGCATTAGTGAGCTCTTGCTGCATGCTCTGTAATTTATCGTCGAGAAAATTTTGAACCTCACTCACCTCACCGCGGCTCATGCTGATATCCAGATCCTGATAGCCTTCCATCCAGGTATTGGTCACAATACTCGCTTCATCGGGACTGAACGCCTGCACATGCATCTCAATCATGTCTGTATCCCTTTTGGGAACAACCGAAATAGCGTATTCTCGAAAATTCTCGGCCAAATCTTCCAGGGTAGGTTCTTCTGCTTCCATTGTATCTAATCTTAATAAGGTGAACAACCACTTCTTTACGGAAAACCGATCCTCTTTTTCTCGCTTGCCCAGGATCCACAGCGAATCCGCGTGAGGTGATTTTTGAAGACGCTGAATCACATCCTCAGCCAACGTGTAACTTTTCAGGATTTCCACCTGATTGTTAATCATGGTTTCCTTCTTCATAAAGCTTGACATATCAAAGAGCTGACTTTGTACGCTGCCTTGCTCTTTGATCATAACCAGACCGGCTGTTTCATAGACAGGCTGAGTTGTGAACGTATAATAAGCAGTTGCGGATACGATCACCAAAAATGAAATAACAATGATCCATCGTCCCCGGTAGAGGATGCGTATGTAATCATTCAAAGAGACCTGTTGTTCTCTCAGTTCTTCCAAAGGGGTCCTCCCTTCTGAAAATGGATGCAACCATCTCGTAATCGGAGAAGCGCTGAGATGTGGTTTCTAAGCTGTATTGCTGTAATAATCATAATAATAACCGTATTTTCTTCCCGGAATGATGCAATTCACCACCACACCATAAAATTTGGCTTTGACTTTATCCAGGAGAGTCCGTGCCTGCTTGAGTGCCTCACGATCCGTAACTCCTGCCCTGGCAACCATGACAGTGCCGTCCACACGGGTTGAAAGAATGGCCGCGTCCGTGACAGTGATGATTGGCGGGCTGTCAATAAGAACAATGTCATACTCCTCACCCAAACGATTGATCAATCGCCGCATTACCTTCGAAGCCAAGAATTCAGAGGGATTCCGTGGCAATATACCCGCAGCCAATAAATGTAAATTCTTCACATGAGTCTTTTTAATGGCTTCATCCAGACTGGATCGGCCCACGAGCACATTGGTGAGCCCGATATTCCGTGGAGCGCCGAACAATCCATGCAGAACCGGCCGTCTGAGATCAGCATCGACAAGCAGTGTCTTGGCACCCATCTGAGAAAATGTCACTGCCAGGTTTGCTACAGAAGTCGATTTCCCGTCACCTGGGCCTGGACTTGTAAATAAAATGGTTTTTATTGTATGATCCAGATCCGCATATTGCACATTGGTGCGCAGAGACCGATAGGATTCCGAGATCGGGGAATTGCTCGGTAAATGGGTGATTAACCGGGCTTCGATGTGGCCGATCTTTTCTCCAGATCGTTTTGAAGTCTTCACTGGTTTCTGGGGGGCTATTTTGGGGATCGACGCTAAAACCGGCATACCAAGACGATCCACATCCTCCGTGGACTTGATCGAAGTATCAAGGTATTCGCGGACAAACGCCAGCCCGACACCAAGCCCAAGTCCCACAAGAAGACCAAGAAGGATGTTTGTACGCTTTTTAGGACGGGTCGGCTTTTGCGATTCTTCCGCATAATCCACAATGCGTACTGCTCCCACCTGGCCCGCTTCTGCGATACGGCTTTCTTCATATTTCTCACGCAGCATAAGAAAGATATTGTTATTTACTTCTGCTTCACGCTGCAAACGGGCCAATCTTAAACTCTTTTCAGGCAAGGCATTGAGTGATACATTATACCGACCGATGATCAAATCCAGAGCTTCGATCTTAGCTGCGATTGATATGTTCTCTGATTCAATCTCCAGAATACTGTTTAACAACGTTTCGGAAAAATCAAGCGGATTTCTTGATGAAGCACTGCTCATGGCCATCTTGCGGGTTTCCTCGGAAATACGTTTTTGAAGCCCGTTGTTTCTCTGCCTCATATTATTCAGCTTGGAATCGTTCTGCGTGGCGTATCCCGCCCCCTTCAATTGCTGCTCATACGCGACCATCTCACCAATTGATTGGGCCAGCTGTTTCTGAAGTTCTGCTATCACGGGGCTCGATAGTGACGCTCCTTCTTCAAATATAGCCCGTTGACTTACGTCCAATTGATCCTTGAGATGTGCAAGACGGCGTGAATTGGATTCCAGTTCGGTTCGGGCAGCCTGATACTCTGATTCAAACGCAGCTGCTTGTTCAATCATCTGTTGTGTTTCAGTATTGAGTTCAGCCACACCGTGAGTTTCTTTGTATTGTTTTAGTGCATCTTCAGAAGTCGAAAGCGATTCCTGTACATCCGTAAGTTTCTGCTCAAGAAAATCACGGACCTCACCGATCTCACCGCGACTGGCTGCGGCATCCATATCCTGATAGGCTTCCATCCATGTATTGGCAACGAACATGGCCTCAAACGGACTCAGTGCTTCAATTTTCAGTTCAAGAATATCCGTGTCCCGTTTCGGGATCACATCAATCGCAGATTCAAGAAATCCATCAATGGTTTCATCCACAGTTTTCTGGCCAGAGCGAGTGGAACCTGTAAATAGATTTTTAAAGAACCTGAACAGTGAATGATCGTTCTGCTGGGTAGTTCTGCCGAGTATATATAATGAGTCAGCATAGGGTGAGTTTTGTAGTCGCTGAATGACATCGCGGGCGAGAGTGCGACTTTGCAGAATTTCCACATGATTGCTAATCATGGTATCGCGACGCAGAAGACTCGGCATATCAAAAATCTGCTGCTGCATCCCGCCATCCTCTTTCAGCATAATCATTGCAGTTGCTTCGAAGATGGGTGGCGAAGTGAGAGTAAAGTAGAGTGTTGAGAGAAAGACAACCAAAAATGAAAGAAGAATGATCCATTTCCTTCTTTTAACGATTGCCCAGTAGTCATTCAGTGTGATTTGTTGTTCCTGGATAACATCCATGTGATACCTGAAATGTTAATTAAATGAATTTATAATATCGTAAAATAAATGAAAATATGCAACCTGAAACATCGCATCTTCATTCATGCCTGCATAACGAATTCACAATTCTATTGCTGCATTTCAATCACTTCTGCACCTTCAGGGATTTGAAAGATAAAATCAGACTTAATGGCCACACGCTCTTGTTCAATCTGTTTCAAGAGATAGACACTCTTGTTATCACTTAAATCCATTTGTTCAATACGTCTTGGCAACCACTTCTTTTGATCAACCCAGACTGTGATTTCAGGAATCAGTTCATCATCGCTCTTGGATTGAAACTTTAAAATCTGACAATCCAGATCTTGTATTTTTTCTTCACCGAGAGATTTGACTTCATACCCTTTGGTGAATCTGAAGAAGATCTGCATGGGTAAGAGGGATTGATCTGTCTCTATGATTTGGTCGATCAGAACGCGGTTGGATGGCTTGCTGTAAGTCCATAAAATCTTGCCGTCTGAAACAATCGTTTGATCTTCTGTCTCAATACGAAACCGGTTGTCTTTCCCAAGAAACATCTCACCCTCAAGCCGATTCTCCTCGCCTGTCAGACTCCAATAATAGATTTCTTCGAACTGGATTTTAAGGCTGGGACTGGATTGAATGGCCTTTTCAACTTTTCGGACAATCTCTTCTGGTGAATCAGCTGCAATTGTCCATATTGGGAATATGAGCAGTACAAGCCATATCCTGAATGATCTGATTTTAATAATAGACTTTTCTAATACAATTTTCATAGGACCCTCTACGTGTCAAAATTTAAAATCCGGCTGAATTCTCATCCTGCTGTGAGCGAATCAGTTCCAATCCTTCTTCGTCAACGAGCACTTCACGCGCCTTGCTGCCGTCAAAAGGTCCAACAAATCCCAAATCCTCCAGTTCATCAATCAAGCGACCGGCACGCGCATACCCCACGCGAAGGCGGCGCTGAAGCAGTGATGCGGAACCCTGCTGATGCCGCACAACCAGCTTGGCCGCTTCCCAGAACAGCTCATCACGCTCACCGCCAATCGCGTCTGAACCGCCGTTCCCGCTTTTTCCTGCCACACCCGGGAGCCGCCAAAGCTCCTCACGGGGCTGACGACTCACATGCTGCACAATGCGCAGCACCTCATCCGTGCTCATAAAGGCGCCATGAATACGAATCGGTTCAGGCTCTCTCGGGTGCAGAAACAGCATATCCCCCCTGCCAAGCAATTTTTCAGCGCCGTTGCGATCTAAAATGGTTCGGGAATCGGTTTTCGAAGTCACTTGAAACGCGATCCGGGCAGGGAAATTGGCTTTAATTACGCCAGTGATTACATCCACAGAGGGGCGCTGTGTTGCTAAAATCAAGTGAATCCCTACCGCTCTGGACATCTGTGCCAGCCGCGCAATGGGCTCCTCAATCTCTCGCGCACCCAGCATCATCAAATCCGCCAGCTCATCTACCACAATAACAAGATAGGGAAGATGTTCAAGTTTCACACCTTCTTCCTCGTCCTCGGGATTTCGTGTTTTAAGGAATTTGTTGAAGTCATCAATATTACGAACCCCCACACGCGCCAGCATTCGGTAGCGCCGCTCCATCTCTTTTTCAACGCTTCTTAGCACGACCACCGCATTCTCGACCGTTGTGATGACATCCTCACCCAGGTTTTCAATAGTAGTCAGGTGATGGTGCTTTAATTTCTTATAAAGATTTAATTCAAGTTTCTTGGGATCAATCAGGATAAACTTCAAATCGTTCGGTTTCGCCCGATATAGCAGGCTGGATATGATTGTGTTCAGACAGACCGACTTGCCGGATCCGGTCGCGCCGGCCACAAGAAGGTGAGGCAGTTGAGCCAGATCTGTCACGTAGGGTTTGCCATCAGATGTCTTACCAAACGCAATGGTAAGTTTGGATTGTGACTTCTGAAACGGCTCGGATGTGATGATTTCACGTAACGAGACCATGGCCGGTTCTTCATTCGGGATTTCAATGCCAACCGCCGCTTTTCCCGGGATCGGAGCCATAATGCGCACACGCGAGGCCCGCATCACCAGCGCCAGATCGTCCTGAACCCCCATAAATCGGCTGACTTTCACCCCTGGAGCTGGACTCACTTCAAAACGCGTAATCACCGGTCCCGGCTGAATGCCTGTAACCTCACCCTGTACACCGAACTCGGAGAGTTTTTCTTCCAAAAATTCTGCTTTTTTCCGCAATTGCTCAATGTCTTGTTCTTGTATCGTAACTATGGCTGGATTCAACAATTCCAAGGGGGGCATTTGATAGGGCCCGGTCGGCTGCATAATGGTTTTTGTGCCCTGGGCATTTGGTCTTGCGGATTGTTTTTTTGTCACATTTTGCGGTTGGACAGAATCTTTCTGCATTACTGGAGGTTTGGGAGCAGGTCGAGCTCCGATAGGTGGAGATTGCAAAGGACGCAAGGGCATTGTGGCCGGACCATCCGTGTTGAAAACCTGAATCGGTGCTCTATTTTCACTGCCTCGCGTTACGGATTCATGGGATTGCTTCTTGGGTTTGGGTGTACGTTTCAAACCGCTGAATAATCCTGTAATTTCATCCTGAAAGCTGAGTACTGCCTCTCGCATACTCCAACTTGTAGCAGATACAAGAAACAAAATGAGAATGGTCAAGAGGACAATCACACTGCCCACTGCGCCAAAAAACCGGGCCAGTTGATCTGCAAGAAATCCGCCAAGAAGCCCGCTGAGACGGTATCCAAATGTACTGCCTTCAGTAGATAGAGCCTCAGGCATGGCAAGCGCTGTGGATAAAAACAATCCCAAGGCGAGAATGAGGAGTGCAATCCGGAAATAGGGTTTAAAACTTTTTTGAAGAAACAAATTCCATCCGAAGAGGAAAACGAGAAAGGGAATAACCAGGCAGGCATATCCAATCGTATAGACATAGAGATAATAGCTGATATAGGCGCCCGCCAAACCCAACCAGTTCTTCACGGTCTCGGGAGAGCCGCTGTTCGGGAAATCCTCATGGTTGTATGAGATCAAACCGAGAAAGACCAGGAGACCCATGGCCATAATGAGAATGCCGAGCAGTTCCCGCTTTTGTTCATCGGTTTTTTTTGCAGTTTTCCTGGGCATACACACTTCCGTTGGATTAAAATTTAAAACAACTCATAGCAATCTTTCTCTACGAGAGAAACACATTTTATCACATTTGACAGCGCCCCATCAGGATCCGTTTCAGGAATCCAACAATCATTGAGGGGGACTGTACACATGACCTGGCTTCGTCTTAAAGAAACTTGTGCAATTTCATCCGAGATGTCAACGAGACAAAGGGGAGGGTACCGATCTCCCCCACTAAGGCATTAGGCCGACCGGGTTGCCTGAATTCCAAAACGGTTCCCGGTTCAGCTTGTCTGTTCAATTCTAAAAATCCGATCGGTCGATTTTCAAGTGATGGTGATATGACACCGCTTAATACCGTTCCCGCCTCAATTCCGTTTTCCAGAACCGTATAACCCGGCATGGCTTTGCGTTTGCCATGCATCTGAAATGGCAGGATATAATTTATTGTTTCTCTTTTCTTTTTAGCGACAAGCGCCGCTTTTCCAATAAAGTCTGAATCCCATGCAATGGCGAATTCCCAGGGATGGCCGACTGCAACTTTTTCGGGACGGATCTCATGGCCGTGAAGCGGCAATCCGGCTTCGACCCTAAGTGTGTCACGCGCACCCAATCCGCAGGGTAGGATTCCTAGCACATCACCCTCTTTTAAAAGCAATCGCCAAAGATCCTTTGCGAACCGGGATTCGGTATACAGCTCAAATCCTATCTCACCAGTATAGCCTGTTCGGGAAACAAGGACGGACATGCCATCCACATCCACATCCGGCAGGAATCGGAAGAATCGAAGCTCTGCCAATTCATCTGTTGAAGTCAGCCGACTCAACAGCTTCGGTGCATGAGGTCCTTGCAAATCAATCTTCGCAATGTGATCACTGAGATTTTCAAGCACCACATCTCCGGATGCATTCTTCTGCATCCATTTGTAATCGGATTCAATATTTCCCGCGTTGACGACCAGCATCCAATGCTCAGCCTCAAATCGATAGAGAATACAGTCATCGATCACCCCGCCCTGCTCATTGAGCATGAAGTGATACATCGCTTGACCATCCTCCATACGTGCTACATCATTGGTCAGAAGATTGGATAAAAAATTCAAAGAACGTGACCCGCGGATATCGAATTCTCCCATATGGCAGATATCGAAAATTCCGCAAGCGTTTCGCGTCGCATGATGTTCAGCGGTTTGTCCTGATGGATACCAGAGTGGCAACAGCCATCCGGAGAACTCGCCCATCTTCGCACTAAGTTTTTCATGTTCAGATGCAAGGGGCGTTTTATTACAATCCAAATTAATCTCCATCAGATGATTTGGAGCTTAAAGTTATGAATATATTCGCTTTTTGTCAATTGCTTTTTTACAGGATTCTAATACTTGATTAATGAGAGAATAGAAAAATAAATGGCGAAGGCAAGGGATGCCTTCGCCAGGTAAAATTAATATCAAGATAATTGTAGGTATTCATGATTTAATTAATAAATTGAATTAAATACTTTATTGACACTCAACATGCACAGCATATCCACATATTTTGCACACCTTACCCCGTCTTTCACTCGATAATTCACCAATTGCACCACTACATATGGCACATATAAATGTATCAGGTGTAGAAACCCAGCTATACAAATGTTTACATATTTTTTCTTCTTTCAATGTTTTAGATCTGCCTTCTAGGGCAGTAATCGCATCATTGAACGTATTTCTTTCGCTATCATAAATCTCATCATCAGGGACTTCTTCCAATAACCTTCTAAGAGCCGGGAGTGCATCCCTCGCAATCCCACCATATCCTTTATATTTTATAATTAGTTCCGCCCATGTTGTATGGGACTCAAAATCGGGTAATTCTTTTTTGTAAATTATTTTTACTAAGAGTGGAAGTGTAATAGGATGGTATTTTTCTATCTTCATTATATCAGAAAATAATGAAGAATCATATATTTCAGCTGCAACATTGATTACTTCTTCAATTTCCCACCCTATTGGTTTTTCCAGTTCATCATTAAGTATATAGCAGATAGCATGATGGGCAGCATCTCGGTTATAATCTTCATTATAATAAAATACACCACCATCAGATTTATATTCATTCAATATTTTATTATAAGCTTCTAATCCGTTTTTGTTAAGCCATATATTTGCCAGCCAAGTGTGAAATGTCTTTCGGGGATATCCTAGAAAATCTCTTGCCGCTGCAATCCCTGCTTTTTTGTGTACGTTCCAAGCAAAAAATCCCCACCTCATGATCACGTCCTCCTATAGTTAGCTTGCTATTTTCATTGACTTATCTAATTTACATTTAAAAATTTCCAAATGTGTTTAAATATAAGAAATCAGTTTTCTTAATAGTAAAAACTAATTATTCCTATATATAACAACATTAGTGTCCGGTTAAAACATTAAAAAACAAATAAAAAAGGCCCGATTAACCTCAAAAATTGTTATATTTTATTGCCCATAAACTATAACAAAACAGGAGGTTGTCAGGCCATGAA
>JABMRT010000275.1 GCA_013202295.1 Candidatus Zhuqueibacterota bacterium
CAATCTTTGCAGTTAAAGGTACAATGAATCGATGAAAATAAACAATATTCCTGAACCATGCAAGCCCCTTTGGGGGTGCACGTTTATTTTGCCATCAACCCCTAATCACACGTGATAATATGGATATTCCACTCATTCATGAAATAGAAGCGATCCGTCATTATTTTGCAATTGAAAAAAAGCGCTACGAAGACAAATTGGAGGTTCAAATTGACATTGATCCTCAGGCAGAAGAATATCCGGTCATCAGCTTTTTAATTCATCCACTTGTAGAAAATGCGCTGAAATACGGGATGTGCACCAGTGCAATGCCTCTAAAAATTGAAATCAATGCTAAAGTGCAAAAGGGGAATTTAAGGGTGGATGTCTGGAATACGGGACAATGGATAGATCCCTCCGATAAACGGGGGAAAGAGACTGTCAGCACAGGTACCGGATTACAGAATATTAGGCTCAGGCTTCAGAATGCATTTCCCCGCAGTCATGAATTTAATGTCTCTAATGAAAATGGACGGGTGCATGCTTATCTAAAGATTAATCAATCCGTTCAACATTTCAGCAGGAGGATCGCAGTCTGATGAATATCCGCTCTTTCGAAACCCACCTGCAGTCATTTTGGCATGTTCAAATCATGGGTTGGATGGTCTATGCGTCCTTTTATTTTTTCCATCTGCTGATGTTTCGCAATCCTGATTTAATGGATATACATCGTATCGCGATCATCTTTGTCTGCGGCTTTATTGTCACATCCCTATTGCGTCTTGTGTATCACAAGATTGATTATCGGGCATGTTCATTGTGGTTTTTATGTATTTCAGTGTTTCTCATTTCATTTTTAGCTGCGAATGTCTGGTTCTGGGCCTCCCGATTTATTTCGCTCACCACGATCTCCGGTTCAACAGGTTTTATGAAGTGGCTGCAGGGCGCAAGATTTCCAAATTTAATTGCCCCTCTGTTTTTTGATACAATCCTGTTTGTGTCCTGGAGTGCGTTATATTTTTCCATTAAAATTTGGATTGAATGGAATCATCAGCGGGAACAGGCAGAGAACTCGATGTTCCTGGCCGAAAAAGCACAACTTCAGATGTTGCGATATCAGCTCAATCCTCATTTTCTCTTTAATACACTGAATTCAATCCGGGCTCTGATTATTGAAAATAAAAAGGCTGCCAAACAGATGATTACCGAATTGTCCGAGTTCCTTCGATATTCTTTAATCAGCAAGGATTTTCCCATAGTACCGCTCAAGCAAGAGATCGAAGCCATTCGCCAATATCTAGCAATTGAGAAGCGACGCTATGAAGATAAACTCGAGATTCTTATTCAGATGGATTCGGCAGCTACGGATTATCCCATTTTAAGCTTTCTTATTCATCCTATTGTAGAGAGCGCTGTGAGGCAGGGAATGAGAGGTGATGTGATGCCTCTGAAAATAAATATCCAGGCTTCGGTTAAGAAGGGGGCACTCAAAGTGGATGTATGCAGTACAGGCAACTGGACTCCAACAAAAGATGATCAGACTTGTGATATGAGTGGCCCTCGAAACGGATTGGAAAATGTGCAACGCAGATTGCAGACAACCTGCCCTGAATCAAATTTATCTGTGAACCAATGTGAAAACGGAGCCGTATGTGTTCAAGTGGAAATCAACAAACAAATGCGGGTGAAAAATGAAAAAGAAATTCAATACGCTCATTGTTGATGACGAACGGCTTGCCCGTAAGGATCTGATTGCCATGCTAGATGACCATGAGAGCATTCACGTGGTCGGTGAGGCTGAAGATGTATCCGGTGCGATTGAGGCCATTGAGCAGCATAAACCGGATATCGTTTTTCTTGATATTCAGATGCCCGGAGAATCTGGATTTGATTTGATTGAAAAGACCCAGTTCCATTCAAATATCATTTTCGTCACCGCTTATGATGAGTATGCAATCCGGGCGTTTGAGGTAAACGCGCTTGATTATCTCCTAAAACCGGTGAATCCTGACCGACTGGCCCGAACGATCAAGCGTTTGGAGACAGAAGAGTCGATAGATACAAAATCTTTACGTCCACTTGAATATGATGATTGTCTGTTTTTGTCAATTAACAATCACGTAAAGTTTATGAAGGTCAAAACAATTCTTTGTATCAATTCAGCGGGTGATTATTCTGAAGTGGTGACGACTGAAGGCGAGAAGGGCTTAACCCAAAAGTCCCTACGGGAATGGGAAAACCGTCTCCCGGAAAACTATTTTTGCCGCATTCATCGATCTACCATCATAAATATGGAGTTCATTGACCGGTTGGAGGAGTGGTTCAATTACTCGTTCCGTGTTTATTTGAAAAATATCGAAACGCCTTTTGTGATCAGCCGACGATATGCTGCAATGATTAAGAACAAGTTTAGCTGATCCCGCTCCGCTTAAAAATATTCATTTAATGATCCACCCACTATATTGGTTTTCTCCCCATGAGAAAATTTACTTGATTTCAAGTTTGAACATGGCTACCATATAAGCAAACTTTCCAACCAGGAATAAATGATTCGATGATTGTCTATTACAATGGTCAGTTGATGCTGAAATCCAACGTCTGTATTTCACCGGATGATCGCGGATTTCTTTTCGGTGATGGCACCTATGAAGTCGTGCGTGTTTATCAGGGTGAGCTCTTCCATTTTGACGGGCATCTCACTCGGCTTGCACGCAGTTTACGGGAAATTCAGATTCAGCTGGACGGCTTGGCTTTCCTGAACGAAGTCAGTCAATTGTTGATCAAGAAAAACAAGCTTCAAGATTCCGATGCGACACTTTATATTCAGATCACACGGGGCATTGCGCCACGTCATCATCGGTTTCCCGAGAGGATTGATCCCACGGTATACGTAACAGCGACCGCTTCTAAACGTCCTTTAAAAGAACTCAAGGAGGGTGTCTCCGTTCATCTTGCTCCAGACCGGCGATGGGGACGATGTGATATTAAATCCATAGCGCTTTTGGCCAATGTATTGGCCAGTCAGGAAGCCGCAGATCAAGGCGCGTATGAAACGATATTTATCCGAGATGAAGTCCTCACAGAAGGAACCCATACTAATTTCTGTATGATTTTTGACGGCATCGTTCAAACACATCCGGCTAATTGCAATATTCTGGATGGGATCACCCGTGAGGTTGTCCTCAATCTGTGTCACGATCTTAAAATTCCAGTGCAAGAGATTCCGATTCCTGCTGATCGAATCCATGATGCTGATGAGGCATTTATCCTGGGCTCTACAACTGAGATCATGCCTGTGATCCGCATTGATAAAAAACAAATTGGATCAGGGGAACCTGGTCTGATTACCCGAAAATTGCAGAAGGCGTTTAATCGCGAGATTGAGAAATAAAGAAGATAGCAAAAAAAATCCCGCACCAGTTTGAGAAACGATGCGGGATCCACTTTAAATAGAAAATCCTATCTTAGTAACAACATACGTTGGCTGAGTGTCTTGCTTGCCATCTCAATTGTATAAATGTAAATACCACTCGCGACGTGTGCGTGCATTTGATTGGTGCCGTCCCATGTGGCGAGATGTGTGCCGGCTGATTTCATGCCGGAAACCAGTGTCTTGACTTGTTCACCCTGAATATTGAAGATGGATAGTTTTACCAATCCATTCTGCGGAATATTATATTCAATCCGTGTTACGGGATTGAATGGATTCGGGTAATTCGGTTCCAGGGTAAAGAGCTCTGGTGCTTGATCTGGTTGGGCATCGACTGCCGTGGGATGAGCAATTTTAACACGATCGAAATAAAGCTCTTTGTCTGATTGATCCGCATTTTCAGAAACGAACTGGAATCGCTGTACACCGAACCATTCGAACGAACCATCCGGACCGTACCATCCTTGATCATCCGGATCCCAGGCACCCTGATCAAGCATGGCTGACAATAGAATGCTCACATGCTGCCATTCACCATCAAAGGGTACAATACTGTTGTCAACTTGATAACTCATGCGCCATGGACGATCTTCAAGATCCATGTTTGTATCCTCAAAACGGGCTTGAATGTCAGCTTCGTCATCATCGCATCGTATCATGAAGTATAAGGCGTAACCCCCAGTTGCAAGATCTTCCATGTCCAAGTAGGCAGGGAAGAAGAAGTCAACTGCATTCCATTGTCCCGGATACAAAATGCCCATGCAATATTTGCCCGAAGCCGGATTGTCCTCGACAAAGAAGTCAGGTTCCCCATCATTCAGCCACCAACCCACACGGACCTGTTCAGATATTGCATCATCGTAAATAATGAATTCCTGATCCATTGATTCAGGATTATAAAAAGCAGGAGCCGGTGCTGTGAGGCCCAATGCATCGGTGATTGTACTGTTCACATCATAGGGGAAATTGGAAAAAGGTTCCCATATCTCAGGATCAGTATCAGCGTCATGGAAAATACCGAAATTGCCCCTGTACCCGGAAAAGCACCATGGAATGGTCTGTGTTTCACATTGGCTCCGGATGGTTTCGAGATACGTTGCTCTTTCATCATCTGCGACCATCCATCCCGTCAAAGGATTGCCATCACCGATGGCTGAGCTGAAAGCTGCACAATAAACTGGCACACTGTTGGTTGTTGCAAATGCAGCAGCGATATCCACCCGGCTTTGTACAAATGCGACATTGCCCTGGGTTGGGTAATTGTTATAAGCAGTTTCAGCCTCAGTGCCAACTTCGCCTGAATCAGGAGGCATACTGCCCGCATCATAAGGAAATGGTACTTGTGTAGTCTCGTATTCAACATTACCGTATTCTTCACCCTGTTGTGCAAACAGAACCGGATCGAACATGTTGAACGCGTACAGAATGTTTGTGTCGGAAAAGATGGTTAAGTTTGCCAGTTCATCGACAGAGTAATAATTTGCTGGTCCGACAACAATGGCATGCTGAGTGTCCACTTCGCGAATCGCTGCAATGATTGCTGCGGCGATGGTGTTCCAATTCTCAGCGCTAAGCGATTGTGTGGGTGTGCTCAAAAGTTCATAGAGAATAAAATCACCTTGTCCGGCAAAATGGGTTGCGACATTTCGCCAGGTATCTACAATGCGCGGTTGCAATGTGGGCATATTTGCATTCGCGATCTGTGGGCCTGTGTTGGCAATAACCAGTTTAAGGCCGAGGGTGCTGGCCCACTGTACGGCTTTGTCCAGGCAGGAATATTGAATTGAGCTGATGTCGTTGGTGGGATCTGTATTCGCTGAAGTGAAGAAGTTCACAGGAATTCGAATGTGGTCGCAACCTAGAGATTGAATGTCTTCAAAATCCTGCTGGGTAAATCGCGTGGTTTGGATATAATAATGCTCGTCCTCGTCGAGCCAGCCTCCAAGGGTGATGCCTTTTGTGAGAGAGGGTACTGCAAAAGCCTGTGATGCAAGCATAAGAATTAGAACACAACTGCATAAACATGAAAAACGATGGGTATTCATAGCGGTCTCCTTCTGTAGTTGTTATTCCCTCATTCCTCCGATAGAAATTCCTTTAAGTGATCACCTCCTTAAAAGAATATTTTAACTCGATAATCGAATATAATGAGTCTAATACAGAGTGTCAAGAAATGGTTTGATTATTTTTGAATCTCGATTTACTTGGATTGAGTAATTTTGATTGCCGTACCGATCACATCCATTGACTTTTTTATATGAATCACGCTTGACATTCGCTCATTTGTCCATTATGTTATAATCCATATCAATGCATTAATTTTTATTTATCCAATTCGGAGTTCAAATGAGCGAACCCACCAACTCCGCACTAAGACAGGAGTACATGGCCCGTATTAATCGGGTGATCGACTATATTGAGAAGAACCTTGATCAACCCTTGCGTCTGGATGAGCTGGCCGATGTGGCCCATTTCAGTCCCTTTCATTTCCATCGTATTTTCAGCGCGTTAATGCCAGAGTCCCTGAATCAATTCATCAAACGGCTGCGTATCGAGAAGGCGGCTGATTGTTTGATCAATCATCCCCGTAAATCGATCACAGAGATTGCATTGGATTGTGGATTTTCCGGATCAGCTCCATTTGCCCGTGCGTTCAAAGATACATTTGGCATGAGTGCGAGTGAGTGGCGGGCCGGTGGATATCTGAACGATCGCAAGATCGATCAAACGGATCACAACAACAATCAAGCGGATGACAAGATCGGTGAAGCATTCGTAATTTCCTCCGACTATCTTGGGAATACAAAATCCCAAATTACATGGAGGATCACAATGAAAGGTGAAAGTAAATTTAAGGCAGATGTCCGGGTAGAACAATTGGATGAGATTCACGTGGCCTATGTGCGGCATGTGGGTCCCTACAAGGGTGACGCCCAATTATTCGAGCGACTTTTTACACGGCTTTTTCAATGGGCGGGACCCAGAGGACTGGCTTCAGCGCCCGATGCACAGGTTCTGGCTGTGTATCATGACAATCCCGAAATCACGGATGAGGACAAGTTGCGCGTAAGTGTCTGCATTTCAGTGCCGGCTGATACTCCTGTGGATGGCGATATTGGCAAGATGACGTTACAGGGTAGTAAATATGCAATTGCCCGGTTCGAGCTGTCCAATGACGAATATGAGCAAGCATGGAATGCAGTATATGGCGGTTGGCTACCCGAGAGCGGATATCAACCGGATGACGGCCCCTGTTTCGAACGGTATCTGAATGATCCGAAAACCCATCCAGAAAGCAAGTGCATTGTAGAGATCTGTGTGCCCGTCAAGCCGATGTAGGCCTCTTTCAAATTCGCGGAGTCGGGGGAGAATCCTCGACTCCATTTAATATTATTGTGTATATGGCTGCCGGATGATCGTTCTATATTTCTCAGGGGCAACTCTACGGATGTCACTCAGATAGATTTCGTGATGCTTTTGAACCTTGCCATCAAATTGTCCCTTCTGATCCGAAATAAATTTATGTAATTTTAGTATCGTGGCGTGTTCCTCTAAAAACGGACCAATGTGCAGAATCTGGCCGCACAATCCCTCCTCAACGTTCTCCAGCCGTAATTTATACAGACAGGGATTGTCTGATTTCTTTCGCGCTTGTTCTATGGCTTCCTTGACAACGGGTTGGGTAACCCATTTGGGCTGAAGAATCATCATGGTCCATTTCAAATTATCCCGATTGTCATTTTCGAAGTCTTTCAGATTGTCTGCCCACCAGAGTCCTTCAAGGGGCATGACCGTATAATCCAATCCCTCCCTCTTTTTTAAAATGAATTTGTCTTTGTACGAAACGCCGAACAGCGCCTGCACAGCAAGCTGGAAATCTTCGTTTCCAGGGCGGCCCTGGCCATCGAGCATAAGATATTGTAGCGGCGGCATGATGATGCTTTCCGGCTTGACAGATGGTTTGTATTGTTTCCCCAGTTCCTTCTTGAGATCTCTAGACATAATTCCTCCAAATAACTATCCTGTCCCTCTCCAAAGAGAGAGACAGGAAGTGATTACTTACTCTGCCCATGCGGGCATGGCGTTCATGTAATGATCTGCGCGAATATCAGCCTGATCATCAGTCAGATCGGGTTGCCAGCTTTTCAGATACTGACTGATTCCGACTTTCACCACTTCTCGGGATTTGAGGTCACCGGTTTCATCTGTGCAGTATTTACAGAAATTTTCAGCCGGGCCCTTGAAATCGGGCATGTCCACCGGTGCGCCGCATGAATAACAAAACTTTTGCATGATTCTCTCCTTTAGGTTAATTTGGATTTGAAGGATGGTTCTCCATCCTTGAATGGATTAAGATAAGAAGGGATATATGACAGCAGTGTGTCGTAATTGATTCGAAAATGAAAAAAATCTGAATAATTTTTCTAATCCGATAATGGGTTCCGCCTTCGCTAAAGCTATGGCGGACAAGGAGTTTGAGGTTTATAAAGTGTTGGATGAATATTTTTCGCAGATGGTTTGGCATTTCTCCTGAATGGATTTGCGGAGATGATTCGGTTCGAGCACTTCGACTGTGTCGCCCCAGGCAAGGATCATGTAAATGAGTCCTTCATTGTCCGGCAATTCTGTATGGATGATGAGCGAACCGTCCTTCGCAATCTCGGCTTTGCCGTCGTTAAAATATTCCTTTACCATGAATTTCATTTCTGGATTAAATCGTAGCACGACCTCTTCCATCTTTTTCTCAAAGCTCCGTTTTTCAAATTCCTGAAATGTGAGATCCCGGCGCTGGAAGCAGTCAGCCATCACGTTGACATCCTGCATGCGTGAGAGGCGAAAGATGCGGTAATCCTCTCTGAGGCGGCAGTATCCGAATAGATACCAGGAAAACCATTTGAACGCAATGGTCATGGGTTCGAGTGATCGCTCCGAAACTTTGCAATTGGAATCGGTGTACTTGAATTGGATCAACCGGCTCTCTTCAATTGCATTATCCAGTTTATTATAAAGCAGACTGCCGGATTGACTCAGGCTGATTGCGCTGAAATCGATGTGCAGATTGTCTTTGCGCCGATCAATTTCCCGGGCCTGAAAATCATGAATTAAGGTTTTTATCTTTTCAAGAGTGAATGTGATCTTGTCATTGCGAAAGGCAGTACCAATGCTCTTCAATGCTGTAAGGATAAAGAACAGGTCGTCGGTATCCACAAGCTGACGGTCGAGTTTGTACCCTTTCATGATGCCGAATCCGCCTTGCACGCCGAGTGAGGCGACAATCGGGATGCCGGCGTAGGTGAGCGAATCCATGTCGCGCTGAATGGTGCGGACCGACACTTCAAAGTGTTCAGCAAGTTCGCGTGCGCTAATCCGGTCTCGGTTGAGCAGCATGATGATGATTGAAAGCAGCCGGTCGATTTTCATAGATAATCCTGGAAATTAGAATTGATAATGGCATCCTAAAATAAAGAAAAACTGGGCACTGTGCAATGAGAAATCTCCTTCATTAGAACAAATTGACATTGTTCAATGAAAGGTTTAATTTCAAAGAGTATTTGCATAAGCAATGCCCTTCATAGAATGCCCATTCAATCCGGAGGGATTATGAAAAGAATTATACAATTCTCCAGCCTTCTTCTCTTGCTGGTTTTATTTTGCTCAAAAGAGAATCCTTTAAAACCTCAGGGCGGTGTTCAGATTACGATTCAGAATGATGCAATCAAAATATCCAATAAAACCACGCAAATCCTCCATTTTTTCCTGGTTGAAAGAGGGATTGCCGCAGTGCTTGATATGATCCTTAGCTGTGAACCGGAAGATCCAAATCAAATTCCGTCAGGAAAATCCGATACGATACTGTACGAAGATATTTTTGGATATTATGAACACTGTGAAGTAATCGTTTATTACTGGAATTGCGTGCGTGATGACAGTACATGGATCACAGATGGGGTGAATTCAGAGATTGTTCAAACAGAATAATTGTAGAGTAATCGGTGAATAATATAGAGACTAAATCCTCCAAAAAATCAAAGCGTTGGCGAATGGGCTTGATGATTCCGATTTTCCTTTTAGTCGGAGTGATCGCCTTTCTTGCGTACTGGACACTGCCGCCTGGAGAGCGTGCTCTGGCGCGGATTCTTGAATCCCGGATCGGAAAGAGTCTGGATGCGGATGTCCGTATCTTCCGTTTGAAGACCAATCTGATTTTCAGTGATGAGCGATTGCACAAAGTGATTTTGTCCCGCCCATCCGGATTCCCTTGCAGGAGCGGTTTTATGCGGGAGGTCCCAATTCCATTCGGGGATATCAATATCAGCGTGTTGGCCCGTTGGATGCGAATGGTTTCTTCACAGGCGGATTGGCATATTGGGTCTGGCATCCGATTGAGTTGCGACGCAATTTATACAAGATGATCGGATTTGCCTTGTTTTTCGAGCTCGGAGGAGTTTGGGAGGATATGGAGAGAGCGGACTGGCAATCGGTCCGTTCGTCCGTCGGAGCAGGATTGCGTATCACAACGCCGTTCGGGGTTGCTCGGCTTGATTTTGGAGTAAGTTTGAATTCAATGCCCGATGAACCAAAAATCCAGTTCCACTTCAGTATGGGGCAAGCGTTTTGATAAATATCAAAATTTAAAAATTAAAATGAAAAATTGAATTCAATTGCTATTTGAACGAAATTGTATCCTTTATTTGATTTCTATGATTATTTTTCGGATATTATAAACGTCACATTTCAAATGAGTTCATTTTTATCATCCACAAAGTTGAATAATTTAATCAATTACAGGGGTGTGTTATGAAGCTAAAAACGATCTTGCTGATTGTCCTCGCTGTTCTGGTTTGTGTGATCATTCTTCAAAATACCCAGGTGGTAGAGTATAGTTTCTTTTTCTGGAAATTTACAATCTCCCGGATTCTTGTTATCCCAATTTTCATTCTGATCGGAATCGTGATCGGCTATGTTCTGTCCATGCACAAGTCCAAGAAGAAAGCAGATGCGTCATGAGTGAGTTTTTAAATGATTTTATCAACCCCATTCTGACCTGGATGGGGAAGCAGGGATATCAAATCGCGCTTATTCTGATCATCATGTTCATCATGATGCGTTTGGCTGATTTGTACGCGAACAGGCTGGTCAAGGCCCTTATTCCGAAAAAACGCAAGTTGGACGGGGAGTATAATAAACGTGCTGAAACACTTGGCAATGTGATCCATTACGTTTTGACTTTTATTCTGATTGGTATTGCGGTTGCCATGTGTTTCAATGTGCTGAAAATCGAGATCGGACCCATTCTGGCGGCGGCTGGCGTGCTGGGTTTGGCCGTGGGTTTTGGCGCGCAAAGTCTGGTCAAGGATTTGATCAGCGGATTCTTCATCCTTCTCGAAGATCAGATTCGAGTGGGAGATGTAGTCGAAATTGCGGGTAAATCCGGAGTAGTCGAACGGATGAATTTGAAAATGACCATTCTCCGCGATCTTTCGGGAAATGTCCACTTTGTACCGAATGGTGAAATTTCGGTCGTCACCAATATGACCAAGGGATACTCTTGCTACGTGCTTGAAATCGGCGTCGCGTACCGCGAAGATGTCGATAAAGTGATGGCTGTCATGCATGAGGTGGATGAGGATTTGCGGGCAGATCCAGACTTCGGCCCGGATATTCTCGAACCGCTCGATATGCTCGGCCTGGATGAGTTTGGTGAATCAGCCCTGATTATTAAAGCTCGACTCACAACAAGACCGATTAAGCAGTGGCGAACCGCCCGGGAATTCCGCCGCAGGCTGAAGAAACTCTTTGATGAACGCAATATTGAAATCCCGTTCCCCCATGTGACGCTGTATATCGGCAAAGACAAGCAGGATCAATCCCCACCTTTGAATATCCGATTGGAACAGGAGGATAAAGAATGAGCACCAAGCTGTTTCAACGTAAATCAAGAAAGATCGGGCTTCCGCCCGGTTCGCTTGTCTATACCGGTGAAAAACGCATTGAGAAGCCGCGCATTACCCTGATGGATTATCAGGAAGACCATTTTGAAGAGCGTGAAATTGACTCGGTGGATGAATGTATCCAGAATTTAAAAAGTGGCAGCGTCACCTGGATCAATATCGATGGATTGCATCAAGTCGAGCTTTAATAATCAGGGCTGATTCACCAAACTCATCCAGGCCGAGCATATCGAGCGGTTCGAGAATATCCGGGCCGAAGTCTGGATCTGCCCGC
>JABMRT010000276.1 GCA_013202295.1 Candidatus Zhuqueibacterota bacterium
TCACTATTGTCATTGATCAGACTGTTTTTATCATTAAAATGATGAATCTGTTGTTTCCATGCATTCACCACAGTATAGACGTATTCAAACTCCTTAATTCGCCCTTCAATCTTTAGTGAGTCAACCCCTGCATCATATAGTTCCTTTAAATCAAAATATGCCGAATTATCTTTAAGATTAAGAGGGTAATCGATCCCCTCAGAAGTCCTTATATATTTGTCTCTGCATGGCTGACTACATCTGCCACGATTTCCTGAGTTCCCTCCATGAACAGAACTCATGTAACAGATGCCTGAAAAAGAGATACAATAGGAACCATGAACAAAGACTTCTGTTAAAACACTGTTTTTATGTGCAACAGCGGTTAACGTTTTTATCTCATTAATATTCAACTCTCTTGACAGGTTAACCCGCTGAGCATTCAGTTTGCTTAAAAACTCAATCTGACCTTTGTTATGGGTGGTAAGTTGTGTAGATGCATGTATTTTAAGGCCTTTAAAATATTCAGACAACAGATAGAGGATGCCTATATCCTGAACGATCACACCATCGATGTGAGTATTAACCAATCTGTTCAGCAACTTTATAAGGGCCTGAATTTCACTGTCGAGTATAATGATATTAAGGGTTAGAAATACCTCGCAACTATTTTTATGTGCCAATCTTACGATGCCCTGTAGATCTTCAAAGCTTATGTTTGATGCCCGGTTTCTCGCATTAAATTTATTCAACCCACAGTAAACGGCATCGGCCCCTGCAAGAATTGCAGCTTTTATGGAATCAATATCTCCACCAGGTGCCAGTAATTTAATTTTTCTTTTCATTATTCTTTGGGTGAAGTAATTCCTAATAAGGGTGAAATCTAACCATTGATTACCTAGTGTTTAATAACTCCTGTATGTATCAATTCTTAACTTAAATTCTTATGACCATTAGCAGCAAAACTCAATTGTTTTTTCATGGTCATGGAATTGGCTGTAACGTGTTGCTATATGAATAGTTTGGCACTTCATTGCTCTATCGTATCAATTTCCCGTAAACATAAATAAAAGCTTAAACCTACACAAACCACTGACTGCCAAATTATTTATTATAGCGTGTTGTGGTGAGTATTTTTTCTTTTTCTTAAATAATCAATGTGATTAGCATCTGTGCCACAGCATCCGCCTAAAATTTTTATTCCAAATTCTTGATTTAATCTGAGCATCTCATTTCCCCAAATTATAATATCATCGGTATGCAATTTATCGGCATTATCAAGATCACAATGATCAAGATCAGAAGCATTACCTAAGTATCCAATAAATCGGTCAAAAAGTTTTTTTGGTTGTTTGTCTGCACATAAAAATGAAGGGTGTGCACAATTAACACTATATCCAATTGGAATATTATTTACTGAATTGTCAATTAATTGAATAGCGTCTAAAAGCTCTGTTTGGTCAAGAATTTTACCACTACGAGAAATTACAAAGCTGATAATATAATCAATATTCTGTTTTGAACATGCGTTGGCAATTCCTAAAGCCTCATTAATGTTAGGCATTGTTTCTGCAATAATAAAATCAACTCCGCCTGTTTTTAATTGATCAATTTGCCAAGAATGAAATTCTTCTGCTTCATGAGAAGTTAATCCTTCGTTTGGTTGATAACAATCATTTTTGGGGCCAATTATCCCACCGATCATAATTTTATCCATTAAGTCAGGGTAATCAGACCGCAATTCAAACATAAATTTTACGGCATCAATATTCAAATTTTTGTTGATTCCAGATTTAAATACATTGTCTTTATTTGCTCGCCAGGTTGGCGCACAAATAATAAAAGGAGAATCTGTTTTATTTGCAATATCCAAGTAACTTTTAAAGATCGAAATGAGTTCATTCACTCCATTTTTATCATAGATCAAGTGTGTATGAATTAGATCGGGGTGGAAGTTTACTTTTCCTGATCGCCTTAAAATCTCAACAACTGCACCTTCCATTAATATCAGGTCATTTTTGTCGATTATTTTTTTGATTAGACTTTTTGTCATTAATTGCGTTTTTTTTATTCACCACAACGATTGTGTATACACATTGCTGTTATTCCTCCAATTTGGCAGGATAACAACAATTGTTGATATTTTTTTTACACATAATAGTCTGTTTCAGTGGTCGCGAGCCAAGAGCAGGCGTCCCGCAAGTTGTGTTTTCGAATTCCACGTCCGCGTGGAATTAATGGATCGCTTTAGCGATCCGCTGCAAACATGGGTTATGCGCAAATTTATTTAATTTCAATTAATACAATTTATTCATTCTAATCGGCGTCCACCGTGCCATAATGAAAACGTTGAAACGCAAAAAAACAATAAAAAGATAAGATTGATATAGCCACCATAAATGATGCCTCCCACTGGTGAGGGGATATAGGTTGCTATTGAAGATGCTAAAAGTAATAATGTTGGTGTAAAGAGAATTATCCACTTTGGATAATATGTTTTCCTAGAAATTATTGTATATAAAAAACTGATTGTTCCAATAGTACCAAAAACAAACATTATATTATATAAAAAGTGAAGATAATCTATAGATTGACTTAACAATATTTTAACACTTTCTAAATCGCTTTGTTGTATTGATGCCTTTGCTCTCAGTATTAAACCGGTATTAACAAATCCCGAATGATATGAACCAGCAATAATAATCATAAAAGCAAAACCTGAAAATGAAATTGAAGCCAGAATTTTACCGGCTGATTTAATAGCAAAATAAATTTGCCAAAAACCTATAGCATATAAGATTGAAGCAATCGGACCGATAGCGCCGCCAATCATTAATCGAAGAAGTGGAATTTCACCCATAATTCTTCTGGAATAGTCATAGTACTCTGAACCACTGTAAAAACCACCATATAAAAACATATCTCCAGTAAACATAAGAAGGGCACCTAGAATCCCTGCAAAACCCGTAAGGCGTATTAATTTTATTTCACCCATTAGTTTTTCTAACCTTTATTTATTACAAATAGAATGGTCAATTATTACAAGTTCATTAGGTCTTTTTTACTATTTCGTGCGTATAACATTAGCATAATTGATGTGGCAACAAGAAACTGTCCCGAAGCTGTGTTAATTGTTGAACCGCATCCAGCGGAACTGTCCGTATCTTTATTTTTTCATGGGTGGTCAGGGCCGTCCACTTAGGTATTAAAAAATGAAAGAGACTCGGCCCTGCCACATCCAAAGGGATCATGCCACACGAGTTATTATATATATCACCCTGTCAAGAGCACCCGGCTTTGTATTTTGGCTATTTACTAATATTTTGTGGAAGTAGGAAATACCCAAAGCCGATCGTAAAGAATAAGTAAACAGCAACAATGCCCCAGCCAAGGACATTCAATCCGCCTGAAAGTTGTATAATCAACGTAGCAATAAGCGCGATAGCATCATAAATGAATAAATGCCAAATGATCGCACGTCGAGCAATACAGTTTTCAGCAGTTCTGGCAAGCCATGTGAGAAAGAGATTTCCAAATAGTGTCGCGCCATATAATCTCGCTGTAAATGCAGCACCTGGACCAAATGATGTACCAAGAAGATTAAGTAATTGGCCAGGGAAAAACAATAGTAAAGGGCCAAACCCTAAACAGACAACAGCTTTGATGATCATAAGAGTTTTGAATTTCATGACAATACTCCTTTTTATAGTGAATTTTTATGGCATAACGTCGGTTTAACAGGCGCCGAACAAACGAATCCTTAAATCAAAGATTTAATTCCAACAAACTTCCATTTCTATAATTCATTGAACGCGTAGGCGTCCTTGTTGAAACCCGTGTTATACGCTGACTTTCAAGGATATACCCCAATACACATAATATTGGTTTTATTGATTGAAAATCAAGTATTTCAACTTTCTTCATTTAACTTTACTATTCGGAATATTCATTTTCGAAGAATTTCCTCAGCACACCAATAGCCGCTTATGATGGCCCCGGTGAATCCATGACCGGGTTCAGTCCAGGCTGAAGCAAAAAATAAATTAGGTATTGGAGATTTAATTTTTACCCGCTTCCTGCCTGTCTGGCCCGGCAGTTGGGCATAACCATAGGCAGTACCTTCAGGATTTAACGTGTACCGTCTGATTGTTGTTGGCGTACCTACCTCATAATACTCAATTTCCTCTCTTATACCAGGTATGTGCTTATCCAGGCGGCTGATCATAGTTTGCGCCGCTAATTCTTTGCGCTCCTCATACTGCTCTTTGGGCAAGGCATCCCAGTTGGATATATTATCCATCGCGCAAAGCACGCCGACGCTTTTCCCCTCCGGCGCCAGGTCGGAATCAAGCTGACTGTAATCGCAGAATATGAACACTCGTTTTGATAAATCCGTATGGTGGTAATCTGCTAATTCTTGCTGACTTGATATGCCTCCATCAAAAAATACGGTAGAGTAGTAACGGTTGCCAAGATCTTTTGGTGTGCGCTTAAAACCAAGGTAAACTGAAAGTATGGATGGAGCAATTTCAGGATTCCCAACCACATTTGACAGTTTAGTTTTAGCCTGTGTGTTTTTAAGAAGTTTTCCTATTACGTTAGGCAGCGCCGCATTGGCAACGATGCATTTTCCATAGGCGCTTTGCTGCTCACCTTTGGTTGCGGATTTTTTGCTGTATTTCACGCCGGTTGCGCTTCCATCTTCAACGATTATTTCCTCGACCAAATGCCCATAAATGACCTCTCCACCCTGATTCTCAATAATGGATGCCAAGTAATCCGAGAGCATTTGTGAGCCGCCCTTGATAAAGTAGCCACCGCCGCTGAAGAAGCTTCCCTGTGCGATGGAATAATATAAAAGTGACATATTGTAAGGATTATCATGATAGTAACCAAGCGTAGCTAACAGTACTAATTTTAGATTCTCATCATCGAATAGATCGTCCAAAAACTGGCCAACAGTTATATTCTCGCGAATCATTAAATTAGGCGCATAAAAAGGGAAAAACGGCATTGAGAGCAGCATCTTCCATTTTTGGCGGGGCACTCTAAAAACTTCTTTGCGCAGAGCAAGGATAACCTTAAAAAACTTGAGGATTCCCTTTCTTTCTGCGGGGAAATGTTCCGTCAAAACTTCGATTGCTTGTTCATAATTATCCGGGATAATCAGATCAACTCCCGGCTTAACGAAACGGTAAAATTCAGGGACGCGCTTAAACTCCAAATTATCCAGGACACCGAGTTCTTCAAATATTCTTTGTTTTGGATCACCGTCATCCAGTCCATCAATCATATGCAATCCAACTTCTATTTTAAGATCTTTGCGTTTAAAAGTGGTAGCGCATCCGCCGGGAATGCTGTGTTGCTCAATGAGGAGAATCTTTTTGCCTTCTTTGGCTAATTTTGCTCCAGCAGTCAATCCGCCCAATCCGGCACCAATGACGATTGCATCGTAGTTCATAATTACCATCCTTTCAAATATGGGGTACATTGAGTGTTGCTTAGCTAATTATTTTCGCTCAATTCGTCTAATGCCTTTACAACTTCATTTGGCCTCGCATATTGAATATAATGATTTATCGATTTCAATTTTACATATTTGCTATTCGGTATTTCTTTTGCCAATCTATCGTTTTGCATCACTATCTGCCTATAATCATTTTCCCCTGAAATTATACTTACACTATGCTTAATTTGGGCGTATTGGTTGACATATTTCACTATTTCATTATTGTAACTATCCGTTTGCCTGGCTCTTGTGGCCAGAGATATTGCCTTATTCCACAACTTTTTCCTGAACGGAATAAAATTTTCCGGGAAAAGTGCTTCATCGCCTTTCATATACCTTAATAGATTTTTTTCAACTTTTCCACTACCAATTATTGGACCAATGAATACTAATAATCCTTCTCCATAAATAGGGATAGAAATCATTCTTGTAGTGAAAAAACCGGCATTGTAATCATCATACATGTATCCAGTCGGGGCCAGTAATAAATATCCTTTAATGTTCTCATTATAGTCAATTGCCATTCTTAAAGCAATTGCTCCGCCACGGGAGTGTCCAACAATGGTCACATTTTTTAAATCTAATTTTTTTATTAACTCCCATACTATTTTTACATTTCCTTCTATCGTATAATCATCCCCAATAATATCACTAAAACCCATACCGGGCCTGTCAAATGCGGTCATTCTATACCTGTCTTTTAACAACGGGTATAGCGTTTCCCAGTCTTCCACACTTCCCATACTGCCGTGAATAAATAGAATGTCTTCACCATTTCCGGTTTGATAATACCGCAACATTCTGCCATTAATCTCTACTTTTTTACCAATGTAATTTCCGGGAATTTCATTATTGGGTGAATAAAATAAGCCTGTAATAAAAGGCAATACGATAATTAATGCTATCAATATTAGACTAATTGTTAATATTTTTTTCATGGTTTGACTCCTTACATTTTTACGCGTATAACAACCAGCATCAGTGGATTTAAACCCTGCAGCCGTAACTTTAACTTACTAAAAACTTTGACCGGATAACAGGATTAACAAAAGACAAGGCGCGTTTAAATTCTGGTTAATACTATTGTTAGCCAACCTTTTCGCCTTAACTTTTTCGGATCCTAGCAATTGTTCGATTACATATTGCTGCCATCATCGGATATGACATTGACTGCATTCGATTCATCCGGACATATTTATCTGAGGCTATGTATTCTGACAGATCATCCCAGGTTCCATGATCTTCAATTACTGCGCCCATATGGACAAAGCCCTTCTCTCCAAAGTTGAATTCACAACTGCTCTTTCCATCTATAAATGAAACCGAATAACCGAATGCCCTCCCGCTTTTCTTTAAGTGTTTCAACGCTCCCTCATAGAAATCTTTATCGTTGATATGAGAGTCAATTGATTTCCATTCTCCATCAATTTCAACATCGATCCACGAATGTGCACCTGCTTTCGGCAAGAATGGAAACGCAAATCCCGGGAAGATCCCTTTCATAATCTCAATGTCGATCAGGGCACAATGAATTTGAGCTGGTATATTTGAAGCTTTGCAGAGCGCGAGGAAGAGGCTTGCCTTGGTGTTGCAATAACTGAATCCTAATTCGAGGACTTCGGAGGCTTTCAATTCATCCCAAGTGGAGGGAAAACCGAACTTGATGTCATCTCTCATAAAGTAAAAGATAGCCTCAAGTCTTTCAATCAGCGACGTTTTCCCTTCAGTTAATTCTTTAGATTTTTCGATGATGGAGGGGTGATTAAAATCGGACAACATAACTGTAGCGCTCATTTGATCATCTCCTTACATAATATAAATAACAAATGTTTTAAGGTTGGCTAACGCTTTGATCACTGGTTTTGCGCCAAGAGTTCCTGACCGAAAAAACGATTTTAGACCAACCACTCCAAATTAGAAATTAATGGAACGCGTTAAAAATCCAGTGCATTAATTTGTTACCCCGCTTTTCTCCTGCCACGGACTATTTGTAATTCATCAAAGCTCAATATAATTGACTGACCTCGTGACATTTTTCTATTTAGAATAGAGAAATTAACTTCTGGATCATATAGCTTGAAATCTGTATAAATAATATGGCCTTTTAACCAATCATCATATTTCAATGTTTCTAAAGGTTCAGGATCAACAGTAACGGGATATGTAGTCAGTTGGTATATTCTCTTTTCATATTTTGTTTTTGGAGGCTTTTCCAAATATACATATGAAGCGACAGTAAATTCGCCAATTAGCATACGTTTTTGGTAAAGAATTATTACAGAACCTTTTGGTAAAACCTTATCCTTAAACATAATATTTGTACGAAAAATTTTAGTATTTTCAAATGCTGATAATGTTAAACCACCAGCCATTTTAGTATTGTAGCCAATAATTCTGTATTGTGGTTTTTCTATCTCTGGATTTTCAAAATCAACATAATCTTTGAAATCAATATATTTTATATCCTTTAGCACGATAACTTCTAAATTTGATATCAAGTCAATACCTTTGCTATCCCAACATACAACAATATACTCTTCACCTGGTTTCATTTGTTCTTTATGGCCATGTATTATAAAATTTTGAGCTTCATACTCAAATTCAATGTATACTTTCTTGTTTCTATTATTTCTGTTATCAATTACCGTACAATCTGGAAATGACTTTTGTATGTTCAAAATTGTGAAGCCTAATTTCTCAGCAAATACACTAAAAAGGTGTCGCACAGATTCTTCTTTCCCGATTTCTGGTTTAATATATACTGGGAAATTTTTCATGTTAAAATTGCCTTTTTATATGGGGTAACATATTACTATACGTCA
>JABMRT010000277.1 GCA_013202295.1 Candidatus Zhuqueibacterota bacterium
AAACATAGGGATTCCATAACGGGCGCTCGCCAGTTTCTTTTTCAAACTCTTTAACCTGATGCACCTTGCCCAGGCCGCCGATCACATCGGTTCCGGTGGGAGACAATCCGTCAAACACCATGGGCGCGAATTGTAGAATGAGAACGAACACCACCAGCCCGATGCCCAGCCACTGCTGCTGTCGGTTTGTCAGTTTTGTTTTCGAACCCTGTTCCGCATGCGCTGGAACACTACTTTGGATTTTATGCTTTTTCTTTTTGGCCATGAGAATATCCTTTAAAGTGGTAAATTATACACCTCAGTTACATAACCATTACATAAGATTCGCTTGATTTTTATCAACTTATCTATGGTTCATGCTCTCCTCGTTACATGAACTAGACATAACCCTCCGACCAGAATGGATATTTTGGCCGATCAGGGATCATAATATATTATTGAATGCGCTTGATTCTGTGATTTCTACATTGTACTTGCTCAATATGTCTTTATACACTTCCCTTTTCCACGAACAATATCTGTTATCAAAACAAATTTCATGAATGAAATTGTCTGGAACACTTACATAAAAATCGGCTGAAAATAAATTTTCAATTACATACAATGAATTAGAAGGGAAGTCAGTACCTATATACCTAAACTCAATAAGCGCTCTTACTTCTGATTCGTGTGTGTAATTCTTATCTTTTAAACACCAAGGATTACTTTTGCGAAATTTGGGGCTGTCAAGGAACTCATGTTTAGGTGGACCATAGACCACACGCGGGTCATTCTGTTTATATTTTCTCAACCAAGTAATATATTTATTGTTTTTTTCTTTCAAATCATTTACCAATTCTTGTAAATCCATATATTTCATTTCAAGAACATCTTTATTATTCAGCCCATAAGATGGTTTCTTGTTTTCAGAATTTTCGTAATTTTTCCAACAAGTGTTAATGATATTTAATAATTGTTCCTTGGTAGTGGCAACTCGAAAAGAAGATTTATCGGGTGAATACAACGACCACATAGCAATATTTTCAGGTTCTTGGCACCAGCAAGAAACATAGGCTAATTTTCTTGCGTCTTCACAGATGTCTTTAATTTCTCTTTCGTCTGTATCATTTGAAAATGGCAGATATTGTAAACTTCTCAGGATAAGCCCGAGCCCCTCATTTTTATCATCAAGAGTGCTAACTCGTCTAAAACGAAGTCGTTTAAATTCTAAAATATTATAAAGATCAAAAAAACTTAAAAACCGATATACGACCATAGTATCTTTCCTCAAATGATCGTCCGGGGTCTCCACCCCGGACACTGATCTGAACAGGAACACCCATCTCCCACGGCTAAAATGTATATCCTATCCAATCTGCAAGCGCCATCATCATTAATAATACCTCTTCACAAATCCCGTCCACTCTCCTCGACCCAGAATCATCCGCCAGATAAAAGCAGTGGAAAATCCGAGCGCATAGCCAGAAACCTGGAGTATCATTACAACAGGCGTCAGCAACCCGGTTCGACCATCCCGCCATTTAATCGCCGCGTGGATCGCACTGAGCAAAAGTACGGTCATAGCGATGAGGAAAAGAACAAACCAGACCGGACGAAACGGCACCCAAACCAGCGCGATTGAACTCAGGATCATCACACTCCAGAATGCAATCGCGGGTGCCGCATGTAACGGCTCGAGCATACCGGAATCCAGCTTGAATAAATTGATGCGCGCCACACCCCAGTTGAATACCTGCCTGAAAAACCGAATGAGCGAGGTTCGCCGCCTGTGATAAACCACTGAATCAGGGATATGCTCAATCTTCGCATTGCTTTGAATCATCCGGTGGCTGAACTCAATATCCTGACCATGCCGAAGCGATCCGAATCCCCCGATCTTTTTATATAAGTCACGGTGGATACCCATATTAAAACTGCGCGGATAAAATTTGGCCAGCCGCTTTTTACGTCCACCCCGCAACCCGCCTGTGGTGAGAAACGAGGTCATAGAATAATTGATCGCTTTAAGGAGAGGTGGAAAGTCGAGACGCGCGTCATCCCGCCCCCCGAATCCCTGGATGGAGGAATCGGCCTCCAGCACGGCATGGATTCGCTCTAACCAATCCGGCGGCGCTGTACAGTCTGAATCGATGAAAACAAAATATTGTCCCTGTGCCTTGCTCATTCCTAAATTACGTGCCGCGCCCGGTCCCTGATGATCCTGTTGAATACAGCGGAGATTCATCTCAAGCAATTCCTGATTGGCTTGGACCCAATCCACCGTCCCATCCGTGGAACCGTCATCCACGACAATCGTTTCGAATCGGGATTTCAGAAAAGTCTGAACCTTCAAAGACGCAACCAACGCCTGAATCTCATCCAGCCGGTTGTATGACGGCACGATCACGGAGAAAAATAAATTGGAGGTCTGTATCATGAATTATTTTTTGAATTTATAACCCATGATTTCAATCATGGGGTGAGGGATCAATCAAATCCCAAGGATGATTTTATAGAAAACCGTTGTTCGTCCTGACGTTTCGATGCAATCATCTCGCCGAGAAGCCCGATCGAGATGAATTGAAATCCCAGAATGGTCAGAAGTACACCGACCATGAACAAGGGCCGCTTACTTAAATCAATCAGGTCCAGAACGCGCAACACAATCAGATACCCGCTGATGCCCAATCCGACGATAAAGGAAAAGAAGCCGACCAAACCGAATAGATGCAGCGGCCGCTTCATATATTTCTCAAGAAACAAAATCGTGACCAGATCAAACACGCCTGTGGCCCGCGCGAAACCGTACTTGCTTTTACCGAACTGACGGGGCCGATGATTGACCTTCATTTCTCCCACACGAAAACCGTCAAGATGGGCGAGTGCGGGAATATAGCGATGCAGCTGACCATACAGTCGAATGGATTTTACTACCTCGCGCCGGTAGATTTTCAGTCCGCAATTGAAGTCGTGGAGTTTCAGCCCGGTCAATCGCCCGGTGAGGCGATTGTATAATTTGGAGGGAATGCGTTTGGAAAGCGGATCTTTTCGTTTTTTCTTCCAGCCTGAAACCAGATCAAAGCCTTCATCCAATTTTCGGATCAGGTTTGGAATTTCACCCGGATCATCCTGTAGATCCGCATCCATGGTCACAACCAGCTTACCGGAGCACTTTAAGAATCCTGCGGCCAGCGCGTCTGCCTTGCCGCAGTTTCTTCGGAACTGAATGATCTTGACCCGGTCATCCTTCCGATGTAATTTTTGGAGGATTTCGAAAGAGCCGTCCGTGGAACCGTCATCCACGAACACCATTTCGAAGGACGAAACCAGAGGTTCACAGGTTTTTCGTATCTCCTCATAAAGCGGTTCGAGTGAGCCTTCTTCATTTAAAAGAGGAATCACGATAGAGAGTTCTGTCGGTGTTCTGTTTTCAGAGTTCGATGACATGCACATCCTCCGGGATTTTTATCTCAGACCACCCACGTTTCATTTTACGATTGGTACGCACCTGACTGTAACGCAGTGTAATGTCCTGTTTTGGGTCGCTGCGTTTAATTTTCACGAGTTGCGGCAGCCGCACCTTGCCCTTTTTTTGATAGGATTTTCCCTGCCACTCCCAAACTATCTCGTCGATTTCATTCCTTCGTTCCCACCGGGTAATCACCGGGCCATCTGGATCAATCCACACTGTTTCACTTTCGCCAAGCCGGAACACATAATTGCGATCAACGATGGACAGAGTGACATTGGAATCCTGTTCAATGGGATTCAGAATCAGCACCCCCTGAAGTCCGAGCACCATCTGACTGTTCTCAAGCTCGATAGGAAGTAACCGTTTTAATTCAAGACTGTCTAGATTACCGTGAAAAGCGGTATTATCAAAGGGATTGTACATCAACACATCCCGTTCGGCCATCCGGATCATACCCACATCAATACCAAATGGTCCTTCCACTTTGATCCACATCGAATCAGGATTGATGGAACGGATCTCCATGAATCCCCGAAATCCGCCCAATTCTGTTGCTGCCGTAAACGTGGCGAATCCCTGATATGTATTCAGCTTCGCATAATGCGCCTGAAGCTGCTGGATCAACTCAGCCGGTTCCATCTGTCGGAGCGGCCGCTTCGAGGCTAAAAATCCGGCACAACCTGCCAGAAATAAAATCGAAATCAATAAAGTCAGAAAAAACGTATATCGCAAGAAATGTCTGCCGCTCATTTGGCTTCCAGATTTTCGAGCAGCTGTTGAATCTCGGGATTATCCGGTTCAAGCGTCAAAGCGTGGTTGAGAACACGGGCGGCCTCTTCCGTCTGCCCCATTTTCCCGTACACCTCTCCGAGATGCCCCATGACTTCCACATGTTCAGGACGGATGACCAACGCCCGCTGTATGTGTTCAACGGCCTTTGGATAATCACCAAGTTGAAAATAGATCCACCCAACCGTATCAAGATAAGCGCCATTTTCCGGCTGCTGCTCCAGAGCACGCTTTGCCATATCCAGGGCATCGTCAAGCCGTACTCCTCGCACTGAAAGGCTATATCCGAAATTGTTTAAAAGAAGGTTGTTTCCCGGATCGAGCTCGATGGCCCGCTCATACAGACTGTCAGATTCAGCGTACTCATGCATCCCGTCACAAACAGTGGCAAGCGCGTTCAATGCTGATATCCATGTGGGGCGAAATTTCAATGCATGCTGAAGCAGGGGTTTTGCTTTGCGCCAGATTTCTTGCTGCATATAAACCGTACCGAGATAATAATTTCCGAGTGGATCATTCGGCGTCAATCTCAACGACTGTTCAAGATAAGGAATGGATTGATCAATGCTGTCAAGATGGACCAGAGAAATTCCCGCGAACATCCAGCCCCAGGCATTGTTGGTATCCAGGTTCGCGACCTGCTTGAATTGTGGATACGCTTTATCATAGTTTTGTTCATCAAGAAGGAAGCGGCCATAATCAAGACGCGCCTCCCACCTATTTGGAAAACGATCAATAATTTGGGGATAAAATTCTGCGGCAGAAGTGGAATCATCCTGTCTGCGATACACAATGGCCATTTCAAGCCAGTTGTTTATCTCTGTGGAATCCTGTACAATACCCTGCTTAAAGAGATCCAGCGCGTCCTGCCATTGTTCCTGAATTTGATAAAGCCTGCCCAGGCGCTCACGGGCTTCCAACAGATCCGGCCCGAATTGCAATGCTTGCCTGTAGCTGAAAGTGGCCCGCACTGTATCCCCTATGGATTCCTGAGCAAGACCGCGCCCGTAATATCCGAATCCTTCTTGAGGATCATATTCGATGAGCCGGTCATACATGGCTTCAGCTTGATCAAACTGTCCAAGATCCAGGTAAAGTTCACCCAGCCCGAGAAAAATTTGAGGATCGGGATACTCCTGTACTTTCAGGACCTGTTGATACATATGAACCGCTTTTTCGCGGTCGTTCTGCCTCATGTAGAACAGGGCGAGATTATAGTAGGCATCGGTATATGTGCTGTCGCGGCTAAGGATATATAAATACTTCTTTTCAACAAGGGACCACCAACCCTGGGTCGCGTATATCCGGGCGAGGAGCTCATGGGCTTCCAGTTGATCTGGATCGAGTGAAACGCAGCGCCTGAGCGTGTGCATCGCGCTCTCTTCCTTGCCAAGACGGAGATAGGATTTGGCAATGGAAAAGAGCAGGTTGGCCGACGTCGAATCATAGATCAGCGCCTCCTGAAAGGATAAAAGTGCAGCAGAATAATTGCCGGTTGCTTCATGCGTTGTACCTTCTACAAACAACTCAACCGCATTGGGATTTTTTTTGTCGCTTTGCTGTACAGCTGTGTCGGAATGAATGGTCCGACTGGCGCAACCATTCAATACAAATAGGATCAGAATAAATCCGCTCAGGATACGGGGCCAGTGAGCTTTATACTGAATATTGGATGTTATTTCATATCTGGATTTCAAAGGTGTAATTTTCCTTTTATCATGGTAAACAATCGATTTCATAGGCTAACCTAAGTTTAAATTTATCATTCAAATGAGTAAATTCCAAGTGAAAAATCGGGTCATTGGATTTCGCTTTCATCAGGGAATACCATGTCACACATGAATTGGACGCTAAAGCCATGTATTGAGTTCCATCTGGAGGAAAGCGAAACCCGGGCAGGAAATTCCCCTTTTATTAAAATTGAGGAATCCGTATATTCGCAGTATGCCGGATCAAAAAACACCCGAAAAAGCGCAGATACTCTTCCCGCATCCGCCATATCAGCGGTTTACATATCATATCCCGGATTGCTTCAGAGAAGTGATCGAGCTGGGGCACCGTGTTCTTGTGCCCCTTGGCAACCGCCGTTTGACCGGTTATGTGGTGGAATTTGTGGAGAATGAAGACATCCATAAACTTCGCGATATTGAGGATATTCTGGATTCCGACCCGCTTCTCACACCCGAATTGCTGAAATTGACTGCCTGGATTGCTCAGTATTATATTTGTTCCTGGGGTGAGGTTATTCGCGCTGCGCTGCCCCCCGGATTGAACAAAGCGACACAGCTTGTGATTAAAAAAAATGGAGCGCCACCGGAATCCGGTCCGGACTTGACCGATCATCAATCTGCGATTTTGGATGCTCTCAGCGATCAGAAGTCCCTGACCCTCAAGACATTACAGCGCCAGTTTAAAAGCCCCGGAATTCGATACGATCTGGCCAAACTGGAGAAAATGGGGCATGTCGTATGCGAGCAGGAAATGGATGCTGAAACCGCCCGGACACGCATGGAAAAGTGGATATCTCTGCTCCGAAAACCGGATGAAGCAGAGCTGACCCAACTCAAAAAGCGCGCTCCCAAACAGGCTCATATATTGGAAAAGCTACTGGAATCAGAGGAAGCGATTCCCAGAAGTAAACTCGACTGCACGTTGGATACCATCAACCGGCTGGTTCAATCCGACTGGGTCGCGGTTGAAGAACGGGAAGTATACCGCGATCCCTACGCTGAACTGAAAATCAAGAAAGCGAAAATCGTTCGATTAACCGCGGAGCAGATCGCTGCTATTGCTGAAGTTGGGGATGTTGGGTCAGAAGGATTCCAAACCGTGCTGCTTCACGGTGTCACCAGCAGTGGAAAAACACAGGTCTATCTGGAGTTGATTCGGAAAGTCTGGGAAGCGGATAAATCCGCACTTGTGCTGATTCCGGAAATCGCGCTCACACCTCAGGCAGTTCAGCGTTATCGAGCTGTGTTCGGGGATTCCGTGGCCGTGCTGCACAGCCGCCTTTCACAGGGCGAACGCTATGATGCGTGGCGAAAATTGAGATCCGGAGAAAAACGGATCGCACTCGGCCCCCGCTCAACCGTGTTTGCGCCATTGGAAAATCTCGGCCTCATCGTGGTGGATGAGGAACACGAGACCTCGTACAAGCAATCGGATCCGGCGCCGCGTTATCATGCAAGGGATGTGGCCATCATGCGGGCGAAAATTCATAACTGCCAGATCGTGCTGGGTTCCGCAACACCCTCACTCGAAAGTTATTATAACTCAGATTTAGGGAAATATAAACTTTGCCAATTGACCGAACGGATTGACGCCACGCCCATGCCCAAAATCTCGCTCATCGATCGCAAACCCGAACCGGGTCAGATGAGCTGGCCGGTGATCTCTGAACAAATGCTGGATAAAATCAAGGAATCTTTGGAGAAGGGTGAGCAGATCATTCTGCTTCAGAACAGGCGGGGCTATTCTGTTTTTCTGAGATGTGTCAGCTGCGGTACAATAGAAAATTGCCCCTACTGCGATATCACGCTCACCTTTCATCAGAAAGATTCCCGATTGAGATGCCATTATTGCGGATATGAAAAGGGCGTGCCCGATGTGTGCGCTTCATGCGGTGGAACCCAGCTTTCATTTCGAGGTGTCGGCACGCAACGGGTGGAAGAAGCGCTGAAAGAAGCCATCCCTGAGTCGCGTATTATCCGCATGGATCTGGATACGACACGATCAAAGCATGCACATACCCGCTTGATCACCGCATTTGAGGAGGGAAAAGGGGACATTCTACTGGGAACCCAAATGGTGGCCAAAGGCCACGATTTTCCAGGCGTGCAGATGGTGGGTATCATTTCTGCGGATACAGGACTTCATTTTCCCGATTTCCGGGCGGGTGAGAGAACTTTTCAACTTCTCACACAAGCCGCGGGCCGGGCAGGCCGGCGCAATCAAACCGGCGAAGTATTGATTCAGACTCTGGAACCGGATCATCCCGTCATTCAATTTGCACTTGAACACGACTATAAAAATTTTTACCTTTCAGAAATAAAGCAGCGCGAGGCACTGGCCTACCCACCTTATGGACGGCTGGCCGTGCTTCACTTCAAAGGAAAAAATGAGGGACAAACGCAAAAGGCGGCCCAGTTGTGTGCGTCATTGATCCCGCGAAAGGAGTGGATGACCTGTCTAGGGCCAGTTGCATCTCCGCTTAGCCGGATTCGGGGAGTGTACCGATATCAAATTATCCTTCGTTCGCCAAGAAAGAACGATCCGGCTGGGACCCGACTCAGACAGAGCGTCCGTGCAACATTTCAGAAATTTCTGGAGAAAAATCCGTACAGGCAGGTGCGCCTAACCGTGGATGTGGATCCTATGGACATGCTCTGATTCCTTTACACAATGGCAAATAAATCCTGCAAAATGAAAAGATTTGGATTAACCTGAAAAATTTATAAAAATGGAACATTTTTACTCTAAACCAATTTATATTATATGCTTAGAGATGTTTTAAGTTTAAAAGAAATTTTTCATGGATATCCCGAATCCTTGCACAGAGTGTATATTTATGAATAGATCAGGGTAAATATTGGTTTTTATATAGATTGGCTCATTTTTTGCATATTGTGTGTCGAAATATATACTCAATTTTGAGCCTGATGAATTCTGAAGCCAAAAGGGATAGCTCTCGATGAAAATCGGTCTGATTGCTGACATTCACGCCAATTTTGACGCCTTGGTCACCGTGCTTGATGCTCTTTCAGCGGAAAAGGTGGACAAAATAATCTGTCTGGGCGATCTGGTGGGTTATGGTCCTGATCCGATGGAATGCATTCGAATCGTGTCAGATGCAGCTGAAACCGTTCTGGCAGGCAATCACGATCACGCGGCTGCGGGCTTGCTCCCGATTGACCAGTTTAATCCGGACGCAAAAGCGGCCATGCAGTGGACACAGGATCAACTCGATGAATCCGCAAAAAATTACCTGAAATCTTTACCTATTGAAATGCAGGATGGGGATCTCATGGCCATTCATGCAACGCCAGAAGCACCCGAAAAATTTTTATATATTATGAAAGAAATGGATATCAAGACCAATCTGGATCTGCTTAAATTGCCGCTTTGTATAGTCGCGCATTCACATGTGCCAGGCATTTTTGTGAAGGATAATACCGGTGATCTCTTTGTGCATCATGAGCCAAAATTAATATTTGCTGATGGTAGCAAATATCTGATAAATATCGGCAGTATCGGGCAACCGAGAGATGGCAATCCAAATGCGGCCTTTGGCGTTTTGGACCGGAAAGCCGGCACCTATGAATTAAAAAGAATCCCGTATGATGTGGAGAATGTTCAGAGAAAAATGGCTGAAAAAAATCTGCCCGGTTCTTTAATCGACCGGCTTGCATTCGGGCGTTAATAAAAAGACGGATTAGGGGGAAACAAAAAATGAACAACCTCGTAGAAGGACAATTTAATCCGGGACCTGCTTTATCAAAAGCCCAGTTTGAATCCGTGCTTACCTGCCTGGCACAGTTATCTAATAAATTACGGCTCACTGCCGTATTGCTGGTGGACAATTCTGGCCGCATCATGGCGCAGAAATCGGAAGGCAGTCATGGAGATCAGAATGCTTTGGCCACGCTCGCAGCCGGCAGCTATGCAGCCATGCGTGAACTGGCAAAACGACTTGGTGAAAAAGACAATTTCAAAATGGTACTTCATGAAGGTGAAACGCATAATATCTTTATCTCAGCTGTGGGGAAAGATCATTTCCTCATTGTGATATCTGGTAAAGGCGTCGCGATGGGCATGGTTCGTCTTTTCACAAAACGAACAATAGAAGATCTGGGGCCAATTCTGAAACAGACATCGTCTGAGAGTAGCATTGATCAGCTTTTTAATGATAATTTTGAATCTTTGCTCAGTGATGAATTGGACCGCTCACTGAAAGAAAAAGAATAACGAAAAAAATAAGGAAATCGACAATGTTTATACACTGGGCACTTCGTGAAATCCATTTAAAACTCGTCTATTACGGCCCGGGCCTGGGGGGGAAAACGGCCAACCTTAAGTATATTTATTCGAAAATCGATCCGGCTTTAAAGGGTGATTTGGTAATGTTGAATTCTCGTGAAGACCGGACGATCTTCTTTGATTTCCTGCAACTGGAAGTCGGTCAAATCGATGGTAAAAAACCCAAATTCAACCTTTATACTGTACCGGGTCAGGTTCATTATAATCACACACGAAAAGTCGTGCTGAATGGTGTGGACGGAATCGTGTTTGTGGCCGATTCACAGCGTGAAATGATGGACGCCAACCTCGACACGCTGCTAGACCTTGAGAAGCAACTGGTGATGCAGGGCAAAACGCTAGAAGAATTCCCCTGGGTAATTCAGTATAATAAAAGAGATCTGCCATCCGCCATGCCCATCGATGAGATGGAAAAGAAATTAAACCTTTATGGTGTGCCGTTTTTCGAAGCTGTAGCCACAGGCGGTCAGGGCGTATTTTCATCCCTGAAAGCCATCATCAAGCAAGTGGTCGCCAATGTCCATTCGCAGCTGGGCCAGGCTGAAAGGATGCGTGCATGAGCGACCTGAATGCAGAATCGAATCCCCTGCAAAAAGAACTCGAACAGTTGATGTCTGAATTTGCTGCCGAGGATCGCTGGGAAGCCATCATGCTTTTTTCATCAGACGGGCTGCTTATGGCTGGTTGCGGTGAATCTCCCATTCTGGATTCGGAACGTTTGCTCGAATTCGCCTTTTCTCAGATTGAAACCGTACAGATGATCGGGGAGGATCTCCCCGTCAAGGAAGTGGTAATTCGCGCCCAATCCGGACGGCAGCTGGCGTTTCGTTATTTCGATGCACTGGGTGAGCAATTGGTCCTCGCAGCTGTGGCCTTTCGCAAACGGGGATTTCGCAATGCCATGAACATCATCATCCGGCATTTACAAAAACTGACTTAATATTCAGAGTAATAGGATAAAATCTAAAGGCATGCATTCGCATGCCTTTTTTTATTCATCTCCCAGAGGAGGCTATCCCTCTTGAAATCAGCGTTTTTTTACCGTTGCAATCCATAAAGTTTTTTGCCTTTTTGCAGCCAGTGGAGTCTGACTTTTTAAAGCTTCAGTTCAGGGGCGGGCATCACTCCACCGTAGGTGGAATGGCAAATGGAAGTGGATGGGAGGACCGCTTCTTTAGCCTGTGTCATAAAATGATTGTACAGATCCAGGCATTGCAAAAAGGCCGATTCTTTTGGTCCTTTTCTTTTAAAGAAAAGGACAGGAAATAATTTGAACACAATATTAAAAACTTAACGTTTCATAATTAAGTGGATAATTTAAACCAGATACACCTGTGATTCAACAATTAAAAGCACACGTTGATTTCGACCAAAAATAATCCTATCTTTGAGTTGCTCATCCTTTATTGGACAATTGAATGCCAGACACACAACAACTGAATAATCCCGCCAAACGGAAAATCATCCACTCCTGGTGCATGTACGACTGGGCCAACTCAGCCTTTGCCACAACCATCATGGCCGCCGTGCTTCCCATCTTTTTCAGAAATGTAGCCGCCGTTACATTGCCAGGTTCGGAGAGACATTTGGCGACTTCGATCTGGGGATATACCACCTCAATTGCCATGCTCATCGTGGCAATTCTGTCACTCATTCTGGGCCCCATATCCGATGCTACAGGACGCAAGAAGCGTTATCTGGCTGGATTTATCATTGTCGGATGTTTGTCAACCAGCCTGCTCGTTTTCACCGGACCGGGGCAATGGATGGCCGTCGCGATCCTTTTCATTATCGGGAATATTGGATTCGCGGGAGGCGAGGTATTCTACGACGCGCTGCTTCCACACATTGCCGCAAAATCTGAAATCAACCGCGTCTCAACACGTGCTTATGCGATGGGATATCTTGGCGGAGGGCTGCTCCTCGCATTAAACACCGCCATGATATTCCTGCTTCCAAAAACCATTGTTGGATCAGAAGGCAATGCTGTTCCCGTTCTAGGAATGCAGCTCTCCTTCCTCAGTGTGGGATTGTGGTGGGGCTTCTTTTCCATCCCGTTATTTCGGAATGTGCCTGAACCTAAATCGGAACATCTTCAGATAAGTGGCCAAAGTCTACGGTTCGCCATCTCCCGTTTGTCTGAAACGTTCGGGAAAATCAGAGAGTACAAACAACTCTTCCTCTTCATTCTCGCCTTCTGGCTTTACAATGACGGCATCGGCACCATCATTAAAATGGCCACAATATACGGCAGCGAAATAGGCATCGGCACACTCGACATGATCGGTGCGCTCCTTTTAACCCAGTTCATCGGCGTTCCCTGTGCATTTGCATTCGGCCGTATTGCAGATAAAATTGGAGCAAAACACGCGATTCTGCTCGGTCTTTATGTTTATATTGGGATTTCGATTGGCGGAGTGTTTATGCGAACTCCCCTCCATTTCTGGATTCTGGCCGGAGCCGTCGGCCTTGTTCAGGGTGGCACGCAAGCTCTCAGTCGATCCATATATGCGTCCATGATCCCAAAGGAACGCTCTGCGGAGTTTTTCAGTTTCTACAATATCAGCGGTAAATTCGCGGGCGTGATCGGCCCGGCTGTGTTTGGATTGGTTGGCCAGATCACAGGAAACAGCCGGCTGGGTATCCTCTCTCTTGTCTTCTTTTTCGTTGCGGGTGGATTACTTCTAATGAGGGTAAAATCGGAGCCATCCCCATCCAAAGGATGAGAAAATAGCCCAAGATAATTTGATAAAGTATTAAATCTTAGGAAGGAGGTTCAATCAGAACATTATCAATCAACCGTGTCTTGCCCACAAACACAGCCAATGCAATTAGTACTTTGCCGGACAACTCAGCAATTGGCTGTAACGACTCAGCATCCACGATCTCTACATAATCAATCTTTGTTGTGGATTTGGATTCAATAAATTCCCTCATTTTTTGAAGAACTACCGAAGTATTTCTCTCACTCTGCTGAATAATTGATTCTGCGAGCTGAAGCGATTGCCTAAGAGCCAAAGCATCCTGCCGCTCATCGGGGGAGAGATACACATTGCGCGAACTCATGGCCAGACCATCTGCTTCACGGACAATCGGCGCGATCACAATCTCCAAATCCAGATTCAGATCACGAACCATCTGCCGGATAACCAGAGCCTGTTGCGCATCCTTCTGCCCGAAGATCGCAAAATTAGGCTTGACCACGTTGAATATTTTTGCGCAGATTGTAGTCACGCCATCGAAATGTCCCGGCCGTGATGCGCCGCACAACCCTTCGGTCAATTGATCCACGCGGACAGTTGTGACAAATCCTTGAGGGTACATTTCCTCATCCGTGGGATAGAAAATTATGTCCACACCTTCTTGTGCTGCAAGTTTCGCATCCCATTCGAAATCACGGGGATACTTCGCCAAATCTTCATTTGGACCGAACTGGGTCGGGTTGACGTAAATGGATAGGACAACCACATCCGCTTGCTTTCGCGCGATTCGGATTAAACCGAGATGCCCCTCATGCAAAAATCCCATGGTCGGCACAAATCCGATCGTCTTGCCGGAAGTCTGAATCCGATTGGACTCAGTCTGCATTTCGTGAATGGTTTTTATAATTCTTGGAGTCATGAAAATTATTCGGTTTCCTTGATATCAGTCGCGATAACTAATTTAACAATCCCGCTTTGACGTATGAGATCCATTGCCTCAACCACAAGCCCGTATCTGATGTCCTCATCAGCTTTCAGGATCAAACCCGTTTCTTCAGCCTCTGGAGCGATCTTTTTTAGGCGTTCCAGTAAATTTTCAATCGTGACCGGCTCCTCATTCAGGAAAAGCGTCTCATCCGCAGTGATAAACAACGTATACCCTTCGCTGCGCACGGCATCGCTTTCTTTGGCTTCGGGCAAATCAAGCTTCATACCCGGCTGCTCAAGAAATGTGGATGAAACCATGAAGAAAATAAGTAACAGAAAAAGCACGTCAATCAAGGACGTGATATTGATCATGACCCGTTTTTTAGGTTTGTCTTGGAATTGCATATAATATCCAACTTTATGTTTAGGAGTTTATCCCTTGATCACACCCAGCGGTCGCATGCGCGCCACTTTGCTGGCGATGCCCGCGGAGTCTACTACATTTACGACCTGATGGATGTCCTTGTATGCTTCGGGTGTTTCTTCGGCCAGAGTACGCTTGCCACGGCTGCGCACATGAATGCCCTTGTCCTCAAGCTCCCGCGCCAAAGCACGACCTTTTGTTGCACGGATCGCCGCATGACGACTCATCACACGTCCTGCGCCATGGCAGGTAGAACCGAACGTTTCATCCATCGCCTTCTGTGTTCCGGCAAGGATGTAGGAGGCCGTTCCCATATCACCGGGAATGAGTACCGGTTGTCCCACTTTTTGATACTGTTTCGGCACATCAGAATGTCCCGGTCCGAACGCGCGTGTAGCGCCTTTTCGATGGACGACGAGGGAAGCATCTTTCCCATCGACGGTGTGGATTTCCCGTTTTGCGATATTATGCGCCACATCATATATCATGTGCATTTGAAGCTTATCGGAAGGAGTATCAAGCACGGTCGCAAAACTTTCCCTCACCCAATGCAGGATAACCTGCCGGTTGGCCCACGCATAATTCGCGGCCGCAGCCATGGCAGACAAATACTGCTCGCCTTCAGGAGACCGCACAGGCGCACAGGACAGTTGTGGATCCGGCACGCGAATCTTGTATTTCTGCATGGCCCGCACCATGACATCCAAATGGTCGTCGCAGACCTGATACCCCAGACCACGCGACCCGGTGTGGATCATAATGGTGATCTGTCCCTTTTCCAATCCAAAGGCTTTGGCAGCAGTTGGATCAAAAATCTCCGTCACCTCCTGGATCTCGATAAAATGGTTGCCCGATCCTAAAGTGCCCAATTGCTCACGGCCCCGTTCAAGTGCGCGCTTTGACAACCGATCTGGATCAGCTTCCTCAATCTTCCCACCCGCTTCAGTAAATTCAAGATCTTCGGCCCAGCCGAATCCATGTTCAACCGCCCAGGCCGATCCGTCACGAAGCACATTTTTCTGCTCGGCTTTGGAAAGCTTAACCTTACCTGTCGATCCCACACCAGAGGGAATATTCTGGAAAAGCGTATCCACCAATGTCTTAATTTGATCCTTAATGTCCGCAAGCGAGAGGTTTGTGCGAACCACGCGCACACCACAATTAATGTCATATCCCACACCACCGGGCGAAATTACACCGTTTTCTTCATCCATTGCAGCAACACCACCAATCGGAAAACCATACCCCCAGTGAATGTCAGGCATGGCGATCGAAGCGCCCACAATGCCGGGCAGATGGGCCACATTCACCACCTGCTGTGGCGCCTGATCTTGAGCCAGCAACGGCATGAGTGCTTCATTGGCATAAATGATTCCGGGCACGCGCATACCGCGCACATGGTCTTTGGGAATTTGAACACGCCACGCGTCGATCCGTTCAAGAGGTCCGTTCCAGTGCTCTGCCATTAATTCTTTCCAGTTCGATTGATGATATATGTCTCCGGATGTCGGTCGTCCCAGAGTTGATTGGTTTCCGTGATTTGCTTATTTCGCGCCTGGGTTGGATCAATCTCCACGATATGCACGCCGCTTTCATCCTCACCCATTCTGAAGAACAAGTCACCCTTAGAGGATGTCATCTGACTCTGCCCTATAAAATGAAAGGATTCCTGTGCCTCACGGGATTCGGTTCCGGTTCGATTCGCTGTGATAGTAAAGATCCTGTTTTCAATGGATCGCGTAATCATCGCGTCCGGGCAAAAGGGCAACACCAGATTCGCCGGATGACAGAGAATGTCCGCGTCTTGCAATGCAATCGATCGCGCAGCTTCCGGAAAGATCCAGTCAAAACAGATCATCATGCCGATTTTGGCAAGGCCGATATCCCAGACCGGAAAGCCAAGATCACCCTGCTTGAACCACGTTTTCTCTTTATTAAAGAGATGAACCTTGCGATAGGTTCCAATATGTCCCTTCGGACCAATCAACACAGAGGAATTATAACATCCTGTATCGGATCGCTCTCCGATTCCGACGACCAGATAAAATTGGCGATCCTCGCAGAGCTGAATAAATCGACGAATGGACGATCCATCCAGCACCGACTCACAAAGTGCTTCAACCTCATCATGGGATGTAAATTGATAGCCCGTTGTACAGAGTTCAGGCAGTACAATTAAGTCTGCATCGACTTTGGACAACGCATTCTCAATGAGATTGAGATTACCCTCAACCTCTCCAAATTTTGGACAAAATTGGAATACGCCTGCTTTCATAAATATACTTTCCGATCCACTTTAAAAATCATTATTTGTAAATCGCTTTCATTTCCCATCCCATGCTTGTCTGCCGTAGCTGTTCTTTAGCGAAGGCGGATCTCCTGTTTCCATTAAACCAACTCAGAATTCAGAATGCGTCGATTCAAACTCTTCAAGATCCTGCAACGTATAAATCGGCGTCGCTCCCATTTGAGTCGCAACATAGCCACCCGCCAGATTCATCCATCGTAAAGCATCATGGATGGTATCTCCTTCGAGATAGCGGAGGATCATGGCCGCGACCAGCGCGTCTCCACAACCGATGGTATCCACAGGTTGGACAGCCAATCCAAGCGCCATCACTTCTTCGCTGCCGTTGGTGAGATAACATCCATTTTCGCCCAGAGAGAGTGCGACCCATTTCAAGTTATATGTTTGGACGAGATCTGCAAGAAATTCTTTGACATTGACCTGATTTGGACGAAGACTTTCTTGCATCAATTGCATCTCATCCTCATTGAGTTTCAGAATGTCTGTCTTTGGCAGTGTTTCCTTCACAATGGATTCAACCGATTCATTCCACCCTCTAAAATTCACATCAAACACGCGAAGAGCCGGAGTAGTATCCAGAAAATGCTGGATAACTTCTCTCGATTCGGGATTACGCTGCGCCAAGGTACCCGTGACCACAGCATCTGAATGTTGGACAAGCTGATCAATAGAATCATTCCATGTCACGTGATCAAAAGCTGTATCCATCGAACAATCGAATGAGGGATTGCCAGCGTCATCCAGAGTGACGTGTACAGTTCCCGTTGATTTTGTGGGATGAATTTGAATCGCGGAAGTCTCTATACCTCGCGCTTTCAATGTTTCAATGATTTCTTGACCTGTAGGATCATGACCCACCGCACTTGCAATCACACCGTGTGCGCCCATGCATTGACAATGAAGCGCCACGTTGGCAGGTGCACCGCCAAGCATCTTGGCTTCGGGATAGAAATCCCAGAGCACTTCACCCAGACCAACCACAGTTTTCATAAGCCCTGCCCTGTGATCAACTTTTGTAGAAGAGGGATCAATCCTTCCCCGAATCCAAACGGCACAGGTGTGAAAGCCAGCACAAAGAGGATCAAAGCCAAAACGCCCGCGATCTTCCGTATTGGATCAAGCGGAATCGAATCCTGCATCGTGGGTGGATGCTTTCTGAAAATCGCCAAAAGAACCAGGAGTAAGAACCATCCAAAATAGTGAAACAGGCAGACATAGAGAAAAACACCATAAAGGATCCATGCGACAAACCGACTCTTTCGATTGAATAAAGCGTATAGGATATGCCCCCCATCCAACTGGCCAACAGGGAGCAAGTTAATTGCAGTGATCAGCAGACCCACCCACCCCGCAAAAGCCAGTGGATGCAACAGAATATCCTGACCTTCAGGAATTGCGCCGAGTGAAAAACGGGTAAGCAGAGAGAATAACAGCGAATCTCCCAGCGAGATAGTGCTCTCACCTGCTTTCTCAAGGGGTATAATCTGGGAAAGTTTTAATCCGAAAAATATAGCGGGAATGGCCACAACCAATCCCGCAAAAGGTCCAGCCGCGCCGATGTCCATCAAAGCGCGTCGGTTGGGAATATGACCATCCATTTTAATAACTGCACCCATGGTGCCGAAAGGTGGTAACGGCATGGGAATGAAATAAGGCAACGAAGTGGAGACACGATGACGTCTGGCCGCGAAATAATGCCCTGCTTCATGAAAGAGCAGGATAGACATCAATCCACCCGAATACCAAAGTGCGCCTATCGAACCATTAACTGAACCGATCCAATAAGTCGTTAAAATCGTTAGGAGAAATAATAAAAGATGCAGGGAAACTCGGTTTTTTCGCGGCAGCATTGTCAAAAATTGAAATCGTTTCAATGAACTCATCGGCTTTCACGAATCCAGCAAGACGACCACCGGATCGCCCGCTTTGAGGTTAAATGTATCCCGGGCGTTCCCGTGACCGACCGCGATTTCCAACGTCTGGCTGCTGCCGATATAAGCCAGTCCAGCACCTGGTTTAACATCCGCATATATATTTTGGATGCCGGTGACTGTCAGCTCTTTTACATGAATTTGCACCTTGGAACCCAGTATCTGACTTCGCTGAATATTCGTAATCCCGTTACCAAACCGGTCGAAAAACAGAATACGACCCGTTATCTGCCTTGATTCTTTTTCCGGATGATCGATCTGTCCTCGCTCAAAACCAGGGAACACTTTGCCCACATGGGAAAGCTCAACACCGCGGGAAAGATGGGCTGCTACCGGCGCGAAAATATCGCGGCCATGAAAGGTTTGGCTTGTCGGTTGAAGCCAGTATCTTGAATTGTTTAACTTGTAAATCTCTGCTTGTGGATGAGCTTCAAAGATATATTTCAGAACGCCATTATCCGGAGCAACAAACAGATAATCCGATGTTTTCACACCAAGCACTGCACGCTCACTGCCTACGCCCGGATCCACAACCACGACATGAATTGTGCCCTCTGGGAAGAATTGATAATTGGCATGAAGAATAAATGCCGCCTGCTCAATATGCTGCGGCTGAATACCATGCGTGAGATCAATGATCTGCGCCTCTGGATTGATGCTGAGTATCACTCCTTTCATGACACCCGCATACACATCGTCAAGCCCAAAATCTGTGGTCAGACTGATTGGCAAAAAGCCCCCATAAGTGATTGAAACCAATAAAAAATACGGATAACCCGTTGGGTTGTCAAGAGAAAGTTATCTGGAGTTGTGAAATATGCTGCGATAGAATTTTAATAAAGTTTACTTGATTATGGAACAGCAGATCCCTTGCCGACATTGGGCCACCAATAATCATTCTTGTCGTCGGTCTTCACCTGGCTATCTAGGTTCATGTCGCCATTAAAATACCCACCGCGGCCCAGTTCGTCCCACCAGACATCATTCTTATCATCCGTTTTAATCTGACCGTCTCCGTTTGCGTCACCGGAGTACATACCGTATTTTCCCGTATCAAGGAGTTTCACACCCTGATTATAGACTGTGTTCTGATTGGAAGAGAGATCGGTTAATGAGGATGTTCCCGAAGAGAGAGGAATGGCTGAACCGCTCATCAGATCCAGATGATTGCGATGTCGCACCACAACATAATAGGGATTGGAACTTAAACTGAACGGCACTTGCTGCGCTCCGGATTCGGAAACAATCCGGCCGTCATTGCGCAGAAAAGCTGATCGGGATTCAAGCAGACTCCCGGTGGCTTGTGTGCGAAGCTGTAGCAGCACCCAATCCACGGTATTGGATGGAATGCTGCCCACAGAAACAGGATCAGCTGAATAGGGTGAGGTAAGCGGGATGAATCCTGTATTCCATAATTCAGTGGTCATTTGCTGCGTGCTGGAATCATATGGCCCTTCAAGCCAGATTTTGGTTTCAACCAACGCACCATGATTTTTAGAAATGATGGGACGCACTCTGAAATCATATGTATGCGTGAGCCAACCCGCTCCCTTGTTAACCTTGGAACGATAGGCAATCAGGCCGTTTTCCATCAGTAGGCCCATGGTGCGGCCTTCACTCTCATGATAAAAAACCACATGATAATTCTGCCCGGGAACCACACGAACACGTACGTCTTGAGATGGGATTAAATTCCACGTAAAAGGTTTGATGTCATCCGCAGACAAAGAAAGGGTATTGCCAATTTTCTGATCTGGAGATCCGGCCAGGTCTGACCAGATTTCAAGGTAAAGGGGATCTGTGATATTCACGATGGCCGATGCATGGAGAAGCAAGCCAGTCACCTCGCCTGCAATACTCGGCGTAAATCGAACTGCTGCCAGTTCTCCAGAAGGCTGATTGTACCCCCACTGATTGATCCATTGATCATACACAAGAATCTGACGATCGGTGTCAAATCCGCTTTCAATGGATTTGGCCAGCGCACGAAAGATATCCAGCTTGCCATATCCCCATCCTGAATTCCAAACCGCGCCTGTATAACTATCTGTCTCGCCATTTTGAGTCAGCCAGTTCTGAATATCTGATGCGCTTGAAGCGGGATGTTTCTCGAGCAATAACGCTACGCTCCCCGCTGTGACAGGCGCTGCCATGCTCGTCCCTTCATTGACATAATGCAACAGACCGGGCAAAAGGCTGTTGTCGCTGACCGTGGCATCCTTCGACCGGGATGAAGCAATGCCCTGACCCGGCGCCGCGATATCGGGTTTTTGAATTTCGTCCCGTGTAGGTCCATGACTGCTAAATTCTGAAAGATCATCAGAATAGTCTGTACCCGAATAGCTGACACCGGTGCCATTAGATGCCTTCCACCGCCACCGCGAAACATATGAACCCACAATAATTGCACTGGTTGCCGTATTTCCCAATGTATATTCTACATCACCGCCATTCAGATCAATGAGACTGTCACCAATATAATTGTCCGAAAGCCAGCCATGATAAGCAATGCTCCCGGTCGAATTGTTGGTGAGTCGGACGGTCCACGTGCCCGGAACCGGTGGAATCTCGGCTTGAGCATCATAGACTGAGAATCGAATCCGCCGATCACCATTACTTGCATTAATGGAATTATAAATGAACAGGGTGCCGTCTTCTGTATAATTTGTCTTGGCACCTTCACTGGACTGACTCACATACTCGCCGTTTGGAGAACTGAGCCGCGCTGTGATCGATGGAGTTCCATGAAACCAGATCTCGAAATCAAAATCATCATTGCCGGCTCCTGAGTTGGGTGAATACACCGGCACAGCAAACGTGATATCCACTGAACCACTGACAGCCATTGATCCATTGATGTGAATATCCTGATCTGCGCTATTGCCCGCCGAAACCACCACAATCCGGCCAGGTCCGCTGCTTGTAAAATCATCAATGGCCACACTCTTGGCGCTGGTTCCGTCATGCGGTCCAGCATCCGATCCCAAACTCATATTCAGAACTACCGGCAATCCGAGTGCGTCGGCTTTTTGCCGTGCATAACTCAACGCGTTTACAATATCCGGTTCAGGGAAGAAATCATTTCCCGCTTTCACAATAAGGATCTGCGCATTTGGTGCAATGCCCTGATAAAGCCGGGATGACAATGATGATCCGTTGCCCGCAGCTGTGCCTGCGATATGTGTGCCGTGCCCCTTTGTATCGCGCTGTCGGACGAATCCAGCTGGTGAGCCGTCAATTTCATCCTCGATTTGCGCTCGGATATACTCCACACCATAACCACATCCCGTTTCACTTGGAGACTGTTCCCCAGCAATGGATGTAAGTGTTTGATCCCAGATTGCAACGATCCGGCTTTGGGTGGGATCGTTAGGATCACAAAAATCAAGATGAGTAAAATCAATTCCTGTATCAATAATACAAATCAACACATTTTGGCCGGTGAACGACTGCTGATCCACAAAACCAGATTGTACCAGATCACAACCAATGGCTCCTGCGGCCAGATCATTCATGGGATATTGCACGTCTCCGGCGTCAATGTATTGAACCGCATCAGATCCGGCCAAAGCAATGAGTTGGTTCCGATCAGCGTGTACTGTCACAAAATTCGCATGCTGCGTCTGAAGACTTACACCCATCTGAGCGATCGTTTCCGGATTCTGTGTATACACAATGGCGCTGAACACAGGCTCCCCTGCCTCTGAGATGGCTTTCATCTGAATATTTAAAGGAAGTTGATTGAATTGAGACATACCGGCTTCCTCTTGAAGAACGGGGAGAAATCGTGGATCTATTTTTCCCATATGCGCAAAATCAACAGGAGCTGATTCACCCTGGATACCTATCAAGATGCAAAGGGATATAAAAGTGATTCGAATCATCGTCTTTTTCATAAGGCCACCTCCTGGGACAAGAATTATTTGCTACTCTTATCCTGTCAGGATTTTTTATACATCATCCATTTTATCATTGGTGGTTCTCTGTACCAGCTGTTTCTTATGTAAATTCGGAATATCTCCACCAAATCCTTATTTAACCACCATCATTTTTTGAATCCGGGCAAATGAATCTGCTCGAAAACGAAGAATGTACAGACCGCTGGGCATCACTGTACCTGCAATATCAGTGCCATCCCAAAGCAAAACATATGTGCCAACCTCTTGTTTTTCTGATATCAAAGTGCGGATTTTCTGTCCGAGAAGATTGTAAATAATGGCGGAAACCTCGCAAGCTTTTGGGAGTTGGTATGTAAACTGGGTGCTTGCATTAAATGGATTGGGATAATTTAACG
>JABMRT010000278.1 GCA_013202295.1 Candidatus Zhuqueibacterota bacterium
ACTCTTCAAACATCTTTTCACCGGGCCTGATACCCGAGTATTGGATTTCAATATCTATATCCGGTTTAAAACCGGAGAGGCGTATCAAGTCCCGGGCAACCGTATCAATTTTTACCGGCTCACCCATATCCAATAAAAAAGTTTCGCCGCCCTTGCCAATCGCTCCAGCCTGTAAAATCAACTGGGAGGCTTCGGGAATCGACATAAAATAGCGCTTCATATCCCGATGGGTGACCGTCACCGGTCCGCCTTTGGCAATTTGCTGCTGAAAAATTGGAATTACACTGCCTGAACTGCCGATCACATTCCCAAATCTGACTGACATAAATTTCGGCGACATCTTTTCAGCCGAAGCAAGAATGCCCAACTCGGCGATTCGCTTGGACGCTCCCATAATATTAGTTGGTCTAACCGCCTTATCCGTCGAAACCATGACAAAAGAATCCAAATTATATTTGTCACCCAGTGATACCAGATTCAGGGTCCCGTAAACATTGGTGATTATGGCTTCCCAGGGATAACTCTCCTGAATCGGGACATGTTTATAGGCGGCTGCATGCAAAACTATTTCCGGCTTGTATTTCTGAAATATTCTCTCTGTGGTCGTCATATTTTTTATATCCGCAAGCACATAAACGATATTAACAGTTCCGCTGAGCTGTGATAACTCCTGCTCTATCTGAAACAGGTTAAATTCACCGATATCCAGTAAAATCAGCGTTTTGGGTGCGAAGGTGAAACATTGACGGGCCAACTCAGACCCGATGGATCCCCCGGCGCCTGTAATCAGAACATTTTTCTGACTGATGAACCGGCTGATGGAGTCGCGGTCCAGGCGCACCTCTTTGCGCCCCAGAAGGTCAACAATCGAAACATCCCGAATTTGCTTAATACTTACAGAACCATCTATCAATTCCCAAATTCCCGGCAAGGTGCGGAATTTTTTCCCGGTTGCCTTACATTTATCAACAATATTTCGCATTTTCTCACTGGAAGCTGATGGCATACAGATCAGAATCTCGTCATATTGGTCTTTATAAGTAATGAGATCATCGGTATTTCCTAAAACATAAACTCCATGAATTGTAGAGCCCTTTTTAGCCGGATCATCATCCACAAAACCGAAAACGCTGTACTTCGCGTAACGGCTATCCATAATTTCCCTTAAAATCTTTTCGCCTGCGTCACCGGCGCCGATAATTATCAGTCTTGCATATTGTTCATTATTCTCCTTTAAAAACAGAGGCAAAAATCCACCTTTGGACTGCCTGAGAAAATAGATCCGAATACTTGCCCGCACAGTTGCCAGGAAAAATGAAGACAGAATCAGATCAATCACAAAGACCGATCTCGGAAATCCCTGAAACAAACCTGAAAACAGATAGAATGCGGCAAGGATAAAAGAGGCTGACAATGACCCCCTGGCTATATTGATTACATCGGTCAGGCTGGTATAGCGCCACATCCCCCGATAAATTTTAAATGGATAGAATACAATCAGCTTTACAATAATAAATAAGGGAACGCTTTGATATAAACGAGATAGGTACATTTCCGGAATTTCAAAATCGAATCTTAAGAGAAAGGAAATACAGAGGCTTGCAGAAATAAAAAAGATATCGATGAACAGGACCGCCCAAAAATGGATACTTTTTAAATGAGTTTTAAACATTCTTTAACGCCTTTTTTATTATGGATATGATTCTATCCCGGTCTGTAACAGACAAATCACTACCAGAGGGAAGACAAATACCATTATTAAATAATTCATCTGATATACTAATTCCTGGAGTAGCTGTATAATAATCATAATTGCGGTATAATGGCTGCAGGTGCATGGGCTTCCAGACCGGGCGGGATTCAATATTATATTTTTCAAGTATTTCAATTAGTTGAGTCCGGTCAATACTTGTCTTTTCCGAATCTATCGTCATAACTGTCAGCCAGCGGTTACTAATCCCGTAAGCTGCTTCAGGCATAAACTCAATCCCCTCAATAGGCGATAGCACATCATAGTAGCGTTGAAACACTTCCCGTTTAGCACGTACCCTGTCATCCAGAACCTGAAGTTGTCCTCTGCCAATCGCCGCCAGCACATTACTAAGGCGGTAATTGAAACCCAGTTGGCTGTGTTCATAATGGAGGGCATTATCCCGCGCCTGGGTTGCCAGAAAACGGGCTTTTTTAATAAAGTCTTCATTATTTGAAAGCAGCATCCCGCCACCGGAAGTGGTAATGATTTTATTTCCATTGAAGGACAACACACTCATTACACCAAAGTTACCGGATTTCCGGTTCTTATAAGACGCCCCCAGACTTTCGGCAGCATCCTCAATCACCGGAACATGGTAACAGTAACATATTTCAAGAATCCGGTCATAATCGGCGCTTTGACCATAGAGATTGACCACAATTACCACCTTCGGCAAATGATTGCGTTTTTTATATTCACTCAGCGCTCTTTCCAGTGCGATCGGGCACATATTCCAGGTCTCCCGATCAGAATCTATAAAGACCGGAACAGCTTTTTCATAGAGAATCGGACTGGCACTGGCGGCAAAGGTCAGGCTGGAACAAAAAACAACATCATTCTCTTTAATTCCCAGAATCCGTAATGCCAGATGAAGTGCAGCTGTTCCCGAAGATAGCGCGGCAGCATGATTAACGCCGATATAATCGCACATTTCCCTTTCAAAGGCATCAACCTGGGGACCAAGGGGAGCGATCCAGTTGGAATCGAAGACTTCCTGAACATATTTCTGCTCATACTGCCCCATATTGGGGGGAGATAAATAGATACGATTCATAATTTTCTGATCACTTTGGCCGGTACACCGAAAGCAATAACATTAGCCGGTATATCAGAAGTTACCATGCTGTGAGCGCCTACTATAGAATTTTCACCGATTATCACACCAGGCATAACTGTTGAATGGCATCCAATTTTACAATTTTTCTTCAGTTGTACTTTCCCTTTTTTACCATCGATCGTTGATACTGAATAAATTGAACAATGTGATCCAATCTGGACCTCATCTTCAATGATAACTCCATATGTCGCATTGATATAGGTAAATGCCCCAATATCTGTTTTAAATCCTAATTTCAAACCTTCAGCGCCCTGTACCATCCAATTCCACTTTGATAATTTTCCATCTTCTAATTCAGGGGCTTTCCATTCGGCAAATCTATCTTTCTCAATCATGTACTACTTCCCTTAAATTTCTCCATTGTCGCATGTCCATTTTGACTAATACCCTCTCTTTTAAATACTTTGAATATCGTTAAGAAAAGTATTTTCAAATCCAAACAGAAGGATTGATGATCAACATACCAAACATCTAATTTAAACTTTTGTTCCCAACTGACGGCATTGCGGCCATTGACCTGTGCCCAGCCAGTAATTCCTGGTTTGACCTCATGTCTGCGATTTTGCTCTTTTGTATAAAGAGAAAAATATTCAGGTAATAACGGTCGGGGACCAACAATACTCATATCTCCTTTGAGAACGTTCCATAAAGATGGTAGTTCGTCAAAACTAGTCGATCTTAAAAATCTTCCTAATTTTGTCAAGCGGTCTTGGTCGGGTAACAATACCCCTTTAGTATCCATTTTCTGAATCATTGTTCGAAATTTATAGATTGTGAACATTTTTTCAAAATGTCCTGTTCGTGAATGTTTAAAAATAACAGGAAAACCAATTTTCTGCCATAAAAGTATAGCAATAATAATCAATAAAGGTGCAAAAATAATCATTACTGCTACAGCAATAATTATATCAAGAAACCTATTTATTATTTTATTTACTATTTTCAATTCATGTAGCCATTAGTTTTGTAATTTCATGATTTAATTCGATACCAACAATACCCAATCAACTCATGGATAACAGCCCTACTCGCTTCAAGTGCAAAAATGCTTGGAAAAAATAACAACCATTTCTTGTCTATTTTAAGACTATAGTAATCGCAAGGAATTGCAATTACTTTCGAAAAATATTTTCTGAACTCCACCATAGCTCGAGGTAAATGCCAAGCGGATGTTGCAACACCAATTTGATCATTTTTAGTTACTTCTGATAACCCAATAACCCTAACAGGATGGTCGAAAGTAGTACAAGATAATGGATCTATGATAATTTTATTTTTCGGAATTCCCATCTCAATAGCCAAGGAACGCATGAGACAAACCATATTAGTGTCCAAAATGTCTCCAGTACCACCCGACATGACAATAATTCGAGCATTTGAAGTCTTAAAAGCTCTAATGCCTGTCACAGTCCTTGAATAAGTTGTTCCGGTAAGTTCATCTGCAACAGTTTCATTTCCCCGCTTAAACCCGCTGGCCAAAACAACAATAACATCCAGCTGTTTCAAAGCTGATCCATCATATGAAAGATAATTATGTTCTAAACTTTTCGCTAATAAAAATGAAACAGATGGTAAACTAAAAGTAAATAATGAAATGGTTCCAAATAATGCTATATATATAGAATTTCTTCCAACTTTGGAGAATTTTTTCCTTTGGTGGAACACAAATACCAATGCAATAATTATCAGAACCAGTGAAGCAAATAGAGGCGATAGAAAAACTTTTATCATTGTATGCACATAACAATATATTAGGACTAGCAGTAGCAGAAAAAATGATGTTTAAATAAACTTCGTAATCATATTATTTATTTTATTAAATTGAGCATCGCGAGAATAATAACTGACTGCAATTTGTCGTGCATTCACACCCATTTCCTTTAATCTTTTTGGATGATCTCTCATCCAGAGAACTGCATCCGAAAAAGATTCGGGATTATCGGGAGGAACAACAACTCCAATATCATTTTTTCTGATTATTTCTGCTAGCCAACCCGGATAATTATTCAGTACAGGTAAACCCGCCGCTATATAATCAAAGAATTTGTTGGGGCTCGTTCCCCGATAAAAGGCCGGGATATTTTTCAAAATCATCATACCAACGTCCATTTGTGGAAGCACCTGTGCTAATTTAGTTTTCCGGATTGGTTCAATCCAAGAGATATATTCATTAATATCTTCTGTCTGTGCTCTATATTTCAGATCAGATTTTACTCCACCTGTTCCTATAAAACAAAATCTTACATTGCTCACGTTTCTTTTTTTAAGAACGATAATAGCGTCTAATACGGCATCCAAACCGTTTGCAATACCATGAGCCCCGGTAAAAACGAGCCGAAAATCATCGGGATTTCCATATCGTTTATCAGAATTAATCAAATCTTTATTATCGGATGGTTTGAAAAGATCGGTATCACTGGCATTGGGCACAATGGCTATTTTATCGGATGGATATCCGGATTCAACAATTCCCTCTTTAATACCCGGCGCTAATGCAACAATACGATTCGCTGATTTATATATTGATAATTCCATGTATCGCAGGTACCAATATAATGGCCTGAATTTAAGCAATCCCATGGCATCCGGCAATTCCGGCCATAAATCTCTAACCTCAAAAATAAACGGGCATTTATGAAACCGTGCCGATTTCTTACCGGCAATTCCAACAGGTAATGGAGTGGATGTTGCATATACAAGATCGACATTCTTGATTTTTTTCACCAAATGATAAGATTTTTTTGCAAACCTTAGAAATATAAACCACCGTTTAACAAATCCCATTGAATTTGAATAGGGAAGCTGAATACGGTAAACATAAATCCCATCTACTTTCGTATAAACTACTTTTGAATTTCCGGAATTTTCATTAATCAAATCTGAATTAGCGCCAATCATAGTGACTTTATGGCCTGACGCGACAAGACGTTTTGCGATTTCATAGCTGCGCGTTCCGCCCTTTTCATCCGGTTTTGTAAAATACTGATGGATATATGCGATATGCATTAATTTATGCCAATTTTATTGAGAAGAATATCTGAAGGTCCAAAATAAGTTTTGAACAAGAATTCTTTTTCATAAGTATTACCGATATGGAAAATCTCCAGAACCGGAATTTCTTCTTTACGAGCGTAGTATATGGATTGCTCACTCTTATAAATGGAAATATCAATCTCTCCAATATTTACGATAGCAATCGAATAATTATATTTATTTGATTGAAATATAACGAATTGTTTATCTTCCTTTCGCATCCATGTATCATTGATCAAATGAAATCTTGATTTAATCGATAGATCTCTTAAAGTATTTCTTGTAAATACCGTATCAGCAACTTCCCAGCAATCACTCTTTAGATTGGTTATTATACGGCGGTGTACAGATTTAAAATCATGGATATAGGAATAATGTTCACCTTCAAATTTACTATCATCGAAATATATCAGATTTGATCTCGTCCAATTAAACCAGAGAAATCCCGGACCTTGTTCCATTTGATTTTTATCGTTTATCGTTACCGTACTGTGGGCGATTGTTGACTTAAAATAGTTCGAGGAAGAATCTTCAGTATAATACCTGTAGCTCCCGGAATCCACCACAATATTGACGCCGTTATGCCACAGATCAATATGCAACATGTCCGCCTGGCCGGGTCGATTCCGGTAGGAATGGCATCTTGTCATACACCAGGAATTTTTATCTCGCAGGATATAATACCCACCATCTCGAAAGGCAATGGATTTCTTTACTTGCCTTTCTACAAGAGGTGATTTCAGAGCTTCCTGTCCAAATAGCCATAACATTTTTTCATCCCAGGGACCTCTATTATAAAACCTTTCATTGAATAAAGCGTACCACGACGCCTGCAGCACGGGTCTGAAATCGGTATAATCAGTGCATGAGAGTAGTAAAATATTTGCACCATCATTGTATCCGTAGTTAGGTACTTTGCCGGATACGGGATCAACAAATTCATATAGAAATGAGGTCATTTTTTCAAATTTATTTCGAACTTCAGCTGGAACAGATTTATTAAATAATTTTAAAGTTGATGTTAAAAACAGCAGATCATCAAGGACAAGACGATGGTAATTCATACTGTGCTGAATATAACTCCCGTCATCGTACACCTGTTGATTTAATTCTTTTGAAAGAATATTTTTTCCTTTTTTTATCCAATGTTCAGACATTTTAAATATTGGAAATAACAGTCCGATTATCCATAATGCAATTGACTCAGAAATCGCGTGGTTATTTTGCTGACTTCTGGCATATATTATATTATTGTTAATATGAACACCAACGCGCCACGCATATAGTGTCACTTGAGTAACAAGCTTGTGATATTTTTCAGATTCAGTCATCAGGTTGGGTATATTTAGCAAAAAGAAAAGCATCGCAAAAAGACGAAACGCATTTTCCTGCCCACACGCCCAATTAACAGTAAGTTCAGGCGGATTTTGATTGACCCATTCCAAGATTAGATCACAGCCTTTTTCCAGCCATTGAACATTATTATCGTAGTGATATCGTCTGACAAGTAAAAAAAGAATTATCAGTCGCGAGGGTTCCCAAACCAGTTTAATGTCATTATAAGGCAGACCGGATTTGGCATAATGCCGCCAATGTGTTCCGGATGGCCATACAATGTTGTGATAGTAGTCTTTATTAAAAACAATAGGTGAATCAACTTTAAGATATTGGTTGCTAAAATACTGGTAAAGATGATTCGCATAGTGATTCGTCGGCTCAGTCAGGTATTTAGTAAGGTTATCGTTATCAAATTTGAAATCGAAGTCTTTAATAAGAACAGATTGAATATATTTTTCTCTTACAAATTCCCAATTTCTGATAACATCAGACTCTTTGATCGTACTTTCACTAAAAAAATTCATATCACTCAGGTAGCGAAAACCAGTTTTTTTCTCTGTTATTCCTGTCTTCTGTTGAATCAGATACAACAGTCTATAGCAGGCATTTAACCAGCCCATGGATTTCACTATATTAGTATAGTAATTAAACATTATTTCAGGAGTTGATATATCTCGGAATATTCTTCATGGAGATTTATTGTTCGATTTTCCATTGCGGAAGTCATTGCAGCAAAGCTCGCTAATGTAACCGATATAAGTTGGCTAAAAGGTATTAAGTTGCGATTTCCCTTTTCTATATTATTGACAAACTGGACAAACTGATTAATATGTCCCTTGTCCATCTTATGCTTACTCTTTCGAAACCTGCTAAAACCATAGCTTTGCAGCATTCTAAAATTGTTAATTTCCAATATTCGACCATCAGAAAAAATCCGAATGGTTTCTTTCGGATAGCTCTTTTGACCATTGGCAAAATAATGAACAGTCCCGATACAGCCATTGGAATATTTGATATTAATAGACATTTTATCTTCTTTAATATCTGTATTTCTGTCAAAACAAAATGCTGCGACAGAAACAGGTTCACTGTCACAAATAAATCCCATGAGATCAATAAAATGGCATGCCTCGCCTATAATTCGACCGCCCCCTCTTTCTGGATCATGAACCCAAACCTTTGACGGAATATAGCCGGCATTACACAAGTAAATCATACTTAGAGGTTCACCGTGGCCACTCAGGAGTTCTTTGGCCTTCATAATATCCGGGCTAAATCGTCGGTTGAATCCGATCATAAAATGTTGATCAGAGTAGTTATTGTAGGTTTTTATAATTTGAGCCAGTTGATCAACGGTCAAGGCTAAAGGTTTTTCGACAAATACATGCTTGCCTGCTTGCATTGAGTCGCAAACAAGTTTTGCGTGGGAGTTGTGCCCGGTCGCAATAAAGACTGTGTTCACAGATGAATCATTCAGAACTGAATCTGTATCACTGGTTGCGATATCGAATTTATATTTTTTAGCAATATGAGCTGCAGATGGACTATTCGATAGATCTGAAATATATTTTAGTTGAGCATTTGTTTTTACTAATGCAGGGGCCAGAGTCATTTTTGAAAAATTACCGGCGCCAATCAGGGCGGCAACGCATTTCTTTTCACTTTTCAAGTTACTGTGAGATATTTTTATATGTTTCGTAACAGGCTGATTTTCATCGTACTCCAAAATGACTCCCAATACCGAAGAATCGGTACTGATTTTATGATAGGCTTGTGAAGCCTCTTCAAGTTTAAAGCGATGAGTGATCAATGGTTCAATATTCAGCTGGCCTGTATTCAGTAATCCAAGAATTGTTTCAAAATTTCTTTTTTCCGTCCATCTGACATGACCAACAGGGTAGTCACGTCCTTTTAATTCGTAGGCATCATCATAACGGCCCGGACCATAACTGCAAGACACCTGAAAAGTCAATTCTTTTTCATAGAAATCTGATCTTCTCAAATTCAGACCAATCACTCCAACGAGTATAATCCGCCCCTTTTTCCGGCACATTTCTGCAGACTGATGAATGATTTCATCTGTTTTGGCACTGGCAGTTATAATTACCCCATCTGCACCCATTCCGGATGTCCAGGCATTTACTTTGTCAATTGGATTTATAGAGCCGGGATTACATGTTTCCGCACCAAAAGACTCCGCTATTTTTAATCGTTCTTTACTGATATCAATAGCCAGAACTTCGCATCCATTCGCTTTTAACAGCTGGACCAGTACCAGGCCGATCAGACCAACACCATAAACCACAAATTTCTCGCCTATGGTAGGTTCCGCAAGACGGATTCCCTGAAGCGCTATTGAGCTTAATACTGTAAATGCCGCCTCTTCAGGATCGACTCCTACCGGAACTTTGGCGCATAAATTCTGTGGGACAGTGACATATTCGGCATGTGGACCGTTGGATACAACCATATCGCCAATGGCAATGCCCATCACGTTTTGTCCAACTTCAATTACCCTGCCTACATTACAGTACCCAAGAGGCAAAGGTTCATCGAGTCTCTTAAAAACCGTATCCAACGTCGGAAGAAGACCATCGGTCCGGATTTTATCAAGAACCTGTTTGACTTTATCGGGTTGTGCTTTTGCCTTCGCTAAATACCCGCCCTTAGAGAATTCCACTAACATCTTTTCAGTACCAGCAGAAATGAGAGAATATTGGGTTTTAATTAAAATTTGACCATTACCAACTGAAGGAGTTGCAATATCAGCTAATTCAGTGTTTCCAGTCTTTAAATTTTGAAGTATCTGTCTCATTTTTATTTTGCTCCAATAAAATAAATTATAGTGGATTTAGGATATACCATTTCTGAAATTATTTATTATTAATTTTTGTTTTTCATCGGGGCTCGGATAATTTATCAGGACTGCCTTATATTTTCCTTTGAATACAAATAGGCTTCCTGCAGCTGCTCCAATAATTCCAAATTTATTGATTAATACTCCAATATCATTTAAAGTACCAGCACCTCCAAGTACAGTCAACGGTATTGAAATACTATCTCTGATACTTTCAATCAAATCTAAATCATAACCATTCATTGTTCCGTCTTTATCAATGGAATTGACCACAATTTCTCCCGCACCTAATTTTTCTACCTCAGAGACAAATTCGAAAGGATTTTTTTTGCTCTTTTGAGTTCCATTATGAGTATAGATTTCATAATAATTGCTGAAACGTTTTTTTCTAACATCTACTACAACAACGACACTTTGATTCCCAACACGGTCTGCAATTTTCGCTACAATTGACGGATTTTCAATCGCAATTGAGCTGATAGCAATTTTTTCAACACCGAGACTAAAAATACGTTGGGCCTGGTCGGTGGTTTTTATTCCGCCACCATAACAAAAGGGCATGCGGCATTCAACTGCCAGATTTTCAATCATTTTATAATCAGGTTCGTGATTTTGAGTAGTCGCATCAATATCAATAACAATTAATTCATCAACTTCTTTTTCATTGAATATTTTAACAGCATTTATAGGATCACCGACATATTTAGGTTCTTTGAAACCTACAGTTTTCACAAGGCCCTTTTTATGTACTAAAAGACAAGGGATTATCCTGGGATATAACATTACTATAACCTGGCAAAATTATTAAGTAATTGAATACCATTCGAATGGCTTTTTTCCGGATGAAACTGAACTCCGTATATATTACTTCTATTAACAGCGCTCGCATATGTAATGCCATAATCGGTAGTCGAAATTACATCCTCATTATCATTACAAAGGAAATAGTATGAATGTAAAAAGTAAAATCTGGAATTAGTATCAAAGCCAAACAATAACGGGTTTTTCTTTACCGGCTCAATTGTATTCCATCCCATATGAGGTAATCGAGTCTTATATGGAATTTTTGAAATGTCAAATAATTTTACATAACCATTAATCCATCCGAGACCTGGCAATTTACCCTCATCACTCAATTTTGCAAGAATCTGCATTCCGACACAAATACCTATTACCGGGACCCCATTTCCTATAACCTGTTTCTCCAACTCATCCCGCATACCCGATTGATTTAACAGAGTCATTGCATGATCAAAAGCGCCGACTCCCGGGAGAATAATTTTACTCGCACCTTTTATATCTTGGGCACATTGTGCAATTTTTATCTGAATATTCAGTCGTTCATACACATTGGCAAAAGACCGAATATTCCCTAACCCATAATCAATTATTGTAATCACCGCTTGATGGATCTTTCTACGCCAATGGCTTTAAGGATTTTAGCGCCCAGTTTAAAAACAGATTTCTGGTTTTTATAGTCTAAATATGATTTTTTAGGCATGTCAAAGTAGCTTTGCAATTCTTCTCGTGTAATATCTAATTTGGTCGCTATATAGTTAAACTCGTCCTGAATGGTATTTAAATTATAAGATGGTCCTTTTAATTTTTCAAGCGCTTCTATCCGAGTCATCTGTTTGGTTAGTATAAGACTTGAATACTGCACTCGTCGCGTATCGTAAACGAAACGTTCTGGCAACCAATATCCTTCATAAAACTGTGTAAAACGTGATTCAAAATGTTTTTGGGGGTATATTTTCCAACCGTACTCTTTCTTCAATAATTCCATTGCTTTGGCTTTAACATAGGGTATATAATTGAGCATTTTTACTACTTTGACCCATCGTATGTACCTAAGATAAATTTTATGTCTGAATATCGAACTAAAGGGATAAGTTTTCATATCGATCGTACCGAATTGATTCAATATATCACGTATTTGCGCCATATCGGTACCATAATACACCCATTCCATTGGATTTCGAATACATTCAGTGGAAATATTTCCACCATTAAGAATGTACTTGATATTGTATTTATCTGCAAAATTATACATCGTGGCAACGAAAGCATGATCCTGAGGTATATCAATATTGGAAAGACCTGATTTAAAGTAAGCCAATTGAAAATTTTTCATTTCTTCCCAATTGATCACTTCAGTATAAAGATCCAAACCCAATTTATCTAGAAGCACGTTGATGTTGTGTACTGATAATTCAGAATTCCACCCACCATCAACATGAAAAACCAAAGGCCGTAATCCAAATTCTTTGACTGCAAGGTGCAACATATAAGAGCTATCGGCTCCTCCGCTCAAGCCCAGTAAACAGTCAAAGTCGTTCTTTTTGCCTGACTCTTTAATTTTGGCCACAATGCTTTCGAGTTCTTTTCGACCACGTTTATCTGTGTGCCAATTAGGCAGTACGTTTTTATAAAAGTCATTGCAGTGATCACACTCTCCATTTTCATCGAATGAAATTTGGGTGTCAGTTGTGTCCATGACACAATTTGTGCAGATTTGGTGTATTGTCATCTTGGATACCTATATATGTTTTTAATTCTCACATTCATTCCATAATATGATTTCGCCAAAGAATACTATGAAGTTGATCTAGTCCTCAATAGCTCTCTTTGAAATTTGGGAATAAGAAAAGTATGGGATCCCTTTTTCTTCAGCAACTTGTTTCATCTTCATTAACTGACTCCTATTATGGTACAACAATAATATTTTTTCTTTTATTTCTTTTATATCTGCAGTTTCAATAAACAAACAATTTCCTCCTACATCAACATGTTGTTCACCGACCCATTTTTTAAATACACAAGGCAATCCAACGCCAACCGCTTGTTCCCAAAAAACAGAATGAGTTCCAGGGAAAAATCCCAAGTCAGCTGATAAGAAATAATCATAAACATTATCAGAGGAAATCCATCCTATGTATTTTATATTGTTAGACATAGATAGTTCTTCTATTTCTTTTTTAATATCATTACTTGGAGTGCCAAAAACAATCAATTTTATTTTTTCTTCTTTTATTTCATGCATTGCTTTCATTAAAATATTGATGTTTTTTCTATGATCAATTTTGGCGCCTGTGACGACTACAAAATCATCATCAAATAAATTTAACTTTTTTCTTATAGAGCTTCGAATTTCATTCTTTTTTGTTAAATCAAAAACACTATCATCTGCTCCCATTACTAATAGTTCTACTTTATCCTCAGGTATTCCATAAACAGATTTAAAAAAGTCTACTCTTATTGGTAATACTCCATAATATTTTCTTGTATAGGGTTCTATTCTTTTGGCACACCACTTATAAATAATGCCATGTAAAACTCTTTCTGATAACCAGTTAAAAATGAAACTTCTGCCTTCATGCTTGATAAAATCAGCATGGCCATCTGCATATATTCTGACATTTTGATGCTTTTTTACGTATGATACTATTTTTACGATGCTTATAAATTGTACATCATGTAGAAAAATAATATCTGGATTAAATTCACTGACAACCTTTGATATCCCCTTATAAATACGAACTTTCTTTATAAGAAAATGAGGTAATATACTGACATATGGTATTCTGGTAATCGGAATACCCTCTTTTGTATGATATGATCTTGGTTCAACATATTCAAGTTTTATATTATCTATATATGTTTCTGTTGATGCAAGTATAGCAACATCATGACCTTGCAACTTATGCATTTTAGGCAAAATATTTTCCTGGTAACTATAATTATCAATATAAAAATTTGCCAAACAACAATGTAATATTTTCATTCTTTAAATTGACCTTCTACGCGAATTTAGTCCAAAAGCTAGGATTACTTTTTCTTATTAAACACCTATGACAAATGTAAATTCCGACAATTTAGACCTGCTGTTACACATTATAATTTACACAAATGTGTTCTTGAAGATCTGAAGTCTCTACAGGTATATCCCTTATTTGAGTTGAAAATTTTGTTTTTATAATGTCATGCCCAATAATGGGATATGTTTATTTTTTGTGCGCCTAGTTATGTAAGCCATTCTTGTTTTATTGTATCATCTGACCATAACAATTTATTTTTACAATACTCGGCATTATTACTATAATAATTATAATTATCCAACATGCGTGTTATTGCATGTGATATCTCTTCAATATCTCTTCCGTCCTTTTCCAAAGCAATGCCAAATTTATACGCTTTTATAAAATCAGCCATAGATTCATTGCTTCCTACTATGACTGGTATACCGAAATTAATAGCCTGATAAAATCTGTTTGCTTCACAATATCGGTTATTTGGGATTGAATAATCATACAGTACTATGCTAAACATGGCATTTTTTAAATATTGTGGTATATCAAGTTGGTTTATCATTCCAGCAAAGAATACTCTAGGGGCCATCAACTGGCCATATTTATTTTTTAATAATCTTAATTCATTTGAATCTATTTTGCCAACGATTACAATCTTGAGGGATGTTGTTTCTAATAATGCTGATATTATATTGTAGGGATAGCGACCAGGAATAAAGAGTCCTTGAAGGTATACATAATGTTCATTATTTAACCAATTGATAAAATAATTATAATTTTCTGGAATAGATTTACTCTCTAAAAATGTTTTATCGGGATAATTTCTAATAAAAGCATGCTTATGTTTGTACTTAACAATCTTATTCTTCATTAAATAATTAATTCGATGTTGATTAGCATGAATTATAATCTTACTTCTTTTTTCGATTATATTAAATAGCCAACTAATTAGAGGCTTTTCAAACCATAATGGAATCTCATGTAAGTCCCATATACATGTATTTTCTTTAGATACCAAAGGAAAAAGGAAAGAATATTCTTCATGTGCCCAGATCAGATCAAAATCCTTAATATGATTTCTGACTCTAAAATAAAACTCTAACGCCTTAATAAAAAGAAACTTTCCCGACTTTAGCTTCTCACGAGTTTTTAAATGAAATGATTTATAAGGAATACCATATGAGGTTTCTCCTTCTTCCTCATAATTGTTTTCAAACGAAACGAATAACGTAACATCAGCAACTTTAGCTAAGGTAATGCATTCCTTCCGAACCCGATCATCATATTCAAGTCCTAAACTTCTTACAATTACGGCTATTTTAGGTTTTTTCATATTTTATTTTATTTATACTACTTTTCTTATCTGTCATTATGTAATAATACAATATGAATATGGCAATCTGAAAAGGTATTTTGTGCCTTTGATGACTACTACCAAATAAATAAAATGAATATATAGGCATATATGCAGAAAGATATAAAAAAACATTAATTTGTAAATACGTAAAACTTGACAATACTTTTTTTACATGTTTAATATTTAATATTATATACATCAACAAATAGTAATAAATCATTTGGTGGATAATTCGAAAGATATCATCGACTCTACCCTGAGGATTTGTCCCTGAGAATAATCTACTGATTAGAGATGTTGGTAATGGAGCAAAGACATATCGGAAAGCACCATATATTCGATCCCTGGATATATTACCTGTGTATCCATCACCATATTTGGTGAATTTTGCTGAATTAATATAATTATCGATATAATTATATTGTATGTTATAAGTATATGATTGTGTCACCTTACTAATTTGATCTTTAAAAACATTCCCTAAAAACATGAATAGTAGGATTACGATGACAAAAGCTTTACGATGACTTTTCAGAAAAGCCCATTTTAAACGAATTATTCTCCCCATAATGACGATTATAAATATGAGAATTACAAACAATGGTCTAAGCAAAAATAATAACACTATATATATGGTTATTAAAAAATAACTTTTTAATAAACCATCTTCTATATTTTTAAATGTCATTATAACAAAAAATATAATCAAGTTATCTCTAAGATTTAAAGTAAACATGACTAACAAATAAGGCAAGAATAATATGTAGTTTGAATATGGTATTTTATTGTTATTTACTTTACCCAACGCAATTATTGTGATGACTCCTATTGGGATATTTAGAAGTTTAGATCCAATTTCTCCAAAAATATCATAGTTTCTAATGATACTATTTATAAAAATCCACAATACTCTTTGAGTCGTCTGACCAGAATCTCCATAATAATAGTAATACTCATCTCCAGACATTAATTCAGTAATATTATATCCATATTCCATTAACTTTAGGCTAAATATTATTAACGACAATAAGTAAGTTATAGTTATGAACTTAACGACTTCCCTATTTTTGTGATATTTAATAAATAATAACAGTGTGAATAAAAGAAATGTAAGCATGAGAAATCTTTATACTATTTAACTATCCAGTGATTGTAATTGAATGTTTGAGGTAATGATTTAGTAGTATATTACTTATTGTCGATAGAAAAAACACTATTAATACTAGATTTTAAAAAACACATGTAACTCCCTATTCCGAACACCAAATTTATTTTATCCAATCGCTTGTTTATCTGGTTAACATCAAACCTCTTGTTAATGATTGAAATCAAAATAGTTCGCAATTCAGCTTTATTTCGATATTTTAATAAAATTTCTTTTTCTATTAGTTGAGAATGATAGAAATACCTATCATTAATAATTCCTATTTTGTTATATAAAAAGACATCATATAAAGCACCTGAATCCTTGCCATATTTGTATTTACTTGGAATTATTGGAGCTATGATAAAATCTGATAATAACATATACTTATTAAACAAAGTTTTCGAAATGTAATGATCAAAAATAATTATCTTTTCATATTTTAACCTTTTATTAATTTCTTTACAAAAACAAACAACTTTTTCCCCATAATTTCCAATCGGCCTACCAAGGAGTATTAGTTTCCACTTCTTGTGAATTAATTCTTTCGAAGTCAGTAGTTTAATCACTAAAAAATAATCACGCCGACTTTTATCCACAGCGCCAGGGATTACGAAATGAATTATTTCATTATTAACGACAGGGTTGTATTCTTGTTGCATTACCTTAAAGGGAAGATCGAAAACATATCTGTTCAATCTACTTTGCACCAATAATTTTAACGGATTTTCAGATTCGACATGAGGTTCACTAACAAAATAACAAGAAAAGGAGTTCGCTATTAATTTACAAAATAACCAATCTAATATTGGAGACCTTTGAACAATTTTCCATCCATTAAATTTAATAGGAGGTAGGTTTTTCAGCCACCTTTCATAACCATCAATTAATGAACAAACCTGATGCTTTGTTACGAAGTTTTTATATAATCGATATTCATGGAATGAATCTGCTCTATACCTTGTAAAGAAAATTAAATCGATTGGATTCTTATTAATAAAGTCGTCGACTATATAAAGTGCATTACTTAATTCATCTGGTAAAATGACAGGTTCAATTCGAATATGTGATAAACAATTATGAATTAATGTATCTATTTTCTGCGATATAAAGATAGAAACTTCATGCCCTAAAGATGTTAATAGAGTAGCTATTGTTAAAACAGATTCTTCTTCTGTCACTCTTTCAAAAATAAGAAAATGAAGTTTCTCTCCAACTGTTTTTCTTATGAGTTTTTCCATAATGTTTATTTTATTGAAAATAGCTTCTTAGGATATCACATATATATTCAATGTGTTCTTTTTCTAGGTTAAAGTGTACTGTAAAACATATACACGTCTCAAATAATGTAT
>JABMRT010000279.1 GCA_013202295.1 Candidatus Zhuqueibacterota bacterium
ATCGATCATTTCAAGATTATCCCTGGTGGAAGAAACACCTTCACAAGCGAGAAGTGATGAATGTGGGCGCTATTGAAGATATGCCAATTAGCGCCAAGGCAGAGCAGACTTTTCTAAAACAAATTGGAGTAAAATCGCAGCTTCTCATGCCGGTGTACTGTGGAACCGATTTAATGGGATTTATCGGTTTTGATGATGTGGAACAAACTATTACTTGGCGAATGATCGACATTGCACTTATCCAAATCTATGCAGACATTCTTAGCAGTGCTCTTGAACGCCGAGCCATGTTCGAATCTCTTCGCGTGAGTGAAGAGAAGTTTAAGAACATTTTCATTCGATCTTCTATCGGCATCGGCCTGACGGATTCAAACGGGGATCTTTTAGAAGCGAATGCTGCAATGCTCGAGATCTATGGTTTTGATACTATTGAAGAACTAAATAAAAATACACATTTGAGAACATTATGTGCTGATGATTTTCAAAGGAATCAAATAAAGCCGGGTGAGACATTTTCATGCGAAAAGGAGTTTGATTTTAATCTTTTTCAATCAATGGGAAAATACAGCGGAAAACATCGCGAGTCCAGGATATTGCATCTCCTGATTACACCGTTATACACACTTGATCATCCGAAGTCACTGCAGTTTTTGATGCAGGTCAATGATGTTACCAAACAAAAAAGAGCGGATGAAGCGATCCGCATAGAGCGAGATTTATTACAGGCATTGATTGACACAATCCCGGATACAGTCTATTTTAAAGATACGGAATCACGATTCACGCGAATCAATCCGGCGCAGGCCCACTTTCTTGGCCTCAATGATCCCAAAGAAGCGGTTGGTAAGACGGATTTTGATTACTTTTCTGCGAAGCATGCGAAAGAGACGTTCTCAGATGAACGGAAAATGATTGAAACCAAGCAATCCTCTATCTCAAAATTAGAAGAGATCAAGCAAAGAGATGGATCTACAATCTGGTTAACCGCAACCAAAGTACCTCTTATTGATCGTCAAAATCAGGTCACGGGAATTATGGGTATATCACGAGACGTGACAGACATCATGCGGGCAGAAGAGAAGCTGACAAATGCAGCAGAGGCGCTTATAAAATCGAATAATGAATTGATGCAGTTTGCTTATGTGGCTTCTCATGATCTTCAAGAACCCTTGCGAACTGTCGCGAGTTATATTCAACTGCTTCAAAAACGATATCATGGTAAACTTGATGAGGATGCAGATACATTTATCAATTACGCAGTTGATGGCGTTTCCCGCATGCAGCAGTTGATCAAGGATTTACTTCTTTATTCCCGAGTGGATTCACGCGGAAAACCTTTTGAAATCACAGATCTGAATGAAGTGCTAGATGCCGTTCAAATGAATATGAAGTTTACTATTGAGGATAGTGAAGCACAAATAATATTTGAAAAACTTCCCTTGCTGTATGCCGACAGCAGCCAGCTACTTCAGCTCTTTCAGAACTTGCTTTCGAATGCGATCAAGTTTAAAGGCGATCGAAAGCCCTCTGTCCACATTCAAGCTAAACTTAATGACGGTTTCTGGAACATCAGTGTCAAAGACAATGGTATCGGGATACCATCAGATCAATTGGAAAACATTTTTATGATTTTTAAACGGTTGCATACTCGAGATGAATACGAGGGTACCGGCATTGGATTGGCGGTATGTAAGAAGATTGTTGAACGACATGGCGGCAAGATTAGAGTGACTTCAACTGAAGGAAAAGGATCCATGTTTTCATTTACAATCCCAGAAAAAGGTGAGATGTCATTATGAATTCTAAATTAATGAACGAACCAGCTCAAATCCTTCTCATTGAAGACAATGAGAGCGATGTGCGTCTTACACAAGAAGCGTTTAAAGATAAACGCTCTATTCATCAAATTCATCATGTGTCAGATGGTGTAGAGGCCTTAGAATTTCTACATCGCGAGGGGAAATTTAAGGATGCTCCTCGTCCGGATCTTATTTTGCTTGATTTGAATCTTCCGAGGAAAGATGGAAGGGAGGTACTCCAGGAAATCAAGCTCGATCCTGAACTAAAACGCATCCCGGTCATCGTTCTGACTACTTCTTCAGCAGATGAGGATGTTTTTAAATGTTATGATCTTCATGCGAATTGCTATTTGAAGAAACCGGTCAATATGGATGAGTTTTATCATATTGCCGAATTGATTGAGAACTTCTGGTTCAAACTGGTCCGACTTCCTTGAAAATAAAGGTTTTAACCAGGTCATAAGGTGTGCAATACGGAACAAATGTGATTTGAAATGACACCATTAAAAAATAAAAGTTTTACAGATGCTATGGAATTCAATGCAGTAGCGATGATGTTCTCGGAGCATAAAAAAAGTCCGCTCCGGGAGAGAGGAACGGACCCTACAAGGGATTAAATGTGGAAAGGAGGTTCCCAACAATTAGGAGTTTATGCAATTGATGTGCCAATTTTACATTGAATATCCCAAGTCGCTGATAATGAATACCTTAGGCAAAAATATTCCTCATCATGTTTCCGTACCAGAGGCTTCTAAGATTTCCGTTTTGCAATGTCCATTACAAAAATGAAACAATTGACCCATTCTTCATGGACGCTTTAATCCTAGTGGTCATCCACATTTTTCGCTTCTGGACAATTTGATTGACATGTTCCCCCATTTTTAATACCTTTCACAATCATTTATCCTGATCTTTTATGGATTTACTGACTTACGATCTAATTGGAATGTTGCGGATATCGCTGTTTTTGTATGTTATGGAGAATTTATGTCAAAAAAGATTTTAGAAAAAGTTTATGATCCCAGGCATGTTGAAAATAAATGGTACAGTTTCTGGATGAAACACCGCCTTTTTCATGGCGATGCGTCCAGTACGAAAACCAAATATACAATCATGATTCCCCCACCCAATGTGACCGGCATGTTGACCATGGGGCATGTCTTGAACAATACAGTTCAGGATCTGCTCATCCGCTGGAAAAAGATGGATGGCTTTGAAACGCTGTGGATGCCAGGCACAGATCACGCTGGTATTGCAACTCAAAACAGGGTAGAAGCTGCACTTCGC
>JABMRT010000280.1 GCA_013202295.1 Candidatus Zhuqueibacterota bacterium
CCAGAATTGAACTGGGGACACACGGATTTTCAGACCGTGGGAAAGTAAGCTAATTCCAATAATAACAATCTATCGAACTGGATCGAGAAGCTAAAACGTAACCTATTGTTTTGTCCATAGTTGACCATAATTGTCCATATGTGTCCACACCATCATTTGCCACCTATTTGCCACCGGGAGAAACTATAACTGGAGATATCTTCTCAATTTTTCGATGGCTTTGATTCTTTTCTTGTCATCCATTTGTTTTAAATTTTCTAGTTTCCATCGGACAGCAGGTAATTGGCTGATCCCATCAATACCCAAAACATTCCACTCAGGCTGTCCTGCTTTAACGGACAGGATGAATTCTCTCTCCTTTTCGGTCAAATCTGTTCTGATTAATCTTATCAGCTCGTCTCTGGTATCAATCAGATTTTTTAATGCAACTGGCTCAAAAGTCATGCCCTGTAATTCATTTTCAAACACTGGACGAATGTCTTTCAAGTTTGGGTTTAATAGTTCAGACATAGGTCTTTGGTGGCTGATGAGATAAACAATAAATGCTTTTCGAATATCTGTTATAAAGCCCTCATTTTCCAATAATAATTTAATGTCAAATAAGTCTCGAGGATGTTGTCTGTCGAGAGCAGCACATATTTTCCCTCCATAGAGATCAGGGATAGATAATCTTTTCATTTCAATATTACTTTCAAGAATCGACGATGCATTTTCACATAAGGAAGCATTTTCAGGTGAAAATACGGAACCTCTGATTACAGTATTGATCTCTACTTTCACGGTCACATTGTTTAGAATAACAATAAAGCCAAGTGGCAGATCAGAAGAGGTGCTCTTTCTGAGAATAATTCGGATACCTGGAATGGTATATTGAAGATTTTCAGTGATACGACTGATTGATTGTGAAATCGATTGAAGTGATTTTTCTCTGGATTCGATTGGTAAGAAGGAGAGATCAATATCCACAGAAAGGCGGGGAAGATTGCGATAGAAGTAGTTAATCGCTGTCCCCCCTTTAAGAACCAGAGACTTTTCCTTCATGATTTCAGGAAGTATCCGGATTAATAAAGCAGCCTGTTTAAAATAAACAGTATCTTTCAATAAGTATTCTCCGGGTTGACTGTAATCTGATATTGATTGTCCAGAATTCCATTCTTCAGAATGACACGCTTGCCCTTACCAAAATCAATCTGTTCAGGATTCAGTTGATCAAACCAGCCATGGTGGACTTTTTGTGCCATATACATGAATAGTCTTTTCACCTTGAATGAATTACAATTCAATAACAATTGCTGGACCATGTCGGATCGTAATGTTGCCAAATTCTCCATGATTCGAAATGCTTCATCAAAACCTTGATTATTTGGTATGTGATACATCATTTCTATTGAGCCTCTTTCCGGTGCGGAGATCTGAACAGTGAATTCCTTATGCTTATAGTCCGTCAATCCCAACCGAATAGACCGAGAGAATAGATTCGTCGTTTTGTATAATATGTCGATCTTCCAAGGATATTCTAAAAACCATTTGGGAAGGCGTGTTCCCGTTTCTCCGAAAAGGCAACAGCGATTTATTTCAGGACCCATGTAATGGGCCAAGCCCAGCAGTTCTAGAGATGTTTTTCCGCCTATGAATACAGGATATCCTGATGCCTGCAGGCCATATATACCGCCAAACCAGTCCACTTTATCATTATATTTTCTATAGGCGCCGTGTCCAATCGGCGAAATCCATCGACTCGATTTGTATTTATCAATGAGCTGTCTTGAGTATTTTTTGTGTTTTAGCTGAGCCATTGTCATCACTGCGCCATTAGGCCATTCTGATATTAATTGATTTATCTTAGGTATGGAATTTTTGTCCACCTGTTCCATAAGAGAAATCCTCGGTTTTATAATATGCAAGAAAGTCTACCAATGGTTTACTTGATTGATCAAATATAAACTAAAAGACTGTAAAGAACAAGGAAAAGATGAATTTATTTACAGTCAAACAGTACTTGGCTCATTTGATCAGCTATCTTCAAATAAATGGTAAGTCCTGTTATGGAGCCCTCTCCTGCCTTGTATCCATTGTTCTATCTTTCTGTTATTGGGAAGATCAAAAACATATCCCATTTTATTATAGGCTTTTATTCTCTTTTTAAACATGGAAATTGTTAATCCAAGAGAAGTGTCTACGTAATCATAAATGTGAACTTCAGATTTGGAATCATTGTGACGATGAATTCGACCTGCATACTGAATCACTCTCCCCTTAAAAGATATCGGCATGGCCAGAATTAATGTGTCCAGCTCCGGAAGATCGAAACCTTCACCAATCTGTGATCCTGTGGATAAAATATATACAGGGAATAGTGCTGGGAAAATTAGTACGATAAAAAACAAGGCTTCAGATAAAACCATCTAAAGCCTTGTTTCCTTTTAGTAGCGGGGAGAGGATTGATGTTCAAGGCTATCGCCTACGCATCGGCTCCACGCTCGAACCTCTGAGCTTTCGCGTGCTTTAATATGCAAACTCAAATCTACTATTTTTGTGTGCTGATACTTATTCATGAAAAACTGGGGCCGCTTGTGTGGGAAGGTCACGAACGGCCCCATTGCCGAAAGAGAGGGGTAGTCGGCAATTAAAGAGTCTATCGAACATTTCTTATTTATTCACTATCCCCAGCCTCTTCATAGCAGATTTCGCTTTCGCCTGGTTTTCGGGAATATATTTTCTCCAAACAAAACTATTTATCTTTATATGAAAAGACGATTATAGCGTCCCACATCGGCGGGACTGCTGCAGTCGAACCTCTGTCCCGCCTGGGCAGGATATGAGCCCAACCGTACTATTTTAAAGGAGGTTATCACATTTTTTTCAAAAGGAGAGCAGTATTTTGGTGGCAATAATCTGCCACCTATTTGCCACCGGGAAAAAATCGCTTAAAAATTGCCCAAAAAAGAGAACCCCATAATTCATTGGAATCATGGGGTTTAAAGGTGGTGGCGCCTCCCATCCCGCCGCGCTGCGCTTGCGGGACTTTCAGGAATCCCAATGCCCGGATCGGTCCACCACAAAAAACCCCGCAAAAAGCGGGGTTCTTTTATGGTGGCGCCTCCCATCCCGCCGCGCTGCGCTTGCGGGACTTTCGGGAATCCCAATGCCCGGATCGGTCCACCACAAAAAACCCCGCAAAAAGCGAGGTTCTTTTATGG
>JABMRT010000281.1 GCA_013202295.1 Candidatus Zhuqueibacterota bacterium
ATACTGCATGGCGTGGTGGTTAATGCAGGTGCCAGAATTGGGAGAGATTGTATTATCAATAATCAGGCTCTTATCGAACATGATGTAATGATTGGCGATCATTGTCACATCGCCACTGGTGTCATAATAAATGGAGAAGTTAAGGTTGGTGAAGGTTCATTTATCGGCAGTGGAGTAGTTATAAACAATTGTATTAAAATTGGTAGAAACTGTGTCATTGGATCTGGTTCGGTTATAAAAACTAACATCCCCGATAGTCAGTTGGTTAAAAATTGAAAAAACCTATAACACTTATTATTGCAGAGGCTGGCATTAATCATAACGGTAATATTAATACCGCTAAAAAGCTAATTAATGTGGCCGTAGATGCTGGAGCCGATTTTGTAAAATTCCAATCCTTTTCTGCTGAAACTCTTATGACCGCTAACGCAGAAAAAGCGGAATACCAGCGAAATTTAACAAACAACAGCGAATCGCAGTTTGAAATGATCGAAAAACTGGAACTCAAACGCGAGGCGCACGAGGAATTAATTCAATACTGTAATAAAAAAGATATTAAGTTTTTATCCACGGCTTTCGATCACGTCAGTATTGACATGCTATCTGAGTTGGACATACTCATATATAAGGTCCCTTCTGGCGAGATCACAAATCTTCCATATCTGCGACATATTGGAGGGATGGGAAAGCCTGTGATCATTTCTACCGGTATGGCGACCTTAAAAGAGGTTGAGGACGCTTTGAACATTATAGTGAAATCAGGTACTCCTAAGGGTGAAATAACCGTGCTTCATTGTAATACGGAGTATCCGACGCCTATGCAAGATGTGAACCTGAAAGCCATGCTGACAATTCGAGATGAACTTGGTGTAAAAGTGGGCTATTCAGATCATACTCTGGGTATAGAAATTCCTATTGCAGCAGTTGCCCTGGGTGCGACTATAATTGAAAAACACTTTACGTTGGATCGCAACTTACCGGGTCCTGATCACCGTGCCAGCTTGGATCCAGATGAGCTAAAAGCCATGGTTAAAGCCATCCGTAACATAGAAAAAGCCATGGGGGATGGTATAAAACAGCCAAGCCTCAGTGAAATCAAAAATATGCCCATTGCCCGTAAATCCATCGTTGCAAAAAAGTTCATCAAAAAAGGTGAGCTATTTACTGAAGAAAATTTAGCAGTGAAACGACCTGGTATTGGTATTTCGCCCATGGAATGGGATTCACTATTAGGTAGAGTATCCGATAGTGATTATGACATAGACGATTTTATCGTATGAAGAAAAGAAAGATTTGTGTTGTTACTGGTACACGCGCTGAATATGGTTCACTTTTTTGGCTGATGAAAGGAATTCAGGAAGATTTCAATCTTGAACTTCAGATAATTGTCACGGGTATGCATCTATCGCCGGAATTTGGACTTACATATCAGGAAATAAAAAGTGATGGTTTCTACATCAATCGCAAGGTTGAAATGCTTCTTTCAGCAGATACACCAAGTGCTATTTCAAAATCTACCGGACTTGGTATGATTGGTTTTGCGGATGCTTTTGCAGATTTAAAGCCTGATATCATCATTGTTTTAGGTGACCGGTTTGAAATTTTAGCAGCATCAATTTCAGCTATGTTTGCCCGCATTCCCGTTGGGCATATTCATGGCGGTGAAACAACTGCAGGTGCTTTTGATGAAGCTATTCGCCACTCTATTTCGAAAATGGCCTGGTGGCATTTCACTGCTGCTGAAGAGTATCAGAAAAGGGTCATTCAATTGGGTGAGAATCCAGATCGTGTATTTTTGGTAGGTGGTATGGGGGTGGATTATATAAAGAAAACAAAATTGCTGAGCAAATCTGAACTTGAAAAAACACTAGGGTTTAATTTTGGCAAAAAGAGTCTTTTGGTTACGTACCACCCTGTTACACTTGAAAAAGAATCGTCCAAACAGCAGTTTGGAGAATTGTTGGATATACTTGAAGATTTAGGTGATACTAAAATAATTTTCACAGCACCCAATGCAGATACTGATGGACGCGTACTGCATCTGATGTTAGATAATTTTACGTTGCATCATCAAGAAAATACGATAGTATTCAAATCTATGGGCCAATTGAATTATTTGTCGACATTGCAATTTGTTGATGGAGTGGTTGGGAATTCATCCAGCGGTTTAGCAGAAGCACCTACATTCAAAATTGGTACTGTTAATATTGGTGACCGGCAAAAGGGACGGTTAAAGGCGGATAGTGTTATTGATTGCAAACCCACAAAAGAATCAATTGAACAAGCAATTAACACTTTATACAGTAGCGATTTTCAGAATACGCTGACTTTGGTTAAAAATCCATACGGTGAAGGAGATGCTACAAATAAAATATTGCATGTATTAAAAACAAGACCGATTCCTAAAGAAATTAAAAAAGAGTTTTTCAATTTATGAAAGATATTACAGTTTCGCCTAAAATTACCATCCGTCAGGCAATGAAGACTCTAAACAAAACTGCCGAGAAATGTCTCATTGTAGTGGATATAAACCAAAAATTACTGGGTACTCTCACCGATGGGGATATTCGTCGGAGTATTTTGGCAGGGATTGGTTTTACCACCACCATTGAAAATAGTTACTATAAAGAACCCACGATTTTAAAAGAAGATGAATATACCCGGAATGACGCAATAGATTTACTGCGCAGTAAGAAATTGGATTTAATTCCTGTTATTGATGAGAATAATTATGTTGTTGATTACGTAACCTGGGGTAGCTTTGGAGTAACGAGTGATAAAGGCAAGAACTCGTTATCGAATGTTTCAGTTGTAATAATGGCGGGTGGTAAGGGAACCCGCCTGGAGCCTTTTACAAAGGTACTGCCCAAGCCTCTGGTACCTATCAATGAAAAACCGATCATTGAGCATATTATAGAAAATTTTACCAGTATGGGTGTTATTGATTTTTACCTTACCGTGAATTATAAAGGCCGCATACTCAAAGCCTATTTTGAAGAACTTCAACCTAATTACAAAGTCAATTTTATTGATGAGCAAGAACCTCTGGGTACTGCCGGCAGCCTCAAATTTCTGGATGGCAAGTTTAATACCCCATTTTTTGTCACAAATTGTGATATAATTATTAAAGCTGATTATACCAATATATATAATTTTCATATTAAAAATGAATACGACATTACATTAGTGGCATCTACAAGAGAGTATATCATCCCATATGGTACGTGTGAATTAAATAGCGACGGATATTTATCACACATAAATGAAAAACCCCAATACGATTTTTTGATCAATACTGGTTTATATATTTTAAATCCTGATGTATTAACGATAATACCTGAAAACAAAATTTATCATATTACGCACTTAATTGAAGATGTTAAAAATTTGGGTAAAAAAGTTGGTGTATTCCCTATTGATGATGATGCTTGGATTGATGTAGGACAGTGGAGTGAGTATAAATCTGTGATTAATAGATTATGATATCCAATAGGCAAGTAATTGGAATCGTACCCGCCAGGTCAGGAAGCAAGGGTGTTCCAAACAAGAATATTAAAATACTTGGTGGTATTCCCCTTATGGCTCATCCTATTTTAGCTTTAAAAGGATGTTCATATATTGATAAAATAATTGTTTCAACTAATTGTCAAGAATATGCCGATATTGCAATGAATTTTAATGCCGAAGTCCCGTTTTTAAGACCTGCTGAATTGGCTAGGGATAATTCCCCATCATTTGGGTTAATAGAGCATATTATCAAATCACTAAAACTTAAAATGCAAACCTATATTATATTTGCCGAGCCCACATCACCTTTCACTGAATCTATTGATTTTGAAAAGGCGTTAGTATATTTGGATTGCAGTAGAAAAATTGCTGATTCAATTGTTGGAGTATCTAAATCCGTAGCTAATCATCCTTATTTTTGCTCTAGTAAAAATAAGGATGGAATTTTAATACCATTTCTGAAAGAAAATTTTGATTCTATTAGGCGCCAAGATATATCAGAAGTATATTTTTATGATGGCTCACTATATATTTCAGATGTGAAATCATTATTGGATAATAAGGGGTTTCATTGTAAGAGGACATTAGGCTTCGTATCACCGCGCTGGAAATCTATTGAAATAGATGATGAGTTCGATTGGTTGTTAGCAGAATTATTATTTGAAAAAATAGATATTTTAAAGAGGGATTATAATGACTAAGAACTCTGGCGCAATTCTTTGGAATAAAGCTAAAAAAATTATTCCTGGGGGAAATCAACTTTTGTCAAAAAGAAGTGAAATGTTTTTGCCAAATCTTTGGCCTTCATATTTCAAAAAAGCAAAGGGTTGTGAAGTATGGGATTTAGATGGACGTAAATATTATGATTTTGCATCTATGGGGATTGGTAGCTGTGTTTTGGGGTATGCGAATGACCAAATCGATGAAGCAGTTATCTGGGCAATAAAAAAAGGTTCAATGTCTACATTGAACTCCTATGAAGAAGTCTCATTGGCTGAAAATTTAATTGATTTACACCCATGGGCAGATATGGTCCGCTTTGCTCGAACAGGGGGAGAAGCATGTGCGATTGCGACAAGAATTGGACGGTCTGCTTCTGGAAAAGATAAGGTGCTTTTTTGCGGGTATCATGGTTGGCATGATTGGTACCTTTCTTCCAACATTTCCGAGGCTGGGAATTTAGATGGACATTTATTGCCCGGGCTTGAGCCAAAAGGTGTTCCCCGCAGTTTAAAGGGCTCTGCTATCCCTTTTTACTATAATGACGTGGAATCCTTTCTATCCGCTTTGAGTGAAAATCAAAATGAGGTTGGCGTTGTTATTATGGAACCCCAAAGAGAGGTGCCGCCAAATGAAAATTTTCTGAAAGTCATAAGAGAAGAAACTAGCAAAGCCGGAATTGTTTTAATTTTTGATGAGGTAACAAGTGGCTTTCGTATAAATAATGGAGGAATTCACATAACTCATGGGGTTAACCCAGATATTGCAGTCTTTGGAAAGGCCCTAGGAAATGGCTATCCAATATCTGCCGTGATTGGTTCGAGGTTTGTAATGAATGCTGCTCAAGACAGTTTTATTAGTTCTACATTTTGGACCGAAAGAATAGGTTTCACCGCGGCCAATACTACGTTAAGCTTTATAGTGGAAAATAATGTAACTGATAAGTTGATTCATTTTGGAGAAAAGA
>JABMRT010000282.1 GCA_013202295.1 Candidatus Zhuqueibacterota bacterium
ACCTTTAGAACATTCCTGATGTATTCACGCAATGATGATGATTGGGGCTGGTACAGCCATGCCTGGAAATACAATCCGGACGGGAAGGCACGCGGCACTAAGATCAGTGACATGGTTTCTCTCCAGATCAACCATTCCCTCGGGCGAAGTATGTTCTATGAACTGAAATTGAGTTATCTCGATAGTGATAACGGAAATTATCTGTATGAAGATCCTCTGGATTCGCGGTATATTCATGATCAGTATATGCGGAGTTTTGGTCCCGGTTTTAATACAGGCGGCCAGGAAAAAGGTCACACACTTCGGCAGCTTACGGATTTAACCGGAAAATTCGATTTCACCTGGCAGGTGAATAAAAATCACAGCTTGAAAACCGGTGTGCTGGCAATCCAGCATGAAATTGATTATCAATGGCATCAGATCCGCAATAAGTATTACGCAGACGCAGATGTTTATTATAATTACTGGGATCCCGAACTGAATACGTATATCTACCCGAATTACAAGCCTGAACTCTTCCCGGATTCCACTATTTATGGTGAGGAGTATCTTGTTGAACCCAGAGAACTTGCAGTTTACATTCAGGATAAAATGGAATTCAATGAAATGGTCATCAATCTGGGTGTGCGGTATGATTATTTCGATCCGAACACGACTTATCCTTCAAACTGGCGTAATCCGGCGAATCAACTACGCTTTGAGAATAATCCTGAAAAAATGTCAACAGATCTGCAAGCCGATCCCAAGACCCAGATCAGTCCGCGTTTCGGGCTCTCGTATCAATTGTCTGATCAAGCGCTGCTTCATTTCAGTTACGGTCATTTTTTCCAGGCTCCTCCCATGTATGCATTTTATCAAAACCACTCCTATCTTGTGGAGCCGACCGATTATGCGACCGAGACGGGAAATCCTCAATTGAATGCACAAAAGACAGTTCAATACGAGATCGGTCTTTGGCAGGAACTTGTGGCAGCCATGGGCCTTGAAGTCAACCTGTTCTATAGGGATATTTACGATCTGCTCTCCATGAGAGTAGTAAGCACATACAATCAGATCCAGTACGGTCTATACACGAACAAGGATTACGGCAATGTCAAGGGATTGGAGATCAAGTATGATATCGCGATGAATCGATTGATGGCGAATATCAATTACACACTTCAGTACACACGAGGTAATGCAGACGATCCTTTATTAATGTTCACACGTGCCGGAGACAGCATGGATCCAATCACGCGGCTCATTCCCATGTCATGGGATCAACGTCATACACTGACTGCCACGCTCAGCTATTCCCTTGGGAATTATGGCGCGACAATGACCGCCTATTATAATTCGGGAACACCCTATACCTGGTCACCCATTTCTGAGAGCCGGTTGTCGCGGGTGAATCTGTATCCCAACAATGCATGGAAACCAAAAAACAATCAGTTCGATTTTTATGGATTCTATGACATTCCCCTCCAGAAGAATATAAAAATGCGAATCAATTTACTGGTTGAGAATCTCCTTGACCAGAGAAGTGAACTCTCGGTGAACGGCCAGACCGGACATGCCAATGAGGCAATCATCCGTGAAATCGATCTGGCGCAACATCGCAGCACATTCAATGAATACGAAGACCGGATCAACAATCCGGCATCGTTCAGCGCACCCCGATACATCAAGCTGGGTGTTGGGATTCTGTTTTAAATCCCCAATCTGAAGCAGAGAAGGAGTTAAATCCATGAAACGATATTCTATGATTCAAATCATGCTGCTCTTGGGCTGCATGTTCCTTTCCATCTCCGGTTACAGTCAGGGGCGACCCTATCAAGGACCCGACGATGCGGCCGGAGATATCGCAGCCGAGCGGGAGGGGTACATGACAGGCAATCGTGTGTTCCTTTATTTCCAGAATACGACCGAGCTGTCTGACTGGCCGCGTGTGGATGTCTCGCGCTGGCCGGACAATTATGATGGCACCAAAATGACCGACGGTATCAATCTGCTGGTCACCGCGCAAGTATACCTTGAAAATGATACCATCCCGGTTACAGATCGCGCTGAGATTCAATCCCGCAACGATCTTGATACACTCTGGTATTGTCAAACCAGTTTCCGGGGTGGTATGGATGTGGACCCCACAGGAACCATTCAATGGGGTTATTATCCTGTTTTCGGGTATTTCAATGAGCTCAGTGAAAATCCCGCCATGAGCAACCGGCCCGATTCCTGGCCGATAGAAGGATGGCCCGCTCAGGGTGATGAGAAAAAGTGGGCAGGTGAATGGAACGGTCGATTCGGATTGGGCGTGATGTATGCTGATCTTGAAACTTTTATGGTGGTCAATGACGCCCATGATCAGGAATATCTCGAGGATGCGGATACACTGAAATATTATCCTCGGCCGGGCGTGCTGATCGGTGATAAAAAGTCGGATGTCACCATCCAAAAGGGATTGCCCTGGGGCGGAATCGGTACGCGCGTGGAAGCGCGTGGATATCAATGGAAAAACCCCATGGTACACGATGTGATTTTTTGGGAATACAATATTACCAATATTTCTGATTATGACCTGCCTGATGTGGGATTTGGTTTTCATGTGGACAATGCCATTGGCAATGATGCCAACGATGAAATCGGGTATTTCGACACCTATCTTGATTTGGCCTACTCCTGGGATATCGATGGTCGGGGCGAGGGCGGTGTCACACCCGGAGTCATGGGATTTGCATTTCTTGAAAGCCCGGGCATTGCTTATGACGGTGTGGACAATGATGAGGATGGGCTGGTCGACGAAGAGCGCGACAATGCAGCCACCCAATTACTTGGGCCTACAGAAGGCATTGATGATCTGGATAATTTTCTCCTCTTCTATGGTAAAAACGTCGATGAACTTCAAGACCATTGGGACGCAGATGAAGACGGGGACTGGAACGACGGTACCGATTTGAACGAAGATGGCATTTATCAGATTACCGAGGATGCCGGTGATGATGTGGGCATCGATGGCGTTGGCCCTGCTGAACTTCAGTATCCCGGACCGGATCCTGACGGTTCAGAAGGGAACCATCGTCCCGATTTTTCAGAGGGAGAAGGATCAGAACCTGATTTTGCATCAACAGATGTTTCCGAATCAGATATGATGGGATTGACTTCCTTTACCCTTTTTCCCGTGCAGGAAGAGTACCACGGTCGGCCCATGACCTTTCATTCTGACTGGGTCATGTATCAGTTGATATCAACCCACATTTTAGATCCGTGGATCGGTGAGATATCAAACCTCATTGAAGTGTTCGGATCCGGACCTTTCCCACTTTACAAAGGACGCACCGAACGCTTAAGCATGGCCATGCTTCATTCCTATGAAGAGTTATCC
>JABMRT010000283.1 GCA_013202295.1 Candidatus Zhuqueibacterota bacterium
TCCGCAGGTTCGGGGTTCGAATCCCTGTGGGCCCACAAACGTAAGCCCCTGTTATTGTTAGGATAGCAGGGGCTTGTTGTTTTTAAAAGTGTTGACAATAGAACTACGGAGTTATGCATGTTTCGTCATGGTGTGTCGTCGGTGGTCAACAGTTTATGTCAACGGTTTATGTCAACACTTTTCGTTGGCATTCGTCGGCGGACCTATTTTAGGGTGCGTTGTTCATGTCAACGGTTTTATTATCACTTGTGAGCAGATAATTGGCTAACCCATTGAGGGCATTCCGTTGAACACTGTCTAATTGCCCTAGATACACCTGCTCTGTTGTTGATATCGAGCTATGGCTCATAAGTTGGCTTACAACAGCCACAGGAATACCGAGGAAGATAAGGTAGGAACCAAAGGTCCGCCTGAGATCATGGGTAGAAATATCTACAATTCCAGCTGGAGTATATATTTCATCCTTGAGGATATGAGAAATGTAGTCCTTATGGAATGGAAATGGATATAAGTCGTCATCAACTCTCATGCTGGATTCTTTGATATATGGATTTTCCTTTAATGCCTGTAATTCTTTCCTCAGAATATCTGGCATGGGGATTGTAATTGACTTTCCTCTTTTCCGGCTTGCTAAAGTGATAGTTGCTTTTTCAAAATCAACATGTTCCCAGGATAACTTTGGTTTTAGAATCTCGGATATTCTGGCGCCTGTAAGCAAGTAGGTCAAAATTATTGGACGCCATCTATTATACTTAGCAATATCCCAAAGTTTACTCCATTCTTCCATGCTGAGTATTCTAGGCTTTTGTGGAGTGACCTTAAACTTTGGGATTTTTGTGAAGGGATTCGCTTCTAAAAACCGATTCTCGAATCCCCACTTAAATATCGCTTTTAAATGAGTAAGATCAGTGTTTAGGGTTTTTAAGGACAAGCCCTTATTGATTCTTTCTCGTAACCTTTTTTCAACCCAATCGACGGTGATTTGACTGGTTCTAACATCTTCTATACCCCGATGAATAGGAAGAATCATTGACTTCAACGCTACTAAGTATCGCTTTATAGTGTTTTCCGAAACGCCATTGCCTACACGATTAGCCATCCTACGTTTATTAGCACAAAACGACTTGTATAAATCATTTAGTGTTCGGGCCTTAACACCAGTTATTTCATCGACTTTTGCCGAATCATGCGAATTAACGGCAGCTGAAATGTTCTGTGCAATTATTATAACTGCTGAATAATCAGCCTTAATCCGTTTACGAATTCGATGTTTTCTCAATGGATCATAAACATCGATATCAAATCCTGCAGCCTTTTTTGTGATATTTAACTCTTTATCATGAAATTCATACAGGTTACGCTCAGATCGTTTGCTGTAAAACGGTCTTATAGTATTCATTGTTGTTTTCCTCATTGGATTAGGGCTGCATTCCGGCCGGGTTAGCAGCCCCGGTTATGATTAATCCACGTGGTTTTATTTACTTGTATTGCAATTTTAGGTTGTCTGATAGTGTTGGCGTGTCAGACAGAATTAATGCTAGGGTAGGGGATCAGAGCTTTATCAAGAGCCTTGATATCTAAACGTATTCTATGATCAAGTTTACGGAAGTCGATTTGCCGTCTAGTAATCATTGACCGAAGTGCGGATTGGGTCAATCCCAAATATTCAGCTGCGTCCTTGATACTCAGGTAGCGTTTCCTCGATTGATTGCAGTTTGGGCATTCAGAACTATTCATTGATACGCCCAACTGATAAACCATCATGTGTGGAGGATAATTGTGGGTGGGGCATAGAAAGCCCCACCCGGTGCACTTGTACACCTATGCTGCGAGGTGTTGTACTACTAGAGTGTAAATAAATAGACGTAATCATTTCAATTGACCACTTTCTGATATTTCCCATGCTCCAATTTCCTAATTGAACCATTTGCTTCCAGGTTGTTTAACCAATTGTTTGACGTACGTTTACTTTTACCATTACGAATCACAGCATCTTTAAACTCTGCACTTGTAAAAATGGCGTCCATATCCAAAAGTATCATTGCTGCATCATATCTACTACCAGTCGAAAGATGGGAATATTCGTCAATAAGACCCTTGTTTTCAAAAAGTAATGTTTCTGGGTCTAGTTTCAACCCAAACACTTTCCCATGGTTCGGTGATTCGTCCCGGTTTTTAGTAATCTTAAATAGTCTAAGTCCTTCCTCAGTTAATGAAGTTCCTAATTGGATTACAGTGTCCATCGCATTAACCAGCGTCGAGCCGCCTCTAATTTGATTTAGTACAATAATCTCATCTGGTGGGTGTTTTTTATGGTGCGTAATTAGCATTACCGATGATCGTTTTAAATCTGATAACTCTAATATCTTAGCCAATAATTGCTTGAGTTCAACATTCTGCTCATCATTCACTGAAGTTGAGGTATATAGATTATCAACGATAATTAAGTCATTCCGATCTACAGCAGATATAGTATCTCTCATTTTATCCCAATTATCCTGGAATAAAAATCTATCCGAAGTGATTCGATTTAATGAAAAATCGCCTATTTTTCCTAGGTGATCATTCTTTAATAAGGCATTACTTTGAATACCAAGTCGATGGTGAATTGTGCTTTCGCCACTTTCAAGATTGAAGTAGATAACTTTACTAAAAGTCGGAATTGGGAATCCCAGGAAATCTTTTACTCCCAGTGCAATCGATAATCCAAGTTGTGTGCTAAGCATCGTTTTACCAACGCCAGTATCACCAGCAATACATATTAATTTATGTTTACCTATAATCTCATTAACGATGTATTCTGGCTCAGGTATATCTCGTTTTAGGAATGTTTCACAATCTTCGATAATAAACCCGGGCTTTTTACCAGGATCGTCGGTTAGTTTCTTTTTATTCAACGGACAATCAGCACAATTAAATCTTATTAACTTTTCTTTACCATAATTTATCGATACTCCACATTGGAATTTGTAGTCGTCATTTCCACTGACAAATTGGTACTGAGCGGCCAAGTGTTTTTTTCTTTTGTCTGGGGTGTTATAATGTTTTGAACTTGAGAAGTTTTGATTACAGAATGAATCAGTCTCAGTAAGCATTTTCCCGGGTGAAATACCAGCATTGCTGTAATATGAAGCCATATGCAACGCAACATTATTAAAATTGATTTTATCTTTCTGATTAAGGTTTTTAACCCGTAGCAATTCTGTTATACACAAGGGATTAACACCCTCAGAAAGATCATTCAATCCATGGAGTGGTGAAGGAATGTTAATGGCGAGATTTTGTCTGTGATAGAATGTTTCACGACTATCTTGAAAATCTTTTATCAAGCTATAACCGAATGGATGCTCATCACTTGGCATATCCTCGAAATGGTGACGTGGTTGACGTGTTAATGATATTAATTCAGAATGAGGTTTATGAAGTAGTTCCTTCGCGGTAATAGGAACTTTATAATTACCATTTGAACGCTTTACATTGGGAAGACGCCACATCCGGCCTTTTTTCTGATTATATACTCGAAGATCTAAAGTATCGAGACCGTATTGTTCTACCATTAATTTGTAAATGTAAATTAGGTTGGGGTCACCATCTTCAGCGCTAAAACTTTCCGCCGGTATTTCAATATGGACACCGCGGCCGCCGGTCATAAATATTCTCAATAGAGAAAGTGGATAATCAAAATTCGCCTTCAGAATATGCAAAAATGTTCGTGCATCTTTGATGGCATCATCAATATTCTCCGCATCGAAATCAAGATATAATGGCGCAAAATATCGATTAGGATTGTTGGCTTCATCAAGTGTGAAACTTGCCACAGTTTTGTATTTAGCACCCATATCGATGGCCTTGAGAATAGCTTCATCGGTCGCAGGAATCATCTGCCATTTTGATTTCTCAATCCCACTTTTCCAATAGCAATATTTGCTCATATTGACTGAACCTTCTCAGGAGACTTCCAGGCCATTAATATTACACGTTCAATTTCTTCCAACAATTCAGGGTCATGGCAAAACACAACAGTATAATATTTATTATTATAACCTCGTTGCGGCATTGTCACATATTCATTATCTTTATTGTCATGAATAATTTTAATACCTCGAATTTCAATGCTCCCGATGCGTATTGAGGCAACCGCCTTTATACATCCTGATGTTGGCATCTTTTTTACTTGCAGTATTTCAACTTTATCTTGTCGTTTCATACGGGTTCTCCTATTATCTTTTGAATATTTCAATCGCATTATTCTAGCAGATTGACTTTCTACCCTATATCTGCGACAAGTCAGTTTGGTGATTAATAAAGTTGAAATAAATAGTGTTTTCTTTACTGTTTAGAAGAGAAATATATGTAATAAATATGCTAATTATTCACTCTGACAAATGTAATTGTCAGAATGAGTAATTTAGGTATTATAGAATATCAATGGGAATGCTCTACGCAATATTTCCCCTATCATCAATTATCTTAAATTTAGTTTTGTAGCCA
>JABMRT010000284.1 GCA_013202295.1 Candidatus Zhuqueibacterota bacterium
ATTTATGGGTATACTTAATAGAAAGGAGATAAATACTATGCCTAGAGGAGATGGAAGCGGTCCCAATGGAATGGGACTCATGACAGGCCGTGCTGCTGGATTTTGTGCCGGCTATCAAATGCCGGGTTACGCGAATCCGGTAGCAGGACGTGGATTTGGAGGCGGATTTGGCCGTGGTATGGGGCTTGGATTTCGCAGAGGTCGCAGTTTTAATCCCAATTTTGGTTTTGGCTATGCGCAAAACGCAATGCCATTCGGAATCGACGCGACGCCTCAGCAGGAAATCGAAGCGCTTCAAAGTCAGTCTAAAGGTCTTGAAGACACGCTGAATCAAATTAATAAGCGGATCACAGAACTTGAAAACGAAAAGACAGGTAAGTAGCCTCTAAATTTCGGTGGTCCATCCTAACGGTGTCAGAATAAGCCACCCTGTTAAAGGGCGGCTTATTCTGACTTTGGAATTCATGAAAACAAAATACAAAACTATATTCGGTCCGGTGCCTTCCCGCAGATTCGGACGTTCTCTGGGTGTTGATCTGGTTCCCTTTAAAACATGCAGCCTGGATTGTGTCTTCTGCCAGCTTGGCCGGACCACAGATAAAACAATCACCCGAAAAGAGTATATTCTTCTCCAATCTGTTTTAGAAGAATTGACAGACTGGTTAGACTCAGAAGGCACTGCGGACTACATCACCTTATCCGGTTCGGGTGAGCCGACGCTTCATTCACGTTTCGGCGAGGTGCTTCAATTTATCACATCCAAAACGAAGATTCCTTCCGTCCTCTTAACCAATGGGACTTTGTTCTATTTACCGGAAGTCCGGGAAGCGGCTGCTCATGCGGATGTGGTAAAGATCTCCATAAGCGTTTGGGATCAAACCTATTTTCAACATGTAAACCGCCCCCATCCCAAACTTGATTTTGATAAAATCGTCGAAGGAATACGATTGTTCAGAAATGAGCATCATGGAAAAATTTGGATTGAAGTGTTTCTCATTGACGGGGTGAATACGATTCCGGCAGATGTTGAAAGAATTGCTCAACTCATTGAAGGGGTCAGGCCAGATCGAATTCATTTGAATACAGCAGTACGGCCTCCTGCAGAAGATTTTGTGACCGCATTATCCAACAGGGAATTAAATAAATTGGCTCCTTTGTTCCACCCAACCGCTGAAGTGATAGCCGATTTTCATGCAGATTTAACTAGTCATGGACAGTTCAATGAGAATGCAATTGTGGCTATGCTGCAAAGAAGACCCTGTACCGCTGAACAGATAAGCAAGGCATTCGGTATGCATCTGAATGAAACGTTTAAATATCTGGGCGATTTGTTGCGAACCAATCAGGTTATGGAAGTTAAGAAGAATCAGAATAAATTTTATTGCGTTAAGAAAACCAAGCGTGAACAATCAGCTCATCAATAATTTTAAGCAGTCCTGATCCCTGTCAAGGTATGGAGGTGAAACCATGAAATTCAAAGGAGTTTTGCCACCAACCTACTTATGTATTGCTATCGTGGTTATGGTTGGATTGCATTTGTTGCTTCCGCTGATTAAACTCCAACTCTATCCATGGAGCCTACTGGGTATTATCCCCTTGCTTTTAGGGATTGCTATTAACCTGATCGCGGATGGCGCCTTTAAAGCCAATGACACAATCGTGAAACCTTTTGAGGAGTCCAATGTGCTGATTACGACAGGTGTGTTCCGAATCAGTCGAAATCCTATGTATCTGGGATTTGTCCTCATGTTGACAGGAATCGCTGTGCTGCTTGAATCCCTGTCTTCCTTTTTTGTAATTCCCGCTTTTCTTGTGTTTACGCAGGTTCACTTCATCCGGGTTGAGGAAAAAATGCTGGAAGAGACATTTCAGGATGCTTGGATATCTTATAAAAAAAAGGTCAGACGATGGATATAATCCAACCAAATAAAAGGAGTATCAATCGTGGCGATTGAAATTATTAAAGAAAATTGTACCGGATGCGGCGCGTGCGTCGAGGTCTGTCCGGTTGAAGCCATCACACTGGTAGATGGCATTGCGACGGTGAATGAAGAGGACTGTTTGGAGTGCGGCGCTTGTGAAGCAGAATGTCCGAGTGATGCCATCAAGCTGTTATAATTTCTATATTGAAAGGAGCATTCCATGAAAATAGCCATATCCACGGATGGGCAGCAGGTGTCTGCTCATTTTGGACGATGTCCCACATTTACGATTCTTGAGATTGAGGAGGGGAAGGTACTCAAAGGTGATGAGATTCCAAATCCGGGGCATCATCCTGGGTATCTGCCGAAGTTCTTTAATGAGATGGGCGTGAATGCTATCATTGCAGGTGGTATGGGTCAGCGTGCATCCCAACTGTTTGCAGAATTTAATATCCAACCTATCCTTGGAATCTCAGGAAAAATTGAGGATATCATTTCCCAATTGCTAAACGGGACTCTGGAAGGTGGAGAGTCCCTATGTAAACCCGGCGCGGGAAAAGGCTATGGTCAGGATAAAACAGAATGCGATCATGAAGAAACTGAATAAGAAAGGATTTTCTGATGAAAATATGTGTTACTTCACAAGGCGATTCGCTGGAATCAAAAGTCGATCCCCGGTTCGGGAGATGCGCCTGGTTTGTCATTGTGGATACGGACTCCATGAGCTTTGAAGCGATTGATAATATTCAGGCACAAAGCGCGGGTGGTGCCGGTATACAATCCGGACAAATGATGGCGGAAAAAGGTGTTGAAGCCGTGCTGACCGGAAATGCCGGTCCGAATGCCTTTCAAACCCTGAATGCGGCCGATATCAAGGTAATTACCGGCGTGTCCGGATCTATTCTTGAAGCGGTTGAAAAGTATAAGAAGGGGGATTATCAGAACACGGATAAACCCACCGTCGAATCTCATTTCGGGATGAAAGGAGGGAGTTAAAATGCCAAGAGGAAATAGTACAGGACCTGCGGGACAGGGAGCAGGAGCCGGTCAAGGCCAAGGCAGTAGATCACAAGGTGGGGATCGCGGAAGCTGGAATGGCGCAGGTCCGGGTGGACAGTGTGTCTGTCCCGCCTGCGGAACCAAGACAGCGCATCAGCAGGGAGCGCCCTGTTTCGAGGTTGCCTGTCCCAATTGCGGCCAGCCCATGAGACGAGAATAGGATGAAAGGCAAGATTAATTTTATCATCGATGCTTTAATGCTCCTGTTGCTTACTGCGATCTCCGGGCTTGGATTTCTCATGAAGTATGGCTGATTCCTGGAAAAGATCGCATCGTAAAATTTGGCCGATCCGTAGATCTTTATTTTCTGGATCTGGATCGACATGAATGGGGCATGATTCATCTGATTATGGGTTATATTTTACTGGGCTTGCTGGTGCTTCATGTGATCCTGCACTGGAAGCTGATTCAATCTCTATTTAAACGACTGATCCACAAGAAGAATTGGCAGGTCCCGGTCATACTTGCGTTCCTGTTCATCACCATTTTACTGCTGATTTTTCCGTTTTTCATCTCAATCAAAGTTCAGGAAACAGCGGTAGGAATACACAGTCATGGGCACGTTTCACTGCAACAGGTAGATAGAAAATCAGATTTGGAGAGATCCAGGGATGTGGATTCAATCGTACATAATGAGGAGCATCTGGAACCCACAATTGATGATATACAGGTGCATGGCCGGATGACACTGGCTCAGGTTGCAGAAGAATTCGATGTTCCGGTTTCATTCATTTTGACCGGATTGCAAATTTCCGATTCTGTATTATCGAAGACGCAGTTAGGGCATTTACGAAAACAGTATGGATTTTATATGAACGATGTGGTTCATGTTATTCAGCAGTACAAAATAACTATTCGAGGTAGTTGATAACCATGGCGCGTATTCAGGCTTTTGAAGCTTATACTAAAGATTATGAGGCCTGGTTTGAGCGTCATCCCCTTGTATATCAATCCGAACTTCAAGCCGTTCGAGCACGATTGCCCTCGCAAGGTGACGGGATTGAGATAGGTGTGGGATCTGGACGATTTGCAGTTCCGTTAAAAATTGGGTATGGTGTTGATCCCAGTCCAAAAATGTGTGCATGTGCTGCAGAGCATCCAATCCAAATTACGCTCGGCACAGCGGAATCCCTGCCGATTGCCACGGCTCAATTTGATTTTGTATTGATGGTGACGACACTCTGCTTTGTGGAAGATGGGATCCAGTCTTTTCATGAAATTCATCGCATCCTGCGACCCGAGGGAGTACTGATTCTTGGATTTGTGGACAAGACAAGTCCTCTCGGCCAGCAATATTATCAAAATCGCGCCAAGAGCCGGTTTTATAAAGAGGCCCGTTTTTATACTGTGAAGGAGGTTCTGACTTTTTTAGAAAATACCGGATTTCATTCTGTTGAAATTTATCAAACCCTTTTCCAAAAATTGGATCAAATTGAAAAGGTAGAACCAGTGCGTGCGGGATACGGACAGGGTTCTTTTGTGGTTATAAAGGCAAATAAGAAATAATTACTTTATATGATTGGACATTATTTTTATTTTTAATAAAATTGCATGTGATGCTTTATGAAAACCTATCTGGATTGTATTCCCTGTTTTTTCAAGCAAGCCCTTGATGCTTCCCGGATTGCGGGAGCTGACGCTGAAACGCAACGTCAAATTTTAAACGAGGTGGCCCGGGTTGTCCCTGAATTCCGGTTGGATACCTCCCCTCCGGAGATGGCCCGGACCATTTATCGTACCGTCCGCGAAAAGACGGGTGTAGATGATCCCTACGCGCATATTAAAGAGGAAAGCAACCGGTTTGCTCTGAATATCCATGATCAACTTATCCGAAAGGTTGAGAACAGCGGTGATCCCTTATTTACGGCTGTTGAACTGGCCATTGCTGGCAATATTATTGATTATGGCGCGAAAAATACGTTAAATGTTGATGAGGAACTGGAGAAAATCCTTGCGGATGAGCAGCAAGCCATTGAACATGAAGAGGCTGGGCTTTTCCAGGATGATGCATTTTTAGGGGCGTTGAAAAAGTCAAAACACATTCTCTATTTGGCGGATAATGCCGGTGAAATCGTGTTTGACCGCGTGCTACTTGAAGTGATTCGACAGCAGTATCCACATATCAAAATATGGTTTGCGGTTAAGGAAAAACCCGCCATCAATGATGCGCTTATGAAGGATGCGGTCATGTGTGGACTCCACGAGGTTGCGGAGGTGATTTCCTCCGGTTCGGACGCGCCAGGTACATTGCTTGAGCACTGCTCAGAATCCTTTCTTAAGATATTTAAAACCGCAGATATGGTCATCAGCAAAGGGCAGGGGAATTTTGAAACCTTGTCCGGCACTGATCGACAAATCTTTTTCCTACTGCTTGCAAAATGCCCTATCATTGCCGACCATATCGGATGCGGCGTGGGAGATGTTATCCTACTCAATCATCAGGGAATTCTATTGGAAAAAAGGAAAGGATAATGAAAAAAATCGGGATAATTATTTGCGGTAGATACAAAACTTGTGGAGGCGGAAAATGCTTTCGAGCCTTGAAAGAACGAGTTGGTGGATTTACGGTGTATCCAAAAGATGAAGCGGTAGAGATTGTGGGGTATTCCTATTGTGGCGATTGTCCAGGCGGCAATATCGAATATGTTCCCGAAGAGATGATAAACAATGGCGCGGAAGTGATTCATCTTGCCACAGGCATGGTTGTTGGTTATCCGCCTTGTCCAAGAATCCGCCAATTTAAAGAATTCATTGAAAATAGGTATGGAATTTCTGTGATTGTTGGAACGCATCCCATTCCATTAAAGTATATGACTATTCATAAAAAACTTTCCTTTTGGAAAGATATGGGGATGGAAGCACTCGCTGGGAGCCTAATGAGTGAAGATGAACATATTATGAAATCCTATAATTAAACAGGGATATTGAGTGATCCAGGGAATCAAAATACCTGCCTATGGAGGAAGTCATTTATGACCTCTGTGCATGTCGGGTGCGATGTGGGCGAAATAATATAAAATTTCATTGTATAAACAGGATTTATTAAATTTGTAAACATCTTAACATCCAAATCAAGGAGGTTTAAAATGGATAACAATCAGGAAAAACAAGGCATGCCCCTTCTCGGAGATGATTTCCCGGAAATGACAGTGCAAACCACACGAGGCATGATGGAGCTTCCACAGGCTTTTTCAGGGAAGTGGTTCGTCTTGTTCAGTCATCCGGCGGATTTTACGCCTGTTTGCACCACAGAGTTTGTTGCGTTTCAAAAACGTTATGACAAATTCACAGCGCTGAATTGTGAACTCATCGGCATGAGTGTGGATCAGGTTTTCTCACACATCAAGTGGGAAGAATGGATCAAGGAAAATCTTGATGTCGAAATTCAGTTTCCGATTATAGCGGATACGGGCGCAGTTGCTGCAAAACTAGGTTTGGTTCATCCTGGAAAAGGAACCAACACGGTTCGTGCTGTCTTTGTTGTGGATGCGAACGCAAAAATCCGCATCATTCTATACTATCCTCAGGAATTGGGCAGGAATATGGATGAAATTCTGAGAATCGTGGAAGGCATGCAGGTTGCTGACAAATATAAAGTAGCTATGCCCGCAAACTGGCCGGACAATGAAATTGTCAATGATCATGTTATTGTTCCACCAGCCACAGACGTTAAATCCGCCCGGGAACGGCTTGAAAGAGCAAAAGCGGGCGAATTTGAATGTTATGACTGGTGGCTTTGCCATAAGAAACTGGTCAAATAGACATATCTTTTCAGCGGTCGTTTCAGAGAGCCTCGGTTTTCTGAAACGACCTAGCCATTCTTCGTCAATATCAAAGATGCAACAGGCTGCCGTCGGATAATGGATGTAAAAGATAATTTATGGTGTTGCTACGAATGGATAATTTAATATAAACCGAAAATGCAGAAAAAATATTTCTATTGGTAACAATTTAACAGTTATAAAGGAGTTAGAATAAATGCAAAACGATCCTGCACAACCCAATCCCATAGATGAACAGGACAAGAATATTGAAGCGGCTCTTGCACAGATTAAGCATCGCATTGTGGTTTTCAGCGGCAAGGGTGGGGTGGGAAAGACGACCGTTGCTGTCAATCTAGCCTATTCACTCCTGAAGCAGAATAATCAGGTCGGTTTGCTGGACGCGGATATTACTGGTCCCAATGTGCCGAAAATGACCGGGGCGGAGTCGTCTCCCGCGAGCCTTGGAGATTCAAATCACGTTTTACCGTTGATTCAGAACGGCTTGAAGATTATTTCCATCGCGCCCATGTTGCCGAATGACGCGCCGCTGATCTGGCGGGGTCCGCTTCGCTCTAATGCAATTCGTCAGTTTCTTGCGGATGTACTCTGGGGAGAACTGGACTATCTGCTTGCTGACCTTCCTCCAGGAACCGGAGATGAAGTGCTGACCGCCGCACAAAAGATGCTTCCGCAAATGGCGATTGTGGTGACCACCCCGCAGGAAGTTTCTTTGATCGATTGCAGACGGGCCGTGAATATGGCCAAGAAGCTGAATATACCAAATATTGGAGTGGTTGAAAATATGTCCGGTTTGGTGTGCCCGCATTGCAGCGAGGAAATTGATATTTTCGGTACAGGCGGTGGCGAGAAGATGGCCAAACAAATGGATGTTCACTTTTTAGGACGCATTCCCATGGAACTGAGTGTACGTCAAGGCAGTGATGAAGGCAAACCCATTGTACTTGAAAGCACGCCGAGTAAAACATCCGAGGCGTTTAAAAAGATCTCAGAGAACGTAGAAAAAATTCTTTCAGAATAGATCATGAATTAGAGGATAAAAATCCATGAAGAAATTGCCCTCACATTGCGATCTATGTAAGAATAAGCAGTGCTATATAGGGAAGGACTGCTTCAATATCAGGGAGGATAGTCTAAAAGGATATGAAGGTAGTCATCTAAAATTGGCACAGGTTTCCTCTGCTATTGAAGCACAGTATTATATGCAGAAAACCCGTCTTGAAGAACTTTTTCTGTTTGTAAACAGGATGGGATATAAAAAATTAGGGATTGCCTTTTGCATCGGTCTTTCCGATGAAGCTAAAATCTTAGCTGAATTTCTTCGAAAAGAATTTGACGTCGTTTCGGTTTGCTGCAAGGTTTGCGGGATTGATAAAAGCAGCCTTGAACTTGAACGCATGAAGCCTGACGTGCACGAGGCGATGTGTAATCCCATCGGTCAAGCAATGCTGCTTAATAAACAGCAGACTGAATTAAATATTATTTGTGGGCTCTGTATCGGCCATGATATTCAATTTACCCAACATTCTGATGCTCCGGTAACTACTTTTATTGTCAAGGACAGAGTGTTGGCACACAATACGGCCGGATCGCTTTACTGTCAGTATTTAAGAAAAAGGATATAACATGCAATCCCGGACTATTCATTTTCATCCTATCGGTGTGATTCATTCTCCGCATACTGAGCTGGTGAAGGCACCGATTCAACCCGTTTTTTCAAAAGGGATTAAGGGTACAATTGAACTGTATCCTGAATTTCAGCCAGGACTAAAGGACCTTGAAGGATTCTCCCATATCTATCTGTTGTATTATTTTAACCAAGCGAAGGAAGTGAAACTGCAAGTTGTTCCGTTCCTGGATTCAGAAACACGCGGCCTTTTTGCCACGCGTGCACCGCACCGTCCCAACAAGATCGGCATGAGTCTCGTGCGTCTTATTGGTATCCAGAATAATATTCTCCAAATTGAGGATGTCGATATGCTTGACCAGACCCCGCTTCTCGATATTAAACCTTACATCCAGCGGTATGATTACAGAACCGAAACACGGTCAGGATGGCACAAAGCTGTCCCGGATGATGTGGCAATGACCGTAGGAAGTCGGAAGATGACTCTGAATGATTTAAAAACCTCCAAGATAAATAAAGAACAACGGACTAAATGATGCATGCTGTAATACTCTATGACAATCAATCCAGCAATGATCGATTTCAATCGGGTTGGGGATTTTCCTGTCTCGTGGATGGCCGCATCCTGTTTGATACCGGCGAAGCACCGGAATCGCTTTTTCACAACATGGCTCAATTGGGTGTGGATCCCCTGGATATTGAAGCCGTAGTGATCTCGCATAATCACTGGGATCACACGGGCGGACTGTGGGAACTTTTGAAAAAGTGTCCCGGTTTGCCTGTTTATGCCTGTCCCGGCTTTGGAGAGGAATTTGGAAATAATGTACTCAAATTTAAGGGCAATCTCGTAGAATCCTTAACCTTTCGAAAAATTGATTCCAGGATAGCTGTGACCGGTGAAATTCCCGGACAATACAAGGGGGAGTCCATGCCAGAGCAGGCACTTACGATAAATCCAAACATGGATTGACTGTGATTACCGGTTGCTCCCATCCGGGGATTTTGAACATTATACAAAGAGTGAAAGAGAATTTTCCAAATGAAGTCATTCATCTTGTTTTAGGTGGATTTCATCTGATGAATGAAGAGCCAAAGACAATAAAATCCATTGTTAAATCGATGAAGGAGTTGGGTGTCGAGAATGTCGGACCCACGCATTGCACTGGGGAAGAAGCACAGATAATATTTAAAAACAGTTATAGGGATCATTTCATCCCAATAGGAGTCGGAAAGCAATTGGAGATGTAATTATGATCAAACAAATTTCAAATGAGCTCAGGAATCATGCCCCGTTTACCTTATTCGGCGCGGTGACCGGAATCCTGATCATGGTGTTTTTTCAGAAACTGCCTAAGGATACATCTTATCACATTTTTTACGTCCTTCATCCTGTGCATGTCGTGCTCAGTGCCATGGTAACTGCTTCTATCTATGAACTTCATGAATGTCAATGCATTGGTGGAAAATGTCTGACAGGAAAATGCAATTTATGGAAGCTGTTTCTCATCGGTTATCTGGGCTCCATTGGTATTGCCACTCTCAGTGATTCGGTCATTCCTTATCTTGGTGAGGTCATACTTGGAATGCCCAATCGGGGGATTCATATCGGTTTCATCGAAAAGTGGTGGCTGGTCAATCCTTTGGCGATTGCCGGTGTCCTGTTTGCGTATCTCAAGCCGACTACCAAATTTCCTCATGCCGGCCATGTTTTATTCAGCACATGGGCGTCATTGTTTCACATTTTAATGGCCATGAGTGCTGGATTAAACTGGATTTCATATCTGGTGGTCTTTCTGTTTTTATTTCTTGCTGTTTGGTTGCCCTGTTGTGTGAGTGATATTGTGTTTCCGCTTTTGTTTGTTAAAGAA
>JABMRT010000285.1 GCA_013202295.1 Candidatus Zhuqueibacterota bacterium
ATGTTGAATTTTTGTTTCTAATAATATACATTTATTTCTATTATTAAACACATTACAAGATAATTAAGTTGACGTATAGTAATATGTTATATATTTGATGAGGAAAAACGATGAAAAATGAAAATCTACGGTTTAAATACACTATTATAACAATAAATATTCTGTTATTTTTGTTTATAGCATGCATTAAAAATAGTACTGGTCCTAATAAAAGTTTAAATTATGCGTTCAAATTTGATGGTATTGATGATTTTATTTTTGTCCCTGTCCAATCGACACCATTAGATACAATATCCACTGAAATTACAATTGAATGCTGGATAAATGTAAATTCGTACCCCAATATTGCTCCCCGTATACTTGATCGTACTGATTCAGATAGAGGAGCACCTTATGGTGATAGATATCTTCTCGCGCTGTTTGAACCTGATAGCTGTGTAGTACTAAATTTAAATGGTTGGATTATAAAATCAAATCCAATATCTCTAAATGAATGGATTCATGTTGCTGGGACATATGATGGCCGAAAAATGAAAATTTATGTTAATGGCATGTTACAGAATGTTATCACTATAGATACTGACCTTCAAGTGACAGAATCAGATCTGATAATTGGCAACAACTCACCAATGAATAACCGGCAATTTGATGGAATAATAGATGAACTACATATATGGTCAAAATGTAAAACGGCCACAGAAATATATGATGACATCAACATGAAATTTGAAGAGAGTAATCCTTCTCTTTTAGCTACATGGAATTTCGATGAGGAAGATGATCAGATAATAATTGATAGATCAGGGAACAGCTTATTGGGAGTAAATGGAATATCTACTGAATTAGATAGCTGTGATGCAATGAAAATAGAAGTTGAGTTACCAATCATCTATAAACCATATATAACATCAGGCTGAACGCGGACCGCTAACGCGGCACCATGATTTTGACTCGTGAAGGTAGGTCTAAAACCGTAAATCCGATAACAACCGTTTGACGCGCGGCCGGTTAGCCTCGGCGTTAGCTGAGTAGGATATTGATGAAATTATGAAATGGATAGACTACGAAATTGAAATTTATGAACATTTCAAGCATGAATACCAAAATGCTAGAGTCACTCATAATGCTCATATTAAAGGTATTTACTCTAAAATCGACAGACAGATTGATATACTAATTGAAGAATATGTTGCCGGAAACAAGATAAGAATTATTGTGGATGGAAAATACTTTAACAAAAAAATCGATGTAAAAACTGTGGAATCATTCACCGCCATGCTGCAGGACATAAATGCACATAAAGGATTACTCATTACACAAAAAGGATTTTCCAAGGCGGCCATAAATCGGGCTCATTATGATCCGATTAATATTGAACTCGATATTCTTAATTTCAAATCCCTTAAGCAATGGCAAGGTTTTTCTGCAATGCCATACTCCGGTGGTCGGGCGGTCATGCTTCCCGCCCCCTTTGGTTGGGTAATTGATATAAAAACTGAATTCCCTTGTTTATGCTATCTGTATCAGAGAGGTAATGATTTTAAACAAGCAAAAAAAGACTTTGAATTTATGTATGTTAACTTTTGGCATAAGACTAAAGATATCTCAAATATAGATGAATTGATCGAAATGCAGAATGCAAATATAATGGATAAAAACCCTGATGCAACAATAACAATTTCCGAGTCGGTACTAAGATCAGACGCAAATACAAAACTACGATTTGCTGATATACCAAGCTATAATGGCCTTGAAATAACTGGATATGTTGAATTTGACGATTCCATCTTCTACTGTGTTCTATTAACTACATATGAATACCAGCACAAAAATCTACGCAAACTTGAATATATTCTAGCTAAAATTGATCCTTTTGAAATCGAATTTGACAATAATAAAGTTATTGAACGAGCGAAGCAAGACCTTAAGAAACAAAAAGACAAAGAGGAGAGAGCAAAAACAAGGTTACAAATATCACATTGGTATAATGAGATGCATGATGTTATTAATGCAATCAAAATTATCGAAGAATTAATAACCGAATTCCCAACTCATTATCAAGCATCGAAAAAATTACTTAAGCTAAAATTAAAAACAAAGAATCTCCAGTATATTAAACAGGAGATGGACAGATTCTTCAATCTTGATCCTTACAATCCAACAATATATAATGATTTGATTGAGCTAAATTCTGGAGATTATGTAATATTAATTGATTTCTTCATGAATAAAATATCGAATTCAAGTGATAAACGGATACTCGCAAATCTTCATTTTTACTTAGCTCAAACATATTCTTCAAAAGTAAAAATACGAAAACATTTATTTACGGCAAGAAAATATTTTAATGAAGTTTTCTCAATAGATCACAAAATTTTCAATACTATTGATGAAACTCTTAAATCATTATAAAAAAATCAGCTAACAATGAACTGAAGTGGATTTTAACACGCCAGGGCTTTTCGGGATTTTGAGATTGCTGGAATCAATTGGCAACAGTTTGATTTCTCTTGGTTTAAAGCCCCTGAGACCAAACGTTAGCAGTTTAAATAACACATTGACCAGTGAATGGAGTGTTCGTATGAGAATCTTTATCGCTCTTATAATTGTAATTGGTGGTTTTAATACACAAGTTTTGTCCCAGATTTCCTTTACCACCCATAACATTAGTACCACTGCGGATGGTGCCCAGTCCATTTATGCCGTGGATATGGACGGCGACAACGATATGGATCTATTATCCGCTTCAAGATTTGATGATAAAGTCGCCTGGTATGAAAACGACAGTAATCAGAATTTTACCACCCATGTCATTACCACTGACGCAAAGGATGCACGCTCTGTCTATGCTGCGGATGTAGACGGCGACAGTGATATGGATGTACTCTCTGCTTCACATAGCGATGATAAAATTGCTTGGTATGAAAATGACGGGAATCAAAATTTTATCACCCATATCATTACCGATACCGCAAATGGTGCCCGCTCCGTTTATGCCGTGGATATGGATGGTGACAACGATATGGATGTGCTATCCGCTTCCTGGTGGGATAATGAAATTGTCTGGTATGAGAATGACAGTCATCAGAATTTCACTACTCATGTCATTACCACCAGCGCGAATAATGCCTGTTCCGTCTATTCGGTTGATGTGGACGGCGACAGCGATATGGATGTGCTATCCGCTTCCAACAGTGATAATAAAATCGCCTGGTATGAGAATGACGGAAATGAGAATTTCATCACGCGCTATCTCGATATTTATGCAGAGGAAGCTCATGCGGTTTACGCTGCAGACGTGGACAGCGACGGCGACATCGATGTGCTTTCAGCTTCATGTGGAAATGGTAAAATCGCCTGGTATGAGAATATTGGTGAACTCTACTTCAACGAACATGTGATTGCCTCCACTGGTTCCGGCGCGTATTCCGTTTTCGCTATCGATATCGATGATGACCAGGACACCGATGTGCTTTCGGCTTCGTTGGGCTTTGAAGTTGCCTGGTACGAAAATGATGGAAACGAAAA
>JABMRT010000286.1 GCA_013202295.1 Candidatus Zhuqueibacterota bacterium
TCAGCAAAGGATGTAAATAACCTGAAACTCAATGTCCACTTAACGGATGCTGAGAAAAATCCGGTCTTTAATATTGAGTTGACAAGCGAAGAAATCCTTGCGGGTGAACAAGATAAGTTGAATGTGAAAGCTGACATCACCGATCCAAAGAAATGGTCTGCTGAAATCCCAAATCTTTATACATTGACCATGGAGCTGAAGGATGCAACAGGTATTATCCTTCAAGCACTGGCCACTAAAATCGGATTTCGTGAAGTCGAACTGCGTAACGGACAGGCGCTGGTTACTGGCAAAGCCGTCTACTTCAAAGGTACGAACCGGCATGAAGTTGATCCTGAACATGGCCGTGTGGTATCACAGGAGACCATGATTAAAGACATCCTGCTCATGAAGCAATTCAACATCAATGCAGTGAGAACGAGCCACTACCCCAACCATCCCGACTGGTACGCGCTCTGCGATGAGTACGGCATCTACCTGATCGATGAAGCCAACGTCGAAAGCCATGAATTGTGGGCCAACAAGAACATATTGCTGTGTCATGAGCGAGATTGGGAAGCGGCTTTTGTCGATCGCGGTGTCTCGGTAGTAGAGCGGGATAAGAACCATCCATCGATCATATTCTGGTCGCTCGGAAATGAAACAGGCATGGGCCAGAATTTTGTATCCATGGCTGGAGCCATGCGAAGAATCGACAACACGCGGCTCATCCATTATGAAAGTAGAACACCCGCCTATGTAGCAGGTCTTCCCCATTTTGACGTGATCTCAAATATGTACGCGCGGACCGATGAAATGAAATGGCTGGCAGCTGCTGATCCGAATCGACCGGTCATCCTCGCAGAATACGCACATGCCATGGGCAACAGTGTCGGCAATCTCAAGGAGTACTGGGATGTCATCGAGGCCCATCCGACCATGCAGGGCGCGTTTGTGTGGGACTGGGTCGATCAGGTTTTATACAAAACAACTGAGGATGGGGCGCGCTATCCAGCATACGGCGGGGATTTCGGGGACACCCCCAATGATGGCAATTTCTGTATCAATGGATTGATCAATGCAGACCGGACCATTCAACCGGAAATGCATGAAATCAAAAAGGTGTATCAGTATGTCAAATTCAAGGCTAATGATTTGGAAACCGGAATCATCAAGATCAAGAATGACTATGAATTCTTGAATCTGAATTTTGCCGAGTTGATCTGGCAAGTCCGTGAAAACGGGATTGTGATTCAGGAGGACTTGATTTCTGATTTGGATCTTGAACCCAAAGCTAAAAAGAAGCTGGCACTGGGATATTCCCTTCCTAAAGCCAAGCCAGGTGCAGAATATACATTAGATGTCTCAGTCAGACTCAAAGAGGCCACGTCTTGGGCAAAAGCCGGATATGAAATCGCGTGGGAACAGTTTGTTCTGCCATTGAAAACGGAGAAGCAGTTGATCGATCCTGAAACGCTACCTGAGTTGGAGCTCTCTGAGACCGGAGATGAAATCAGAATCAAAGGCTCAAATTTCAGAACGGTCTGGAACCGAAAATCCGGCCGCATACAATCCTACCAATTCGAAAGCAATGAGCTAATTTCCGAAGGACTCAAACCCAATCTCTGGCGCGCGCCCACGGACAATGATGAAGGCGGCGACATGCGCAGTTTTGCCACCCAATGGCTAAGATCTGGTGTGGACAAACTCGATCTGGCCGGTAATCTGAAAGTGGAACGTATCGCGGACAATATCATCCGGATTGTTTCTGCGGACGGCATCGGGGATGAAAAACGCAAATTGCAATGGATGGCCAAGGTAACGATATATGGAAATGGGGAGATCCATGTGAAATCCATTTATGAGGTTGAAAAAGGATTTCCGACCCTGCCGAAAATTGGTATGTCCATGCATGTGCCCATAGGCATGGATCAGCTCAACTGGTACGGCCGTGGCCCTCATGAATCATACTGGGATCGAAAAACCGGCGCGCGCATCGGGCGCTACTCCGGCAGTGTGACAGATCAGTATGTTGAATATGTCAGACCCCAGGAGAATGGCAACAAGGCCGATGTTCGGTGGATGACTCTAACGGATAAAAAGGGCATCGGCTGGTTGGTGGCTGGATCTCCAGTTCTAAACATTAGTGCCCACCATTACACGCTAAAAAACCTGACCGTTGCCAAACATACCTATGAAGTGGTTGACGGCCCCGACATCACATTGAATCTGGATTATCAACAGGCCGGTTTGGGCGGTGATGACTCGTGGAGTCCGGCAACCCACAAAGAATACCAGCTCAAACCACAGACCTATAAATATGAGTTTATCATGAAACCGGTCAATCTGAAAAAACAGAAGGTGGATGAACTGATTCAGTCCCGGCTTGATCTGGTGGAGTAAGCACATCATGCATTTTAAAAATCTCTTGATTATAATATTAAGTTTTCTGTTAGCATGTACAAAAAATCCTGGTCTAAGACCATGGGCAGAAAATCCATGGTACTGGAGTTATAACGGAAAGCCCATCCTACTTTTAGGAGCCAGCGATGATGACAATTTGTTTCAATGGCCGGGGGAAGAATTGATAAAACAACTGGATCGGCTGGCCGATGTAGGTGGCAATGTGATTCGCAATACCATGAGTGACCGAAAGGACCGGGATTGGGAAGTCTATCCATTTCTGGAGATTGAGGAGGATCAATACGATCTGAATCGGTGGAATGAGGAATATTGGCAACGTTTCGAACGACTTCTGTCAGAAACGGAAAAGCGAGGGATCTTCATCCAAATTGAAATCTGGGATCGATTTGATTATACGGACAATCGTAGCAGCAACCGCTGGCAGATCCATCCCTACAATCCGAAAAACAACATCAATTATTCCTATGAAGAATCCGGATTTGCAGAAACCTATCCCGATCATCCCGGGAAGAACAAGCAGTCCTTTTTCTTCACAACTCCCGGTCAGCAAAACAACCTTGTGGTCCTTCGGTTCCAACAGCGATTTGTTGATAAGTTGATGGATCATTCACTTCGATATAAACATGTCCTATACTGCATTGACAACGAGACAAGTGCAGAAGAAACATGGGCTCGTTATTGGGCGGAATACATTAAGACACGGGCGAAAGCAGAAGGTAAACAGATTTTTATAACCGAAATGTGGGATGACTGGGATCTCACTGCCGAACGTCATAGGCGAACATTTAACCATCCGGAGCTATACGATTTTGTGGATGTATCTCAGAACAATCACAATAAAGGTCAAAAGCACTGGGATAACTTTTTACATGTTCGGCAGTACCTTTCAAACCAACCACGTCCGATCAACACCACTAAAACCTATGGCGCTGACGGCAACAAGTTTGGCCACACTGATCAGGATGCCATCGAACGATTCTGGCGCCACCTGCTCGCGGGCGCGGCATCCATGCGGTTTCACCGCCCCCCTTCTGGTCTGGGACAGAATGAGAAGGCAATCGCCGCAATCCAAGCTGCGCGAAAGCTGGAGTCAATCATTCCGCTTTGGACTGTCACTCCTGCAAATGAATTCCTGCTGAATCGTGAGGATAACGAAGCCTATCTGGCAGCAAATCATGGACAGGCATATGCGCTCTACTTTCCTGCTGGTGGAGATATTGAGATTGATTTCTCGAGTGAAAATGGATCATTGGAAGTATCATGGATTAATATCAATTCTGGTAATTGGGGACCAAAGCAAAATTTAATCGGTGGGAAAAAACAAATAATTACCGCACCGGACAACAGGAACTGGGTGGCTGCAATAATCAAGAAAAATTAGGATGTGCAACAGGCGGCCTTCAAACAAATATTTCAATTAGGAGTTTTCGTGCAAACAAGAATCCTGGGCAAAACAGGACTGCAAACCAGCTTGATTGGATTCGGCGGATTTCATCTCATCGAAACGGCGCAAAAGGAAGTTCACTTCCTTCTAAATACCTATCTGGATCAAGGCGGCAATTACATCGAAACCGCCGCGGATTATGGGGCAGGATTATCTGAAAAGAAAATCGGACATGCCGTTTCCTCACGCAGACAGGATTTCATTCTGGCAAGCAAATGTGGCAGGAGAACGGCAGCCGAAGCCGAACAGTCAATTCATCAAAGTCTCAAGAATCTGAAAACCGATCATCTGGATATTCTATTCATGCATGCAGTACAATCTGTAGTGGATGCTGATAAGATCATGGCCCCCGGATGTGCCTATGAAGCCGTGCTCAAAGCGCAAAAGGAGGGCAAGGTCAAGTTTCTCGGAATTTCGGGTCATGGTCAGCCTGACGCATTGATTCACGCAATTCGGAAACATCCCTATGATGTGCTTCTAACCGGATTCAATTATTTTGATCGGTTCAATTTCCCTGAAACGGAAGAGATATTACTAAAGGAATGTCTGGATCGTGAAATCGGTGTTCTGGGTATGAAGGCATTGATGGATGGATATTTATATCGGTCGCCGGAACAGGGGATTCGTTACACACTGAGCTTACCCATTTCCACGCTTGTGTTGGGTATCAACACCAGAGAGTACCTGCAAAAAGATTTGGACATCGTCAATTCATTCACTCCAATGAGTGATGACGAAAAAGAGGGCTTGTATCTAAACGCCATGGAACTCAGAACCTATGTGTGCCGTCAATGCGGTAAATGTGATCAGATCGTAGACTTGAATCCTTCTGAGATATTCTTATTGGAAGGTGAATACGACCGTCAGATGGATGACGGCACCGTACCCAATCCAGCGCAATACGCGTTAGCCGGAAAGCTTAAATTCTGGTTCATGCAAAAGGAAAGTGCAATTCAGAAATATCGAAACCGGACGATCAAGGTAGATCCTGAAAAGGATTATACTTCGCTAAATAACCAATGTCCCTACAAAATCGACATTGACCGAAAACTGAAGCTGGTCCATTCCAAATTATCCGAAGATGGCTATATCTTTTAAATTTGGAATGTCACATTCTGTAACAATTGAATTATCTCATTGAAATCCATCTTGCCTTGAACTATATTTCAAACATCTTGCTAAGCACATCCCCCTGATAAGGGTGATCCATCTCGTCTCGCAGGATGCTAAGAGATTCACTTAGCAATATCACACCGGGAGGAATTATGAAATCCATGATCACCATTTTAATACTCTATCTTTGTCTGCCCATTTTTGCTGACGATACACCGGACTATTTAAATCCCGATTTGGATATCGAAACACGGGTAGATGATCTCGTCTCTCGCATGACGTTGGAGGAAAAAGTGTCACAAATGATGGATCATGCCGAAGCTGTCCCCCGTTTGCAAGTCCCGGAATATAACTGGTGGAACGAATGCCTGCACGGTGTCGCGCGTGCGGGGATCGCCACGGTGTTCCCACAGGCGATCGGACTGGCTGCGACATGGAACGCAGATCTTATGTTCGAAATCGCGGATGTGATTTCCACGGAAGCGCGGGCCAAGCACCATGATGCATTAAGAAAAGACGACCACAGTCGCTACAAAGGCCTGACTTTTTGGAGCCCGAACATCAACATCTTCCGCGATCCGCGCTGGGGCCGGGGCCAGGAAACCTATGGGGAATGCCCCTATCTCACAGCGCGCATGGGCGTGGCATTTGTAAAAGGACTGCAAGGCAATGATCCGGATTATTTAAAGGTCGTGGCCACTCCAAAACATTATGCCGTGCACAGCGGCCCGGAACCCGACCGACACGTTTTTGACGCGGTCACCACAGAACGTGATCTGTACGACACCTACTTCCCCGCGTTTGAAGCTTGTGTCAAGGAAGCCGGCGCTTACTCCATCATGTGTGCTTATAATCGGTATCTGGGAGAAGCGTGCTGTGGATCGTCCAGTTTGTTGAAGGAGATTCTGAGAGAGGATTGGAATTTTGATGGATACATCGTATCCGACTGTGGTGCGATTGATGATATTCACAGTCAGCACAAAATCACAGAAACCGCGCCGGAGTCCGCTGCGCTTGCTGTGAAGTCCGGCACGGATTTGAATTGTGGCCGAATCTATGATCCCGCATTGCTGAAAGCGGTTGAACAGGGATTGATCACCGAGGAGGAGATCGACGTCTCTGTCAAGCGCCTCTTCCGGGCACGGTTCAAACTGGGCATGTTCGATCCGCCGAAGCGTGTGCCCTATGCTCAAATTTCAATGGCAGAGAATGACACTGAAGCGCATCGCGCACTGTCCGTCAGGGCCGCACAGGAATCCATCGTTCTGCTTAAGAATGAGGACAATCTGCTTCCCTTGAAAAAAAACTTAAAAAAGATCGCGGTAATCGGACCTTCCGCAGATTCCTATCTGATGCTGCTGGGCAATTATAATGGATTCCCCTCCAGGCATGTAACTCCGCTTGAGGGGATAAAAAACAAGGTATCGGACGATACGGAAATCTTATACTCGCAGGGTTGCAATCTGGCAAAAGACGGCGCGATTACCTATCCCCTGTCTTTGGATATGGTGAATGTGGATGACGTTGCCGGTCTATGGGTAGAATACTTTGACAATCCGGATTTGGAGGGTGAACCCTTTTACACGCGCATCGACTCACTGAGAAGTCAGAATCTACTTTGGGGCAGACGCATTCCCGGCATGAAACGCGGCATGCAATTCTCCGTGCGATGGAGCGGTATGATCACCGTGAAAAAGACCGATGCGTACAATTTCACGGTCAAAGGCGATGACGGATACCGGCTTATTATTAATGATCAAGTGGTTCTGGAGGATTGGGCCGATCATGATCTCACCGAAATATCAGGCCATATTCGTCTGGAAAAGAACAAACCCGTCTCTTTCGTAATGGAATACTATTATAAAGAAGGATGGCCCCAACTCTCGCTGCAATGGGAGAGGCTAAACTTCAATCAATTTCAACACGCAGTTGACCTTGCTTCTGAGTCGGATGCTGTGATTTTCGTGGGCGGCATTACCGCGCAACTGGAAGGTGAAGAGATGCGCGTCAGTCATGATGGATTTGCTGGCGGAGACCGCACGCACATTAAACTGCCCAAGGTACAGGAAGATCTCCTTAAAGCCGTTCATGAGACAGGTAAACCTGTCGTGTTGGTGCTCACAAGCGGCAGTGCGCTGGCCGTGAACTGGGCCGATAAACACCTGCCCGCCATCGTCCATATCTGGTATCCGGGCCAAGAGGGCGGAACTGCTTTGGCTGATGTATTGTTCGGCGATTATAATCCCGGTGGCCGTCTGCCTGTGACCTTTTATAAATCTGTGGATCAGATTCCCCCTTTTGAAGAGTACGCGATGATTAACCGGACATACCGATATTTTCAAAATGAACCTCTTTATCCATTCGGATATGGATTGAGTTATACAACCTTTGAATACCAGAATATTAAGATGCCGAAAAAAGTGGAAGCCGGTGAGGATATTCAGATTTCTGTGGAAGTCAAGAATACAGGCGACCTTGCCGGCGATGAAGTCGTGCAGTTGTACGTAAAGGATATGGAAGCATCTGTTCCTATTCCAATTCAGGCATTGCAGGGGATCAAACGCATTCATTTGAATCCGGGTCAGATGAAGGAAGTCAAATTCACACTGAAGCCCAAACAGCTCGCGGTCTTCAGTGATGCGGGGCAATTCGTGGTTGAACCTGGTGCCTTTGAATTCGCGGTGGGCGGCATTTTACCAGGATTCGAAGCACCAACGACCAATCGACTCATGAAACAGATGGAAGTTACAGGCGCCTCTTTCATAATAAAATAAAAAAACCTTTCTGTTTTGGGAAACCAAAAAAATGTTGCTGGATTTTATCCTTTAACTTTATTATATACGGATGTCATCGCTTTTATATTCAGATCATCAAAGGGAGGGAAAAAATGCGAATATTTAATAGTTTTATTGGATTGGTGATTCTTTCTGCAATGTCGCTTATTGGGGATGCGGATGCCAATATGACAATCAGAATTACAGGTATTCAGAATGGTCAGCGTTTCGAAGCGTGTTCCGATATTATGGTCGGAGCAGAGATCACCGTTGAGTCGGGTGAGATTAAAAGGGTCTATTTTTATCATAACAAAGGATCCTTCGGCAGTGTAAGCAATGCACCCTGGGAAAAGCTGTGGGAAGAGGTTGAGCCGGGTATCTACGACATCTCAGCAAAAGTCAAGGATACCGATAACAATGAATTTTTCTCTGATACACTACAAATCTTTGTAGATCCAATTTCAGATGGCAACATCTTGATCAACGGCGAATTCGCCTGCAACACGTCCCCGTGGCAGCTTCAATTGAATGAAGGTGCTCAGGCAACATTAGAGATTGATGATGAGGGGTATTTGTCTGACCATGAACCAATGGCAGACATACAGATTTCAGCGTTAGGAACTGAAAACTGGCATGTGATGCTGGTTCAGCGTTGCGGGCTCGATTCTGGTCATGTCTATGAAATCAGCTTTGCTGCAGAAGTTTACGACGTCAAAACCATATATTTCAACTTCCAGGAAGGCGGTGGTGATTGGACTGTGTATCAGCAATGGACACAGGATCTTGATATCAGCGAAATCTACTATGGACCATACGAATATGTAAATTTAATAAATGATCCGACAGCTGATTTTAAAATTCTCCTGGGTGAAGATACAGAAGACATTTTTCTGGATGCTGTCGAAATTATTGATATAGGATGGGAACCCCGGGAAACCCGTGTTAAAAAGGAAACCCATGTCCATCCTGGTCATTATTCATTATATCAGAACTTCCCGAATCCTTTTAATCCAACAACTGAAATCAAATTCTCGCTTCCCGCACCTGCTGATATCAACCTCTCCATCTACAATGTGCAGGGACAGCTTGTCCAAACACTTTTGAATGAATACATTAGTCAGGGGCAATACATAGCGCAATGGGATGGAACCAACCTTGAAGGAAACTCTGTGCCGAGCGGTATCTACTTTTACAAACTGAAAACGCCTGAGACACAACTGACAAACCGAATGGTTTTGCTTAAATAGTATACCATCATAAATGATGGGAATAAAGTCTTCGAACTTGTCTAATTAATGAGACTCGCAGTATTCAGTGACGAGGGACAATTCGTGGTCGAACACGGAACCTTTGAAATCGCAGTAGGCGGTATTCTGCCCAGTGTAAAAGCAGTAACCACGGAATCAATTAAAAAAAACAATACAGGTTACGGGTAGCACTTATACATTTAAATAATCAGCAGATTATCAATGCTTGATCTTAAAAAATATTTTGCGTAGTATCTAAATAGAAATCAAACAGTCAGATCACAGGAGGTTTAAATGGCGTATCAAAAATCTTGGATGATTCGCTTTGGAGCGATACTAATCATAGCATGCTCAGTTCCACTCTGGTCTGGAACAACCGGCAAGATCGCCGGTGAAATCATCGATCAGGAAACCAATCAGCTCCTTATTGGAACCAATGTGATGATCGAGAATACTCTGTTTGGAGCGGCATCTGGAATGGATGGTTATTATAATATTATTAATCTTCCACCCGGTATTTATACGATGCGTGCGACCATGATGGGCTATAAACCTATGGTTGTTGAAAATGTGCGTGTCAGCATCGATAGAACAACACAAATTCATTTCACACTCACACCGTCTGTGGTACAAACTGATGAAGCCGTTGTAGTGGTTGCCAAGCGGCCTCTGGTCAGACCGGATATGACATCATCCATGTCATCTGTTTCAGCCGAAGAGATTGAAGCACTCCCGGTCACAAATCTAAATGATTTACTGGAACTTCAGGCAGGTGTCGTGCGATCGGGCAATGATTTGCACATTCGTGGCGGACGGGCTGGTGAAGTTGCATTCTGGGTAGATGGTGTGGCAGCCACAGATCTTTTCTCCGGAAACATGGGCGTTTCAGTCGAAAATTCAGCCATTCAGGAGCTCCAGGTTGTAAGCGGCACCTTTAACGCCGAATATGGTCAGGCCATGTCAGGGATCGTCAATATTATCACCAAAGAGGGATCCCCTGATTATCATGGAAAATTTTCATCCTATATCGGTGATTATATCAGTTCAGATAAAGTCTTCAATGTGCTTACTGAAGTCGACATCACTGAAGATCCTGAGACCGGGGCCATCAGTGTTGAGGGGATTGATGAAAATCCGATTAAAAAATTTAATCAAATTTATAATTCGGAATTCAATTTAAGTGGCCCTGTCCCTCTGCTCGGAAATAAATTAACATTTTTCATGAATGGACGATATCAATCGAATGAAGGACACATTTACGGCCGTGACTGGTTTACTCCGCAAGGCAATCCGGGAGATTCGAATCTTGTGTCCCTTAATCCAAATTGGAGATACTCCGGACAGGCAAAATTGACCTGGCGCGCCAATCCCAATCTAAAGATCAGTTACAATCTGTTCCATAATTATTGGCAAAATGACCGTTCAGGAGCTGGTGTCAACCGGCATGATTATCGATACAATCCCTATGGTTTACCGAAACAGCAAGGCGGAGGTACTTCACACACTTTAGCCTGGAATCATGTACTTTCAAACAATACCTTTTATGAAGCACGGATTAATCGTTTCCTGAACGAGTATGAGTATTCTGTGTATGATAATCCACTCCAGGCTTGTGATTATCTTGTTCGTGTGACTGGTGATACTGTTCGTGGAGTCTATGAGTTCGATCCCACAACGCCGGAAGGGCAGGCCCGGCTTGACCAGATTCGTCAAGACCGCATAGGATATATATATGTGGTGGATCCTTCCGGATCACAGGGTTATGTTCATCCTGACTCGAATCAAACGCCCACATCATACAGCTTTCTGCAATCCGGTATGAGCCTGGATCAATACAAACGCAGTTCGGCATATTGGCTTGCAAAAATTGATCTGACCAGTCAAGTGGATCAAGCCCATCAGGTCAAGACCGGCTTTGAGGTGCGGCTTCACGAGTTATCACTTCACTCCTACGCCCTTCAGTCTGCGATGGATGGCAATGAAATCATTATACCTTTCGAACCGGCAATACCAGCAGTGGGCAATGTTAACCGGCATGACTATACGCAGAAACCGCGAGAGTTTTCAACCTATATTCAAGATAAAATCGAGCTCAAAGATATCAATGTCAACATCGGAGTCCGGTTTGATTATTTCGATCCCAACACCGTGGCACCCGCAGACCCCCATGATCCGAATATATATACGCCGTTTAAAAAAGAAAATATATACAGGGATTGGATCGCCCCTCCTTCGGATCTGACACAGGAAGAACGGGATGACTATATTTCACAATTTGAAGAATACACGCCGGATGAGAGAAGGGCCTTTATGCAGAAAAAGATCAGTGGCAAATGGGCAATCAGTCCACGTTTGGGCTTTGCCTTTCCGATTACCGATCAAGGTGTCATCCATTTCTCATATGGACATTTCTTCCAGGTTCCTGATTTCGAATACTTGTTTGACAATCCTGATTTTAAGCTATCCGCTGGGGGCGGATATACCGTCTTCGGCAATCCTGATCTTAAACCGGAACGGACGGTCCAGTATGAAATCGGATTGCAGCAACAACTGACTGAGAATATCGGTGTGGATGTCACATTGTTTTATAAAGATATCCGGGATTGGGTGGGTACCAGCCCACTTATAGATACCGAGATCCCATCCGTGAAATATTCTCAATTTGAAAACAGAGACTATGCCAACGTGCGTGGCATCACCGTAAAAATGAATAAACGATTCAGCTATAATTTCTCAGCAAGTCTCGATTATTCATATCAAATCGCAGAAGGCACATACGCCAATCCAAGGGATGCGTTCAACGCTATTCAAAATCAGCAGGAGCCCCGGCTAGCCATGATATCCATGCCCTGGGACCAGAACCATACGCTAAATGGCAATATCATTTATAGATTGAATACATGGACATTCTCGTTAAAAGGACGTTACTGGACAGGACGGCCCTATTCACCGACATTCCCGGTAGGACAATCTGTCGGTGGTGCAGCATTGATAGGTTTGAAAGAGAACAGCGAGAGGTTGCCTGATCAGAAGCGAATTGATATGACCATTAATAAACGAATCAAGGTGGGCGGATTCAACCTGGAGGTTTTCACCAACATCTATAACCTGTTTGATACGCGCGATGCGACTTTTGTCTACACCGATACAGGATCTCCCGATTATACAACCAATATCACACCAGAACGTGTGCCGTATAATTCAAAACGCGTGGGCACGGTTGAGTCCTTTGTTTTACGGCCGGACTGGTATACAGCGCCGCGTGAGGTTCAAATCGGATTGTCCATTGTATTCTAATTGTATTCAAAGGAGAACCCAATGAAACAGACTCCAATTACATGGATTTATATTGCCGCTTTATTCATAGCCGCGACAGGAAGTTACGCACAGCTGGATGGGCTGCATGGTGACTTCCTGGAGACACGTAATGGAATGCATGCCGGCAATCAATTCCGTACTACGTTTTATAACGACGGGTCCTTCGGTACCAAGGAACGCCCACCGGATATTGGCGGCGAGTGGCCGATCAATTCAGCTCATATATATTTATTAGACGGCAACACCTTTGTGGGTGCTGAAGTGATTGACACCGAAGAAGAACTCAGACATATATTCAGTGTGGTTCCCGGAGGAGGAGATCCCGCTGATCCCAATTCGGTCTCCCGCGGAGATGCAAGCCCCGAGGGTGAGTGGTGGACGTTTTTACCTTTACCCGGGTTTGCTCATCCGGATACCAATAAGGCAGCCATGAGTAAATGGAAATGGTCCTGGCCGGTTCACTGGCCTGACAAATGGGACGATCCGGTTGATCCGGGCTGGGTTGGTTCCTGGAATGGATATTTCGGTAAAAATGTGTTTAATGCAGACGAAGAGAGTTATTTTGTAGCCGATGATTATGCCAATGCAGAGTTCAAGTTCTACCCGGATTCAACCGATTCGCTTCGCAGGGGCCTGGGAATAAGAATGGCCGTGCGCGGTTTTCAGTGGTCAAATGCATTGGTTGAAGATGGCATCTTTATTCTTTATGATATTGAAAACATCGGAACCCATAACCATGATAAAATGATCTTTGCGTATAAAATCGGCAACAACATGGGCGACACCGAGACCGGATGGGATTCCAATGATGACAATGGCAAATACAATCTCGAAGAAAATCTGGCTTATCTCTATGATTTTGATGATGTCGGTGCCGGCGGATGGATGCCAGTAGGATATTTTGGAGGCTCCATGCTGGAAACGCCGGGAAACCCGGAGGATGGCATTGACAATGACGGCGATGGCAGCTTGGGTACCGGCTCTACGATTTCGGAGGCGATGTTTGCTCCCAGAACACTTGAAGAAGGAGAAGAGGTTGTCATTATCGATTATTCAACCTTTAAAAGAACCAGGGAAATACTGACCAGCGATACCATAACTGTCACATATCAGGACTTAACCTTTAAATTTTATCCAGGAAAGATCGTTGAAGAAAATCCCACCAATCTGGTTGATGATAATCTGAACGGGCTCATCGATGAAAACCAGGGATCGACTGTGGGTTTGCCGCCAAACGAGATCACACGGTATTTATACGTAGGTGCCAAATGCATTGATTATTTTACAGGCACAGGTGCTGACAACCTGCTCCTTGATGAAGAACGTGATGACGGAATTGACAATGATGGCGATTGGGATCCCAATCTCGATGATCTTGGGCAGGATGGAGCTCCTTTCACAAAAGACCCGGGTGAAGGAGACGGAATACCAACCGCTGGGGAACCGCATTTTGATAAAACTGATATCGATGAGACAGACATGCTGGGACTAACCAGTTTTACACTTTATCAGTGGACCGACATGCCCCACCATGATGACAATAAAGTCTGGGAATTTACTGTACCGGGCTATCTGGATGATGTCATGCAAAATGACAATGTTGAATTGCTGTGGGGTTCTGGTTATTTCCCAATGCCCCCGGGTAGAATTGAACGTTTTTCAATGGGGCTGGTTGCGGGAATCAACGAGGATGATATCATAATCAACAATCACTGGTTCTCAGAGGCATATACTGAAAATTATAACTTTGCCAAGGCACCCAATATCCCTACTGTGACAGCGATTGCAGGAGATCATAAAGTCACTTTAATGTGGGATGATTTTGCTGAAAAATCAGTCGATCCTATAACCGGTGAAGATTTCGAAGGATACCGGATTTACCGGTCTACCGATCCCGGCTGGGGAGATATGGATCCGATTACAGATGGCTATGGTACTGTTATCTATCGCAAACCCTTGGCTCAGTTCGATATGGATAATGGCATCACCGATTTTGCTGCTGTTCCTATTAAGGGTGTTCAATTCTATCTTGGAGATGATACGGGTCTGACCCATACATTCGTGGATACAACCGTTAAAAATGGATTTACCTATTATTATGCTGTGACTTCCTATGACCGGGGGGATGGAGAATTGGGCATTCCGCCTTCAGAATGCACCAAATTTATTTCACTTAGCCAGTCTGGTGAAATTGAGGAGAAAGGAGTCAATGTCATTCAAGTTCGTCCCGAATCTCCCTCCGCGGGCTTTGTGGAAGGCGGCATCGATATGATCGAACTATTACCGGGTGCCACCACAGACGGTTCCATCTCTGTGGAAGTCATTAATCCTGAGTCGATCCAAAGCGGTGACACCTACCAGATTGTGTTTGAGGATAGCCTGTTCGGCTCAGGCAGACGGCTCTATCCGGGCACCAAGAACTTCAGCCTGATCAACACAGAAACCGGAGAAGTCCTGATTGATCAGGACACCAGTGTCTCAGTCACAGCAGAACTTCCCGTGGTGCAGGGATTTCAACTTGCCTTCCGGAAAGCATCTCGCGTCCTTGAGCTGGACGAGGACGCTTCCGGCTGGAGCCGAACAGGTCTTCAGACTCTGGATATTGGTGAATACAGTTACAGCAAGGATACCCTGTCCATGCAAGTGGGTGACTTCGTTTTCATATTCAGTGATACAGTCGGTAA
>JABMRT010000287.1 GCA_013202295.1 Candidatus Zhuqueibacterota bacterium
GGACATTACCGCTGTTCATTAAAAAGCTTCTGTGCGGATGTTTTTGTTTGTTCATTTTAATTCCCGTTTTCTTCGGGGACAGTAACAGTTGTTTTCACCGGTGAAACGCGATGTTAGCATATAAAATGATGATTTGTCTATTTTATGGTTTTATAGGAGGGCACAATGATGAAAAGAAAATTATTGATTATTATTTCTTTGTTACTCATTAAGCAGGCTATTGCTCAATACTACACTCCTCAAAGTCTGATCCTTATCCCCAAAAGCGGTCTTGATAAATCATCAATTGTGCAGACGTTGAACAGTGAACGGGTATTGTTCACTCCCGTCGACATTGATGAATTGCGGCTTGCTATCCGCAAGAGCAATAATTCTGTTGAAAATGAGATATCCTTAATTAAAAGCAAGATGTCTAATCTTTTTATGGACAAACAGGAACTTCTGCAGCTGAAGGATATCAAAAAAATCAATGAGGTAATTGCGGAAAAGAGGAGGAACAAGAAGGAGATAGAATCACAAGTTCAGAGTGATCTTTCAAGTATCAATTACAAAGGCCTGTTCATTGTGGTACAGAAAGATATAGATCCCTGGGCTTCCAAACAGCAGCTTGCAGATGTGTCTGAAAAAGCGCTTACACCCAAAGCGGTTGAAGACTTGAACGGCATTTTTATTTCCTCCCTGACTACGATTGAATCTTCTCAACTCATCTCGGATAAAATTATTGCGACAATCAGCGGTGAAATGAGCGTTGAGAGTCAATACATATCCCGAACCATTGACAATCGCACCAAATTTCTATATCTGGTTAAAATTAATGTAACCCCTCTGAAAAAGACTATTAAAACATCTTCAGCCGAAACAGCCGCTTCTGAAACGCATTTGATCCTCAATGCCATGACTGAGAGAAATTACGAATCCAAACTTCAAGGATTAGGTGTCTCACAGGATGAGATCATCAAAGTTTCTTTTGAAGTACAGTCTTCGCGAGAATCGATTCGGCTCGCCAATGCCACGGCTGAAAGACGACAAGCCGACATCCTCAGAAATGGAAATGCCAATATCACAAAGGTTGATGATGAGATTAAAACACTTGAAAACAGCCTTATTAACCGCAGCGGCACTTTAAAGAATATCATCGAAGAAAAGACCAATGTGGTTTATGATGCGGGCAATCCGGATAAAAGTATCGATAAGGCGTTGTCTTATCTGGATTCTGAACTGGATGCTTTGAAGAATCAGCTCATCGCCACGAAAGAGCGGGAACTGATTCCCCGTTACAGTGTCAGTGTCACGACTGAGGGCACTCCCGCAGAAGATATTGCCAAGACCGCTGTTGATATTGCTGGTCAGATTGAGCAGAGTTACTCCAAGATCGAACAATTCATGGAAGAGACGACAATTGATAATTTCATGTTGACCGATTATAGCAGAGGGCAGCAGAAAGATGTGTATCGAAAACTTGAGAGCGTTTGGCTCTACCCGGTAGCGGGCGATCGGGATAATTTTTTGTTGACTGTTGTTGTAAAATTTAAGGTGGCTGATATTAAAGAGCATAAAGCAGAGTCTATACCAAGAAAAAAAGTGATCGATGCCCCCAATACCATGACAGACATTGACGGCAACGTCTACAAGACGGTCAAGATAGGTAATCAAGTCTGGATGGCAGAAAATTTGAAAGTGACGCATTATCGGAATGGAGATCCCATTCCCAACATAACGGATAATTCTCAATGGGCCAAGCTAACAACTGGTTCATATGGCGCATATAATAACAAAGAAATGCATGCAATAACTTATGGTTATTTGTATAATGGATATGCTGTGAAGGATAGGCGCAATATCGCACCTAAAGGCTGGCATGTGCCGACGAAGGATGAATGGCAAATCCTTATCGATTATCTTGGGGGCTTATATATAACAGGCGGTAAATTGAAAGAAACAGGCACAGCACATTGGCGAAGTCCAAATAACGGGGCAACAAATGAGAGTGGTTTTTCCGCCCTTCCCGGAGGTGACCGTGATTTCGAAAATGGGAGATCATACTCTTTGGGCATCAATGCATGGTTTTGGTCATTCACAAGCAATCGTAGTAATTTGTCGATGCAGCAATTAGATGTCGCTGATTCAAGAATCATCTCAAGTGGTACCTACGATGAACACTTCGGATTTTCTATCCGTCTGGTAAAAGATACAGAACAGGCCAGTAAACCGGTATCTAAACATTCATATGGAACACTTAAAGATATTGATGAAAACATATATAAAACCGTTAAAATAGGTAATCAAGTCTGGATGGCTGAAAATCTTAGGGTGGCGCATTATAGGAATGGAGATCAAATACCTTATGTGGTTAATAATTCTGAGTGGTTCAAGTTAAATTCTGGTGCCTTTTGTACATATGAGAACAGTGGAGGGGCTGAGAATACCTATGGCCATTTGTATAACTGGCATGTTGTCAATGATAATCGAAATATTGCACCTATGGGCTGGCATGTGCCGGATAATAATGAATGGCGAGAATTAATTAAGTATCTTGGCAGTTCCGATGTTGCTGGCGGTAAGTTGAAAACTTTAGGACTTACATACTGGAAAGCACCAAACACAGACGCAACCAATGAAAGTGGCTTTTCTGCACTTCCTGCAGGGTGTCGAATGCGTGAGGGTAATTTTGATTATAGAGGTGGATACACCTTCTTTTGGTCAAGGACTGTGTATGATGATTTTAATGCGAGGTATTGGTTTCTGGGGTGTAATTATTCGATTATCTATGGCGAAGGAGAATATCGGGAGAAAAATTATGGATGCTCAATTCGTCTTGTAAAAGATTAGACATTTTAATATATGATCATATTGAATTTGGAATAGAAGTATAATTGAATAATCAATGCTAACCCATGCATGAAATGGATGTGGCAGTAAGTGATCTCTTTTATGCTTTCATTCTCAAGTGGACGGCCACAACCACCAATGAAAAAGTCGAGTTATGGACGGTGTTGTGGGATGCGGTTCAACAATTAACGCAGCTTCGGGACCGAATCTTTTTGCCACACCAATTATGCTAATGTTATATCATATAAAACAAATAGGAGGATACGATGAAAAGAAAAATGAACCTTTTATTTATCTTGATTGCCCTTCTTTCATTGTCTTGCGAACTACTGTAGTATGAGTTCCCGATAGATGAAATTAACATAATATCACATAGCCATCTATCGGAAATGTGTCAGGAGGATCGAAATGAAAATTCTAAAACTTTTCTGGATTTTCCTTTTTATTATGATGCCGCTGATTTCATCTACATCAGAAACTGTCTGGGGCCGGTTGGCCAATTCCGGTTTTGAAAATCACCCCATCAAGAGTACATTCTTTTTTGCAGGCAATGCACGGAATGGAATTCAATATTACGATGTGTTTGCATCTTCCAACGAAGTGCTTTACACCATTCATCCCTCTGATTCACGGCATTTGTCCTGGTCTGTAAATTCTGCGAACCGCGAATACGCTATCAAAGCAATGATTGACGCCGGTGTGAACGTGATCAATATGTCATACTGGGGACCGCCCGGTACAGACAACTGGGCCTGGTGGGCACCAATGCAGTCATCGACCGAATCGCATGATGAGCTGTTTGATGCAGCGGTTGATAAGGATATCCTCATTGCGCCATATATTGAATCTTACACCGAAACACCTAATTCCTCCGGTTTTATATTTCGAGATGACTTTCCCGGCAGCAGCGCGAATCCGGCTCCCGGATTTGTTGCTATGTGCAAGGATTTGATAGACCGATATTTGGTGAACCCAATCGATGAAAGTTGGCCTGATCAATGGGTACGTGTCTATGATCAAACGGGTGAAGAACGGTATCTGATTTCAATAATCCACGTTTCATCCAATCAAGCCAATATGAGTCATGAGAAATTTGCCAATGGATTTGACCGCGTGGCTCAGAAAATATTAACTGATACCGGAATCCCGATAGGATTTGCCATTGATGTGATGCCACCGGGTACGAATGCTCCTGGATTTTTCCGGCCTGCCCCGCAAACCACGGGACCCTGGCTTGCAACACAAAATTCACTTCTTGGTATCCAGTGCTTCATCTCAGAAATCTGGGTTGGCAGCAGTGATGAAACACAATTGATAAACTGGAAACAGCAATTTGCGTCAGACTGGATTCAGACCGGCATTCCCTTCATCATTGATATATCTCCCGGATATGATGCACATATTGTATTCCCCGGGTCTGTTCAATACGGCAACAACTCAAGTTGGCGGGAAGCGCTGACCCAATGGGTATTTCAGTCACCTGCTCAGGGCGTGACCTTTAATGCATGGAATGGATATACGGAAGGCATGGCTGGCGTTCCGACTCAGGAGTATGGTGATGCCAATTCGGAGTGGCTCGAGGATATTTTTCAAAATTTTACGGTCGGCAGTTATTTTCCTGTTCCAGGAAAGATAGAAGCTGAGTCCTATTCGCAGATGTCAGGCGTGGATACCGAAACTACCACAGACGTTGGAGGAGGATTGAACATTGCCTGGATCGATGATGGCGATTGGATAGAATTTGAAGTGGCTGTACTCGAATCCGGCATTTATTCAGCTGAGTTCCGCACGGCAAAGCTGACAGATGATTTTCAGGGTTTGGCGTATGTGAATCTGGATGGGCAACGTCTTTCAAGATTTCTTGTACCTGGTACGGGTGGCTGGCAGAACTGGACGACAGTTTTATGTCCACTCAATCTGCAATCAGGCACCCATCAATTTCGTCTGCATGCTCAAGTGGGAGGCTGGAATATTAACTGGATGGACATCAATCTTGAAGATAGAGTGGAAATTCATGAAATCCCCGGAAAAATTGAAGCGGAAGCTTTTGTGGACATGTCGGGTGTGGAAACAGAAATGCTGTCAGCAGGTGTGATTCATCTTGGGTGGTTTGATGATCAGGATTGGATTGATTATAGGGTTGATGTCCAGGAAACAGGACAATACGATGTGACATTTCGAGTGTCACTCGACAGTGGTTATCCTGATGGTCAGGGCGCATTGCATAAAGATGGTGAGATTTTGTGCGAATTTGAGATTCCCCCAACAGGCGGATGGAATCAATGGGAATCTATTACGTGCATTGTTAATTTGGAGGCGGGTGAACAAATCCTCAGAGTTAATGTGACGCAGGCACCCTGGAATCTGGATTGGATGAAATTTAATAGATCCAATACATCAGTTCCGTACGCGTGTGAAAAAGAAAATAATGTGATGTCGTTTGTTCTGTGTCAAAACTATCCCAACCCATTCAATCCAACAACAACGATTACATATCAACTTCTAAAAATGTGTGATGTTACTATTACTATTCATAATATTCTTGCACAAAAAATCATAACACTGATTGATAAGCAACAAGAACCTGGGAAATATCATATAGTCTGGAATGGAAAAGATGGAAATGGAATAAAGGTCGCAAGCGGTTTATATTTCTATAAAATTAAAGCAGACAATTTTATAAAGACAAATAAAATGATATTATTACAATAGATTATTGGCTAACCAAATTTTGCACAAGGATCAAACCGTGTACCATTTTATTCTAATCTTTAAGTCCTATGGAATTACTTGTTTTTATTAATAAAACAGTTGGCGGTTCGACCTGTGAAAATCACGTTAGGTTTTACAGACTTATAGGATAGATTGTAGTAAACTGTTCTGAAAATGGCCGAATCAAAGCAATATTGGAGGAAACTCATGAAAGCAATTGTATGCATAAAATACGGATCACCAGAGGATGTCCTTCAGCTTAAAAAGGTAAAAGAACCTGTCCCCAAGGACAATGAAGTTCTCATCAAAGTATTTGCAACAACAGCAAACGCAGCGGATGCAAGAATTCGAGGTGCTGTATTCCCTCCCTTGTTTTGGCTTCCCGTGCGAATGATGTTAGGTTTCAGAGGACCAAGAAAAACTGTATTAGGGGTGGAATTAGCTGGGGAAATTGAATCAGTAGGTAAAGATGTAACACGCTTTAAAGAAGGTGATCAGGTTTTTGCATCTACCGGTA
>JABMRT010000288.1 GCA_013202295.1 Candidatus Zhuqueibacterota bacterium
ACACTGAATAGCACTGTCATCAGAATGCGAACCAGTTGCATCCGTGAGGATTTGGATGGGAAATCATTCAATTCCGCGCATCTCCTCTACACCAATCGAGAATAGAATGAACCGCATGCAGGATGAGCCCGGCGATCAAAGTATAAAGAAAATTCGGAAAACCGTATCGAAGCAACAGCGATCCCAATCCGGCTTCGGCATCAATAGTACGAAACAGGAGCGGTATGATCGAATTCAGCAGACTGAGAACCAGCATCAAAGTAAATCGGATGGAGAAGGGTTTGCCTTGCTGGGGCACACCCGAAATCAGGGAACCGACATATCCGGCAATGACCAGGGAGAACGCATGCAGCCCGAGTATGCCTCCGCCTGTCAGATCCATGAGAAGACCGAGTGTGAATCCCCAGATGATGGAGGATTTTCGCCGATACTGAAGACAAAGGAACGACAGCCAGATCAGCGACAAATCAAATGCTATCCCGCGAATCTCAAACAGAGACGCCAGGAGAGGTTGCATCAGAATAACAGTGAGGGTGATGAGAATGTGCTTAAAGACTTGCAGGATCAATCCTCTCAGTTTTATAAAGTGTCAATCACGACAAACACGGTTTCGAGTCTGGAAAAATCAACCGCCGGCCGAAGCTGAACATTCAGGAACAGGCCGGATTCATCCGATGTAATTTTTTGAATCTGGCCAATTGGCAGACCCTTCGGGTAAATGTCGCTGTACCCGGAAGTAACCACCGTATCTCCAACCGTCACGTCACTGTTCACCGGCACACCTTTCAAGGAGAACACATCCCCATGAAGCCAGTGTACAATACCAAGGACGCGGCTGCGTTGAACCATGCCGCTGATGCGTGAGGTGGGATCATTCAACAATTGACCAACTGAAGAGGATCGTCCCGTGGCCACCAACCGACCGGCCGCACCCCCATGAGCAATCAGGGCCAGATTGCGGCGACATCCCTTGTCTGAACCCACGTTCAAGTGCACGCTGCCAGGAAGGACCCGCGTGCCCCAACTCGTAATTTCAGCAGGTAACAGAATATTCTCGGAGCGGGATCTCAAATCGAGAAGTGTTCGCAATCGCTCATTTTCGTGCCGGATCTCACGACACAGCGCAAAATCCAGATCACGTTGAGCAAGCTGTGTTATCAGGGTTTGATTTTCCTGACCGGATTGAAAAAAGTGCAAGGTCTGCTTCGGGCTGCCCGTCAAAGGCGTAACTCGATCCAGAACCCAGAGTTTAAGGGATTGAATGGATGATGTGGAATCCAGCTTCATGAAGATGAGAGAGAGCAGAATAAAAAACATGAGCAGCCAGCGGTCGCCGGAACGCTTCCAGAAGGATTGCTGTGTCACTGATCCATCCTGCCTTTAGCGCCGATGGCGTAAATCAAGAATCGGCCTGTACGTTTTCAAATCCTCAAGCACGATGCCCACGCCGCGAACCACTGCAGTAAGTGGATCTTCACCAATGCTAATCGGCAGTTTGGTCTCCTGACGAAGTCGCTGATCCAGTCCACGAAGCATGGCACCACCCCCGGTCATGATAATGCCACGTTCAAGGATGTCGGAGGAAAGTTCAGGAGGGGTTTGTTCTAATGAAAGCAGTACCGCTTCCACAATTGCGCGCACTGGCTCTTCGAGGGCCTCCTGGATTTCACCGGCATGCACATCCACAGTCTGTGGAATTCCGGTCAGCAAATCACGGCCCTTTACGGCGAGTTGTTTGTCTGTATTGAATGGACGCACGGATCCCGCATTGATCTTGAGTTGTTCGGCAGAGAGTTCGCCAATGAGCAGGTTATGCTGCTTTTTAAAATGCTGTATAATGGCCTGATCCAGTTCATCGCCGGCGATACGAATGGAGATTTTGGTCACAATCCCGGACATGGCGATCACCGCGATTTCCGTGGTGCCGCCGCCGATATCCACGACCATACTGCCGACAGGATTTTCAATCGGGAGCCCTACTCCAACCGCAGCGGCCATTGGCTCTTCGATCAGATAAACCGCACGCGCTCCCGCGTGTTCACCGGAATCCCGTACAGCCCGCCGTTCAACTTCCGTGATACCGGAAGGAATCGAAATGGCCATCAGAGGATGGATAAACCGCCGCACTTTAATTTTCTGGATAAATTTTTTAATCATCAACTCAGCCAGATCAAAATCGGCGATCACACCGTCTTTCATTGGGCGGATGGTCATGATGTTTTCAGGTGTCTTGCCCCACATGGTTCGTGCGTCTGTTCCGACCGCCACGACCTGATGGTTGTCCCGGCGCACCGCGATCATCGAGGGTTCGTTAAGCAGGATGCCCTTGCCCTTGACATGAATGAGTGTGTTGGCGGTTCCAAGATCAATTGCCAGATCCTGGCTAAGCAGATTAAATAAACCCAAAATGAATGACTCCTTTAATGTCTGAAATGTCGCGTGCCCGTAAGCGCCATGGCCATTCCCAATTCATCACAAGCCTCGATGGAATCAGAATCCTGTTTGGATCCTCCGGGTTGCACGATATATTTGATGCCATACTCCGCCGCTGCCCGAACTGTATCATCAAACGGGAAAAAGGCATCGGACGCCATCACCATGGGCTCAAATTCTTTTTGAACATAGGATTCGAAATCAATGGATGGCTTTATTGCATCATACTCAATTTGTAAATTTTCAATCGCTTTGGTCACAGCCAGCTTGCGGAGAGAATCCACCCGATTGGGCTGTCCGGCTCCCATGCCGATCACCTGATAATGACCGGATTTGTAGGCCCGTCCCAGAACGATCGCGTTGGACTTGGTATGCTTGCATGCCTTGTATGTAAATTCAGCAAGGGATGTCATCTCTGGATCAAATTGTTTTTTCGTAACCATGTCGAACTTTTCCCAAACAGCCAGGTCCCGATCCATTTCGAGCAAACCGCCTGTGATCTTGCGATACGTCTTGGATTCAATGATGCCTGAGTCAAGGTCTGGAACGCGGACCAATCGAAGCGTTTTTGTTTTGGAAAGCAGTTCCAATGCGGCCGGTTCGAAATCGGGCGCGATTACAACTTCCACGAATTTATTGGGGATTTCCCGAGGAATCAGTTTTCCGCCCTCGACCATATATCCGATATGCAGAACATTTGCTCCTTTTAAAAACTCAGCAAACGTCAAATCCACCGGTGCGCTGCACGCGATCACCGATCCGAATGCTGAAATGGGATCTCCCGCCCAGGCCCGTTCAAGTGCCTCACCCGCGGTTTCGCCCGTGGCATATCCGCAGGGATTGGTATGTTTAATCACTGCCACGCCGATGGAACCCCTCAAATCTTTCACCGCTTCGAAACTCGCATCCGCATCCACATAATTATTAAAGGACATGGCCTTGCCACCCAACACCTCGCCAATGGCGACCGAGGATTCCGTGCTGGATTCATCCTGATAAAACATCGCGCTCTGATGGCTGTTTTCGCCGTAACGGAGAACTTCTCCTTTGCCGAATCGAAATCGGAGAGCTGGGTCGTCTACCAGGGTTTTGGACAAATATTGATCGATCATGCTGTCATAATCTGCGGTTCGGCGGAAAACCTTGGCCGCCAGTTTCTGCCGTGTTTCAAGAGTCGTATTTCCTGTCTGGCCAATTTCATTAAGCACTGTTTTATAATCCACCGGATCTGTAACTACTGCCACAAATTTATAATTCTTCGCCGCACTGCGCAGCATGGTCGGTCCACCAATATCAATATTTTCAATCGCGTCTTCAAGGGTGACATTGTCTTTCGCGATCGTGGCTTCGAATGGATACAGGTTCACTATCACCAAATCAATCCACTGAATACCCATGTTCTCAGCCTGTTTCGCGTGGTCGGCATTGTCCCGCAATCCGAGAAGCCCGCCATGAATCTTTGGATGCAGAGTCTTGACCCGGCCATCCATCATTTCCGGAAATCCGGTCACCTCATCAATGGGAATCACTGGAATCCCTGCCTGACTCAGCATTTTGGCTGTGCCGCCTGTAGAAATAATCTCAACACCCAGTTCATTAAGCGATCGCGCAAAATCCTCAATACCGCTTTTATCGGAAACACTGATCAATGCACGTTTACATGTTAACAAATCAACCTCCCTTTCATTTCTACAGAAACGGACACTTACCGTCCGCTGCCACAATTTCATTGGCTGATTTTCAGGCGTCCGAGGAGAATAATGGAGGTCAGACCTCCCGGTCTATCGGATTATAAGCAAACCTGGTGCCACACCTGAATCAACCGTTATTATTTATGTAAAATTATCAATGGATCTCATGTCGCCAATCGCCTTCATCGGATAATTGTTCTCCCATCCTTAACAGATACCCGCTCCTCGGCAAAGAGCTGAATCGCTTCGGGAAACAATTCATGTTCAACCTTAAGAACGCGCGCGGCTAAAGTATCTGGCGTATCGTCCTCTTCAACCGGCACACATCTTTGAGCCACAACCGGGCCCTGATCATATACCTCATCAACCAGATGAACCGTCACACCTGAAACCTTGCATCCCTGTTGGAGTACAGCTTCATGCACATGATGTCCGTACATGCCCTTGCCGCCAAAGCTGGGCAACAACGCGGGATGCACGTTAAGAATTCGATGATGATATTCACGGATAATCTCATCCGGAATTTTCTTCATGTATCCGGCCAGACAGATGAATTCTACCGAATTGGATCGGAGCGCCTCTTGCAGGGGTTGAAGAAAAGCGGGACGATCCGGGAAATCGGGCTTGTTAATCACCTGAGTCGGAATGCCCCGTTCCCTTGCCAGATCTTGCGCCTTGGCATCGGTATTGTTACTGATTAATATTTGGACAGATGCGTTTAGTCGGCCCACATCAATGGCTTTGAGAATGGCCGCGAAATTTGATCCACGACCGGATGCAAACACTCCAAGTTTTAAAAGTGCCACGAATACTCCTTCAGTTACTTAATCGGACAAATCATTGTGCGCTGTATACTTCCCAGAGTGGATTTTGCAATCGATAATCACCGAATCCGGTTCTGTCAATAAATACAAAATCCCGGCCCTGCAAATAATAACTCCACACAATATACGGCTTTGAAGCCTGTTCAAAAGGATGCCGCTCAACGTCATCCGGCGCACCAAGCACAATAAAAACCAAACCGCGATCAGAGAGCCAACCCTCTGTATATCCTGAAAAATGTTGATTTGCATATTCAATCCGACGGAAATACTCAACCATTAATTCGTTGGCCTCTGTTCCGGGAGTCGGATCCACCGATTTCCAGTAGGCATCAAACTTTTCCTTCTTTTCATCGCCCTCAGCCTTCTTCATGGCCTTGATGTCATCCGGATTGGCAATATAACGCAACTGATCAATCGCTTTGTTCAAGTCGGTGGTAATTATGGGAAGATTCATCCAGCGAATGGTTAAATCCTTGATTCGCCGGGTGGTTATTTTTTCATTGCCTACTTGAATTTCGAGTTTGTATTTTCCAGCCAGCACCTCTGCTTTGGGAATTTTTTGAACTACCGGTGTTCTGAATTTTGACAAGGAAATTTCTTGCTTCAACTCATAGACCACCTTGTCTTCAGGGGTTCGAATCAACACGTTAATCGGCATGGATTCAAAGGGTATCGTACTGTATATTTCAAAATACAGGTTTAATGTTTTGGATTCACTGCCCAGGTTCCACAACACATTGGGCTCCAACTGGAACACACCGTCAGCCCTGGTATATGTGGTATCTGCCAGAAGCAAATCACTCATACTGAAATCAAATTTCCAATAATCAATCAGATCGAGTTCCACCTTATGCTGACCGCCCCGATCTGAATCCAAATCAGCCAGCCCCACCACCAGTGTATAGGGCGCCGGCTCCAAAGCAAAAGAGACCTCAGCAAATGCGTAAGAATATGGCGCGTTGGTCTCTTCGAATGTAGCGACGGTTACATCATGGGCCTTGATATAACTTTCAACCGTCTCTTCAGATTCATTCAGAACCGTCACGGTCAATTCAAATCGCGCTTTAAAAAATTCCTCATCCTTGATGAATTGAAGTTCGTCATGCGCGATTTTAACAAACAATTTAAGTTCTGTCATGCCGGTGTCTTCAGCTGCTTTGGTCATGATATCATAATAATAGATCGGCATCTCTTTTCTCGCATCAATCCGGATATCGGCCCTGGCGGATAATGAGATGAGCAACATACATCCCAAACAAAATGCGATGCTTTTAAAAAGATGGTGCATTTTCATGGTCCATCTCCTTTTAAATTAAGAAGGATTTAGAACGCCAATCAGATCGTACACATCAGCGTCTGTAATCTGCACAGGTACAATTTCTCCAATAGAACATTCTCCCTGGACCCAGACCGTTTGATCAATCTCGATCGCGTCGCCCCGGGTGCGCCCTGCATACATTTTCTGGGCAGGATCATACTCATCTATCAGCACCGGGAGGGTCTTGCCGATAAAAGCTTCATTAAGTTCGAGGGAGATTTCCTGCTGCGTTTGCATAATTTGATCGTAGCGAGCTTCTGCAATATTTTTTGGAGGAATGGGACCGAATTCAAATGCGGGCGTGCCCTCTTCGGGTGAATAGGTAAACGCACCCAGCCGCTCGAACCGCGTGGCCTGGATAAACTGAAGCAGCTCTTCAAACGCCTCATCCGTTTCGCCGGGAAAACCTACAATAAAAGCCGTTCTCAGGGTGATATTTGGAATCTTCTCGCGCAGTTTGCGGATCAATCCTTCAATCTCCTCGCGCCGCATACCCCGTCCCATTTGCTTGAGAATGGGTGTGTGAATATGTTGAAGCGGCATGTCCAGGTAATTACAGATCTTCTCTTCTTCTAATATGATCTGAATCAAATCATCCTCGATATGCGATGGATGCGCATATAAAATACGAATCCATTCGATGCCATCAATTTGTACAAGGTCACGGAGGAGATCAGAAAGTCGGGTACCGTCATTAAAATCCGTGCCGTAAGCTGTGGTATCCTGCGCGATCAGGCTGAGTTCGCGTACGCCCTGATCCGCCAGTGCTTGTGCTTCATGAACCAAATCCACGATTGGACGACTTCGGTATTTCCCTTTGAACAGAGGAATAGCACAAAATGAACATTGATGGCTGCACCCTTCTGCAATCTTAAGATACGCGGTGTGCGACGGCGTGGAAAGAACACGCGATCCAGGAGTGGCATCGGACAAATCTTTTCTACGATGATTGAGTCTTGATCGGATCTGATCAAAAGCTTCTACACCGAAAAATCCATCCGCCTCGGGAATCTCTTGGGGAAGCTCCTCTTTATATCGTTCCGCCAGACAACCCCACACATAAATCTCGGGATTCTGATCTGTCTCTTTCAAACGCAATAAATCCAGAATCGCTTCGATGGATTCTTGTTTGGCTGATTCAATAAATCCGCATGTGTTCACAAGAATGATATCTGCTTCTTCAGGTTCGGGGCAAAGAAGAAATCCGTCATCGCGGAGTTGCCCCGCCAATACTTCCGAATCCACTTCGTTTTTCGGACATCCCAGCGTGACAAGCGCCACACGTCTTTGATGCGTTTTATTTGGATTTTTAGGTTGGATCAAATACCTCAAACAATTAAGAGTCTCCTTGAAAAAGCAATATCAATCTGTTGATTGACAGAAAATTTACAAGACCAATACTGAATCTATTAAAACCGAATTATCCGGTTGATGAACAGTAATTAAAAGTGTGCCCTTATTCTGGGGCTTGAAATTATATTCTTTTCCTCGCAATTCACTGAGAGCCGTTGCGCATATATCATCATTTGTATGAAAGCCCCATAAAGTAAAATAAATTTGATGAGGTTCTGTATGCACTTCGAAATGATGAAATCCATAACACAAATCGGGACCGATGATTCCCCAAAATTTGACAGATAAAGTGTCATTGAGATTGATTTCGCTTTCAACCTGGATGCTGTCAACTTGAATAACAAATTTTTCATCAGACGGAGAGTTTGGATCTTCCGATTTACAAAAAAGAAAACTTAAAATTATCATAAGAATAAAAATTAAACATTTATACTTATACATGGCTGATCCCCATTTTATCTAAGTGCCAATAAAATACACATCAATTAGAGATCTTCAACAATCCATCCACGAACGCTTCAGGATTAAACTCCAGCAAATCGTCAATAGTTTCTCCGACACCCACAAACTGGACGGGAATGCCCAATTCTTTTTGTATAGCCAGAATGATCCCGCCCTTTGCCGTGCCGTCCAGCTTCGTGAGCACAATCCCAGTCACTCCGGCTGTCTCTGTGAAAGACACCGCCTGTCTCAATCCATTCTGCCCGGTGGTCGCGTCCAGAACAAGCAGTACCTCGTGGGGAGCGGATTCGAGCCGCTTTTTCAGAACACGTCGAATCTTGCTGAGTTCCTCCATCAGATTGGCTTTATTGTGGAGACGGCCTGCAGTGTCAATCAGGAGCACATCCACACCGCGTGCGATAGAGGCTTCAAGCGCATCATAAGCCACAGCCGCGGGATCAGCTCCGTGTTTTTGCTGGATCAGATCCACACCGGCGCGTTGCGACCAGATTTCAAGCTGCTCGCTTGCCGCAGCCCGAAACGTATCAGCTGCCGCCAGTAAAACCTTTTTCCCCTGCCGCTTGAACAGAAATGCGAGCTTCCCGATCGTAGTCGTCTTGCCCGTACCATTGACACCCACAACCAGAATCACATGCGGCGATTCATTGGAAGGATTGGACTGCGTATCATCCCGCGCATTCTCACGTAATTGATCAATCAGCAGCTGACGTAAGGCCAGCAGCGGATCATCCGCGTTTTTCAATCCCTTTTGTGCCGCGTCCAGAAGCGCGTCTGAAATGTCAATGCCGACATCCGCTTGGAGCAGCATCTCCTTCAGCTCTTCGAGCGTGGCTGCATCCACATAAGTTTGACGTTGAAACACATGAGAAATGCGACCCCAAATATTACGTGACTTGGAAAGCCCCTTGTCCCATTGTGAATTGTGATCTGACATGATTTAAAAATCTCCGGGGGATCAAGTGTTAAAGTGTGACATTCACTTTGTGGATTGAACCGCCTTCCGAAAAATCCGGATATAGGTCCAGGTCGAAACAATAGTCAGGATCAACGTAATCCAGAGCAGGATCCATCCATACGGCTGCCAGCGCATGACAAAGAAAAGGATCATAAATCCAGTTGTAAATGCAGACATCTTTCCGGCCCGATTTGCCTCAAGCACATTATGTTTTTGTAGGATGATGATCCATCCTCCGAGCAAGATGAGAAGTTCCCGCGTGATTGTGAATACAAAAAACCAGAAAGGGAAACCATAATGCGGTGTAAAGGTCAGAACCGCTAAAACAACCACGATATTGATCTTATCCGTTACCGGATCCAGAATGCGCCCCAGATCGGATTGCTGATTAAACCGGCGCGCGATGAATCCATCCAGATTATCAGAGGCAATACTGCATAGAATCCAGAACAGTGCCCACCATTGGTTCAGATGAACGATATGGTGGACAATGGGAATCAGAATAAAAAGCCGCGCTACCGTCAGCACATTCGGGATTGTAAATATTTTTTTATCTCGCATCGGAAATCTCACATTAAACTATAATATGGGAATGTTATTCTTCCCCGTTTCCTGCTTGTCCGCCGAAGCTGCTCTTTAGCGCAAGCGGATTCCTGCTTGTCCGCCGTAGCCGTTCTTTGGCGCAGGCGGATTATTTACTTCTAATCCACATCGTCGCCATATCCAAAATCAGCTTGGGATATTTCCTCAGCGCAACCTTGAACAGTTCCGTATTCGTTCGTTTTTCAAGAGGCAGTTCTAAAACCACATCCGCGATTTTGTTGAAATCCTCGTCCTTAAATTCATGGATAATATTCTTGATTCTATATGCGAGTTGAAGCTCTTTCTTCTTCTGCTTTTCCCATTGTTTCTGATATCGAGAAAGTTGTTTTTTTGTGACATCCTTTTTCGTGATGGATTCAGCAGCCACTTCCCCGGCCATTTTTCCACCAATCAACGCATTGATAATGCCGCCACCTGAAAGTGGATCCGTATGATGCGCCGCATCCCCAACCAGCATCAGACCATTACCAACCAGTTCATTCAACTGAGGTCCGGAAGGAACCCCACCCGCAACAATCGTCAGAATGGATGCAGAGGAATATTTTTTCTCGATAAAGGATTTCAGATAATGGATCGCTTTTTTATCTTTGGTAAACTTCCCGGATATGCCTAGCCCGACATTGGCTGTACCTGGCCCCTTGGGGAAAAGCCAGAAATATCCACCGGGCGCGATGTCCTTGCCAATCCAGAATATCACCCGGGTGGGATCAATATCCAGATTGGACAGCGTCATCTGTGCGCAACTTTCCATTTCTGCAAAGGGAGTCTGAGTCTTGATGCTCGCCCACCGGCCGACACGTGATTCAATCCCGTCCGCGCCAATAACAATGGAGCTTTGGATTTCGTACGACTCACCCAGATGCTGCACCTTTACGCCGCAAACCTGGCTGTTCTTCATTAACAGTCCGTGGACATTAGCCTTGGTCACCACCTCGGCGCCGGCTTCGGAGGCCCGTTGGGCCAATCCAGCATCAAACAATTTACGATGCAGAACCACGCCTTTTTCACCAGAGTACGCTTCCACCTCTCTACCGTCGGGCGCGACAATAATCGCTCCATCTATCACTTGCGCAATCCAGGATTTGGGAAATTCAGGGATTTGTTCTTTTAATCCGTCCAAACCCACGCCTTCTGCACAACGGACAGGCAAACCGATCTCCCGATCCTTTTCGAGGAGAAGAACCGACGCGCCACCTTCTGCCGCATGCTTGGCTGCCCACGATCCTGCCGGACCGCCGCCTACAACAATCACATCATAGAATGTTTTCATTTGACCACCTCCGGCACACCAAGCGGACAAATATGCACACAATTCAAGCACACCGTGCAGGTTTCAGGATCGACTGAAATTGCTGATTCTTCAAGTGTAATAGCATCTGCCGGACACACGGCCACACAGGTGCCGCAAAAATCACAACGGGCATGAGAAATTTCTATACGGGATTCTTTCATTCACTCCCTCAGGAATTTTTTAAAGATGGATAATCCAATCCGAACCGGGCTTTGTAATACAATTTGGATCCGAAGAAGACTACAAACACAGGAATCAAAAACCATGGGTATACAATACAAATCGCAATCGCCATGACCAGAACCGAATATTTCGTGGCGCGTACCACCTCGCTGACCTCTTTCTTCGTCAGCGCATAGATAAAGAAGGGCAGCATGGCCAGTGCCGGATAAAACAAAATCCACTCCTTGAAGATCCAGGCCAGGATCATGGTAACCGTTTCAGTCACAAGCGCCCAGATCACAGTGATGCGGAGTCCGTAACGCACAGCGAATGTGATCTTGCTCGAGGCCCGGTCTCCCTCGATATCCGGAAGCATTGTATTAAAACTCACGGCAGCGCAGGCAAAAAAATAAACAATGGATCGAAGTGGCAACCAACCCGCACCGCCTCCGGCAATCCAGCCAAGAGAGGCGATCAACAAACCGCCGCCCCCATTCACGATCAAGCTGGCAATGGGTCGATTCTTGAATTGCATGGGCGGAAAACTGTACGACCATCCTGTCAGTAAAAATAAAAATAGTAGGAGAGCACCAGCCCTGAGTTCTGTCTGGAATCCGATAAAGAGGCCTGCAAAAATAAGGAGTGCCGCTTGAAGCCAGGCCGAGTGCACTGGCACATGACCATCACTGATGAGAAAGAGCTTGTGGTTGATCCTGTCGGTTTCCACATCCTGGATTTGATTCAGAATATAAACCGCACCCATCACAGCAGTCAGACCCAGCCCGATCCAGAGACTGGCGGAAGAATGGATTTCAGCAGGAACGGAATGCTGTCTCGCGCTCCACAATCCGGCCAGATAAAAGATCCAGGCGGGTAACATCAGCGTGGGCCGAAGCAGAAAAACCGGATCGAGTATTTTCCATCCGGATTGCATCAGTCTTTTGATCCTTCTACTTCATGCACGTTCTTGGTAAACTTCTCGTCAATCGGGATAGGATAACAGCCGTTGAAACACGCCGCGCAATATCCCTTTCCTCCATCAGGGACAGCACTTAACAGCCCCTCGAGAGACAGATATCCGAGCGAATCCACATCGATAAAATCACGGATTTCATCTACGGTTTTCTTGTTGGCGATCAACTCGGCCCGTGTCGGAAAATCCATTCCGTAAAAGCAGGGATAGCGGATCGGCGGCGAACTGACCAGCACGTGAACTTCTTTGGCCCCCACTTTTCGGATTGAATTGACCAGCATCTTGAGTGTTGTGCCGCGTACAATGGAATCTTCAACCACAACCACCCGTCGCCCTTCAAGCACGCCTCCAACCGGATTAAATTTCACTCGCACATTAAAATCCCGAATCGCCTGCTGAGGCTGAATAAATGTTCTGCCAATATAATGATTGCGAATAAGCCCCAGTTCAAACCGCATTCCGGTTCGATGCGAATATCCGAGCGCCGCTGTGTTGCTTGAATCCGGCACTGAAATTACAATATCCGCGTCAATGGGATACTCGGCGGCCAGCATTTTGCCGAACTTGCGGCGCGTCTTGTCCACATACTCACCGAATATCCGGCTGTCGGGCCGTGAAAAATAAATCAATTCAAAGATACAGTGGGCGGGTTTGACTGGTTGTCCAAGTGATTCGGATTTCATCCCGTTTTCATCAAAAATGAGGAGCTCACCGGGCTTCACGTCGCGGATGTATTCTGCACCGATGAGATCGAGAGCACAGGTTTCCGAAGTGACAATATGACTGTCCTTGAGCTTGCCGATCGCAAGGGGTCGCACACCGCTGGGGTCACGCGCAGCGATCAGTTTATTCTTCGTCATAATTAAAAGGGAGTAGGCACCTCGTACCTGGGATAGCGCATCTTTGATCTGCTCGACCAATCCTTCTTTCTTAGATCGGGCGATCAAATGCACAATGACCTCTGTATCCGTGCTGGTTTGAAATAGCGCACCTTCGCTCTCAAGTTCTCTACGGATTTTACGGGAATTAACCAGATTGCCATTATGTCCGAGTGCCAGCATCCCGTTCTTGGATTTCACCAGAATCGGCTGCACATTCGCATCCTCATCAGATCCCGTGGTGGAATAACGATTATGCCCGATCGCGATATGACCGAGCAGTTTTTCGATTGTCTCATGGGAACCAAATACATCATTCACGAGTCCCCGGCCGACATGTCGGTGCAGCCGGTTACCATCAGAGGAAACGATGCCGGCCCCCTCCTGACCACGATGTTGCAGGGTGTAAAGACTAAGGTAGGTCATTTCTGCGGCTTCAGCATGATTGTAGATCCCGAATACACCGCAAAATTCTTTGGGTTTGTCAAATGCTTGATTCATCTTTATCCTTCTATATAGATCTTACTGAATTACAATGGGATTGCTGTAAATCCAACCCCTACGCTTACGAAACACTTCCACGCGGTACACTCCGGATTTGTCGGAGTGGAATTGTAATTCCTGTCCTTTGTCTTGCACAACAACCTGACCATCACACAGAAGGCGAATCGTACCCGGCAGAGGTGTTTCAATTTCAAATTGGATATCTTTGGCCTTGTTAATCCGACTTCCCATTTCGAAATGCTTCTGTCCATCCGTGGCCTGGAAACGAAATCCCAGTCCATCGCCGAGTGAACTGTTCGTGATAAAGCAACGTCCCATTCGGAGTGCTTCATAGATCAGGGACTCGGACTCGCTGAACACCGCCTTTTCGCCTGAGTTGGAAAGAAGCGGTTTGGATGTCAACACGTGGGTATGGATGGATCGGAACTGGACTTTATAGGGATAAATCTCAACCGGAAACAATCCAAACACTTTGATTTGAAACGCATGCACATCAATACCGCCGACACCCACCACACGGCGGAATCGATTGAGCCGATCCCAGCGTTCCAGTGTTTCCCAGACCGGAAAGCGGATTGAACGCAAAGGATGCAAAATACGCCATCCGATATTGCTACGTGTGACTCCCTCCATCCATTCGGAAAGCTGATTCCAGATCTCAATGGCATCGAAACCTTCCACATCCCAATCTGTCCAGGGATAAGGCGGATATGCTTCAGAGAAATTCCGCTTTTCGGCTGGATGCGCGATCACACCGAATCCGCCCTGATCCCGAACGCGGCGGACATACTCTGCCGCTTCCAGTCCATCGCCCACTTCCTGATCCAAACCGAATGCGAGATAATGATTCCGATCATCCGGATCATTGATCTCATACCCGATCAGCACAAGCACTGGTCCGTACCAGCCTTCAAGACCCTGACGTTTCGGCTCAAGTGTGTTGTGATCGCTAAACATCAGAAAGTCGAGTTCTTTATCCGCAGCAATCTTCGCGATTTCCGGGATAGGCAAAGAGCCATCCGAGAAATCCGAGTGCAGATGAATCGCGCCTACAGATTCAAAATATAGAGTCGGTTCAGACATTACCACCACTCCAGAAGAAGGATTCCAAAACAGATGCCTGCCAGATCAGCAACCAGATCCTTCCAGCTAAATAGACTGTACGGTTCCGGTTTTGACATGTCGCTCCATTCCTTGACCAGTCCCAGACCGAACGTCACGCCAGCGCCTGCGATTCTGCTATCAGACGCGTTCAATCCTTCATGAATATGAAATCGATACATCGTAGCTCCGGTCAGTATGAAACTCGCCAGAAAATGCTGGGCCTTGTCCGGGGCCAGCCATTGATCCTGCATCGTTGAAACGGACTTTGAAATGGATGGAGTTTCTTCTGCGTGACACAGACAAGGTGCCATAAGCAGGGTAATTAAAAATATGAAACGATATTTTTTCAACTACAATCCGAGATCTTTATCAATGGACTGCATGGCTTTCAGCGATAACTCAATAAAATCATGCAGCGACAGGTTCATGGTTTCGCAACTCTGAATTTGTTCACGATTGGCGCCTGCTGCGAAACGTTTTTCTTTGTAGCGCCTCTCAATGAATTCGGTGTTTACGAATTTTAGTTTTTTAGAAGGATGCATCAACGCCGCCGCTACGATCAATCCTGTCACCGGATCGGCGGCATATAAGGCCTTATCCATTAAGGATTCTCTTTCCACATGACCCGGATGGCTCTTGATGGCCTGCAAGATCGCTTCAGGCACATCCTTGTCGGCGAGGATTTCAACAGTTATGAATCCGTGCTTGGAAAAATCTTTGACGGTTTTATCATAATCCAGATCATGGAGCAGGCCTGCCAGGCCCCAGACCTCTACATCTTCATGGAAATGTACGGCCAGCTCGCACATGACTGCTTCAGTCGCCAGCATGTGTTTTTGCAAATTTTTGTTCTTGATATGCTTCTGAACCAGATCAAGCGCTTCGTCTCGAGATATCATATGCTAATTTCCTGTATGTTTTTTCTAAAAGGACCAGGACAATGAGACCAGTGATCCTGTTCCATTGTCAGGGACCTGGAGCATGGATAAATCCGGGCCAATATCAAAATCCGATAGATTGGCATCGACATATGAATCGATCATCACAAGAAAATAAACTCCTATAGCCAACCAGACAGACAAGCTTCGATTGGATTCATAATAGAGTCGCTCATCCTCTGTAACGGCGGAAACGACCTGTTGATTCAGTGCAACCGCATTGGTGATGAGTCCGACTTCGGCTATAACCGCAATACTTGCTTTGATTTTCTGATTGTTATACAACTGGCCCCATCCGGGGAGCACGGCAGATCGAAGCATCGCACCCCGGGGGGATTTAATCAGAGAAGGTTGAGGTGCGGTAAGCGAATCGGCCGAAACTTGCGCATGAAGTGCGACAGCGGACATAAGAATCCATCCGCAAAACAACATATTTCGGATATTGCTATGGATAATTCGTTTCGGATCATTCCGGAACAATGGCCACACACTCCATTTCGATGAGCACATCCTTGGGTAGGCGCGCCACTTCAACCGCTGAGCGCGCCGGCGGATTCTCCAGAAAAAAGGTCGCGTAAACAGCATTCATTTCGGAGAAGTCAGCCATGTTTTTCAAAAATACGGTCACTTTCACCGCATGTTTCAAATCGGAACCCGCTGCGGATAAAACCGCGCTGAGATTCTCCAGCACCTGCTTTGTCTGGGTTTGAATATCTTCGCCAGCGATCTCGCCGGTTTTTGGATCAATCGGAATTTGTCCCGCAGTAAAAATAAACTCACCGGCTTGAACGGCCTGACTGTATGGGCCAATTGCTGAAGGCGCTTGGTCCGTCTGAACAATCCTTCTTTCCATCAAGTACTCCCTTTGGCTTCGAACGGTTTATCATATCGAAACTGCATTTCATAAAGCCGTTTGTAAAGACCCTCTTCTTCCAACAATGTATGATGCGATCCCGTTTCTACAATTTTTCCCTTGTCCAGCACGATGATCACATTGGCATGTTGGACAGTGGACAGGCGATGCGCGATCACGAAGGATGTTCGGTTTTTCATGAGATGATCGATGGCTTCCTGCACGAGCATTTCGGATTCAGTATCCAGCGAAGAAGTGGCTTCATCCAAAATCAGGATCGGTGGATCTTTCATAAGCGCCCGGGCAATGGCGAGACGCTGCCGTTCCCCGCCGGATAATTTCACGCCCCGCTCTCCGATGATCGTATCGTATCCATTCTCCATGCGCTCAATAAATTGATGTGCATTCGCGCTTTTTGCGACCTGGACGATTCGTTCCATCGGCATGTCGCTCAGGCCGTAAGCGATATTGTTTCTTACCGTATCGTTAAAAAGGATTGTCTCCTGCGTCACAATACCGAGAAGGCAGCGCAAATCATTCATTTTAACAGCACGGATATCCAGCCCGTCGATCAGGATGGCGCCCTGATTCGGATCATAAAACCGGGGCATCAGATCCATGAGTGTGGATTTCCCCGCACCACTCGGCCCGACAATGGCCAGCACCTGCCCTTTTTGTACTTCAAGATCGATCCCCCGTAGCACCGGATCGCCTTTGCGATAATGAAAATGAACGTCCTCAAATCGCACGGAACTTTTAAAATGATGTATGGATTGGGCATCCGGCGCATCCTGAACCTCAGGTTCCGTATCCATCAACTTGAAAACCCGCTCACCCGCGGCCAGCGCTTCCTGGATTCGATTGTTCACGGAGGAGAGTTCTTTCACCGGTTGCATGATAGAAAAGATGACAAGGAGAAACCAGATGAATTCTTCAGGAGCAAGAATATCGCCGCGCAGAATCTGATGGCCGCCAAACCAGAGAATGCCAACGCCCACCGTCGTGCCGAGGAATTCAGTAAGCGGTGATGCCAGATTTCGTGTGCGCGTCAACCGGATCAAAGTCTTGAAATATGCATACGTGCGTTCCGAGAATTTCTGGATTTCAAAATTCTCCATCGCAAAGGCTTTCACGATCCGCGTACCGGCAATGGTTTCTTGTAAAACGGACGTGACATCGGCCATGCGCTCTTGTGAAATCCTGCTGGTCTTACGAAGCTTTAAACCAATCCATGAGATAATCACCAGGCTGAATGGTAGAATCAGAAATGCGATTAAGGACAATTTCCATGACAGGATAAAGGCCAGCCCAATGTAAACGAAAATGAGCAGTGGATTTTTAATCAGCGTAAAAAAGCTGGCCGAGATCCCGCTGTTGATCAGAGTCACGTCATTGGTAATGCGGGAGATGAGCTTGCCCGTTTGTGTGCGATGAAAAAAGCTGAGCGACAAGCTGTTGAGATGAACATAGATGTCGTTCCGGATATCCTTGATCACTCCCTGTTCCACATAGGCCATAAAATACGCCTGAAGATATCCGAACATCGCCCGGAGCATAAACATAATCAGCAGCATCACGCATAGCCGTTGAAGTGCATTGACCTTGTTTATCTTCCAATCCGATCCGAGAAAGAGAACATAAGCGTCTGTCTTCAACTTATTGAACCGTTGCTTCACAGAGAGAAGTGGTGATTTAGATGGGGTTGTGGATGTGGGTGCGGGACTGGAATCAAGAACCAGGGCTTCCTCGATCACGCTCTCTGTACCAAAGATGGTGGAAAGAAAGGGCATAATGGAAAAGAGTGAAACGCTGGAGAAAACCACAAAAAAGAGGACGCACAGAATTGATCCCGTGAGATGTGCCCAGTAAGGCTTGACGTAACGAATAATTCTTAAATAGATATGCATGTGCGCCTATTTGCCTTTCTCGTCCAGCTCTTCAAATTGCGCGTCTTCGACATCTGCATCCCGCAGATCGAGGGGCGGGTTCTTCGGCTTGCCCTTTACAGAGGATTCTTTTTTTGGAGAACTGGAAAAAAATCCTTTTATAAACTGATACCCGAAATAAACAACCAGGCCGGTGAGTAAAATTCTAAACATGGTTTGGCTCACTTCTTTCTTGGTACATAATATTTGACACCCATGGGTGGATTCATGATCTGAGCAATGAGATCATCCAGATCTTCTTCATTTTTAACAAAATCAATCTCGGTTGTATTTATGACAAGCAGCGGCGTATTGCTATAACGAAAAAAGAATTCGTTATAGGCGTTATTCAACCGCTTGATATAATCTGTAGAAATCTGTTTTTCGAATTTACGATTCCGCTGTTTGATATTATCAATCAATCGCTCTGCGGAAGTCTGCAGGTAAATCACGAGATCCGGCTTCGTCAGATCCGTTTCAAGGAGGTTGACAACCCGGTCGTAAAGAACGAGATCGCGTTCTTCGAGATTCAGATACGCAAAAATTTTGTCCTTGGCAAAAAGGTAATCTGCGATTAAGAAGGGATGAAACAAATCCTGCTGAGGCAGATTCACAAGTTGACGGTAGCGACTCAGCAGAAAGAAAAGCTGCACTTGAAAAGCGTACCGTTTCGGTTCCCGATAAAAATCTTCGAGATAAGGATTGTCTTCGGATTGTTCGAGCACAAGACGGCCATTTAGCTTTTCACTCACCCGCTCGGCCAAACTGGTTTTCCCCGCACCGATGACCCCTTCGATTGCCAGATAATTTAACGCACCCATTACAGGTTCCCCCGCGATCGCGGTTTATTTTTGAAATAGTTGGACCCGCCCTGTATCAGAACATTGCTGCAACAAAATTTCCACGGTCTGCTGAAACCCCGGAACGATTTGTTTTAAAGCGATCTCTGCGAGTGGCTCAAGAACAAAACGCCGCCCGCTAATTTCGGGATGTGGAATCTGGAGATCCGGTAAATCGATTGTCTGTAAACTAAAAAGCAAAATATCAATATCAATGGTTCGCGGGCCCCAATGTTCCTGTCGCTGACGGCCAAGATTATTTTCAATCTGTTGGATAATCTGAAGCAATTTTTTAGGATCAAGTTGGGTATCAATCTCAATTGCCCTGTTAAGAAACACGGGCTGATCTGTTTTTCCCCAGGGATCGGATTCATAGAGAGACGAACGGTTCACAACACGAATTCCGTCTTCCTGATTCAAGTGGAATTCTGCAGCTTCTATCATTTTCTGTCGATCACCTAGGTTGGACCCCAATCCTAAAAATGCCCGCATGTTTTCCATTCCAAAGAACCGTTAAACCATATAAAAATTAAGATTAAAATATATCAAATATGCCGGATATTGTCAACCTTTAACTCCTTAGTAGATAGAATGGAATTCCAAAAGCTGCTTGCAATTTAATTTTGGATCTCCTAGCTTGTATCAATCTCAGTATCGCAGGAAAAAACTCATGCAAACGCAATCTCAAATTCTTGTCGGCCCGGCCGGATGGCATTACAAGGATTGGTACGGTCCGTTTTATCCGGAAAAAGCAGGAAAAGATTTTAAAGAGCTGGATTATCTCGCCAATTATTTTGATACAGTGGAGATCAATTCCACGTTTTATCGTCCGGCCAATGGGTTTATGGGATCAGCCTGGGTGCGCAAAGTGGCGCACAATCCAAATTTCAAATTTACAGCCAAACTCTGGCAGCGTTTCACGCATGAGCGCCAGCCCTTCGGTAAGGATGAGGTCGAAACCTATAGGCAGGGCATTGATCCGTTGATGGAGGCCGGTAAACTTGGCGCCGTACTTTGTCAGTTTCCCTGGAGCTTTAAAAACAACGAGGGCAATCGGCATTGGCTCTCATCCATCTTTGAAAATTTTAAGGATTATCCTCTGGTAATTGAAATCCGTCACGCGTCCTGGGACAATCCCGCATTTTATGAAGTGTTGGAAAAACGACAAGTCGGGATTGCTTGTATCGATCAGCCGGTCATTGGTCAATCCATCGCCTTCAAACCCGTGCGGACAGGGCCCATCGGATACGTGCGCATGCATGGGCGGAATTACAAATCCTGGTTCCCGCCAAAGAATCAGGAAAAGGTCGACGGCTCCGCCCGTTATGATTACTTGTATGATGATGACGAAATCGAGGAGATCACTGGCAATGTGCAACAGATCGCGGACAAAGCCCGTGAAACTTATGTGGTCCAGAATAATCATCCACGTGGGCAGGCCATTACAAACGCCATGCAAATCCGCGCCGCACTCGGTGAAGCCATCGAATCATTACCGCCGGAACTTCTCGCCAGTTTTCCCCAACTCAAGAAAATCCTCACTAACTAATTTTGTTCTTACCTCAAACAGCTTGCCACTTACCAACCTTTAGCCCATAGTCTATTGCCTCTCGCCTTTTTGTCCCGTAAGAATATTTCCTACAAATCATTCTGAAAAAACCTGACACACAAATCAGTGTTTAGACTATAGACAAATTGAGATTCATTCTCGATATTAACAACTGAAGATCAATCTCATTCCTCAATATTCTCTCCTCTTTCCAACTTTATAGCCCGCCGGCACCACCAAGGCGGGCGCCTTTTTATATAAAGGGAAACGACCAACGGGGAAGGGGGAACGATATATGACCTACTATATACGATTTACTCTTCCCCATCGGTAATTCACCCTGCAATTCGTTTATAATTTTGGATCTTCTTTCTTTGCTTCTCCCGCGCATCCAAAAACGCCATATCGGTCACGTGCAGGGACAGCGCGCCTAAATCATCTTCGATGGTACCGTAAAGGATATACGGCCGCGACTGTGTCCAATGGCGGCAGAAGCGGTGGAACGCGTCCGGGAAAAAAATCGTCTCGTACAACGCGGTCGTATCCTCGAAACTAATGAAGGACATCGGCTCCTCGGTCTTGGTATACACCAGCTTGTTGGTCACCCACCATCCAATCATCGCGACCTTTTTCCCGATATGATTGGACATCTGATTGGCCGGCACGTAATTCAGCCCGCGCAATCCCTCGCGGTACAATTCAAGCGGATGCACGCTGATGGGAAATCCCAGCACTTCGACTTCGTGAAGGAGGAGGGTATGAAAATCATATCGCCCCAGTTCCGGCACGCGCACGGCCTCTTCCTGAAACAGATTCAGGGACGTCTGCACGGACTCCTTTTTCGGTCGCCGTCCGGCCATGACCTGCCACAACAGTTCGGCCCGGCTCTTGCCCTGCGAAATCCGGTCAAAGCATCCGGCCTTGATCAGGATGCGTAAATCCGAAGGATCAATCGCGATCCGGCGCTGCAACTCATCAAGCGAGCAAAAAGGACCATGTGTTTCACGATTCTGGAGAATCGCATCCAGCGCCGAGGCTTTCAATCCTTTCAATTGCATCAGCCCGATGCGTATGGATTGGCCGCATCCGATGTACGGTTCACGGCTCCCGTTGATGTCCGGCGGCAGAAGGACCAGCCCCATGCGCCGGGACTCGGTCAGATACGCGAACGTGGAATAATAGCCGCCCCGATTCGAGATCACGGCAGCCATGAACTCAGCCGGATAATGGCGCCGCAGCCACGCGGATTTGAACGACACCAGGGCATAGGATGCCGAGTGCGGCTTGCAAAAGCTGTATCCCGAAAAGCTGAGAATCATCTCCCAGATATTTTGGATGGTTTCTGGAAAAACGCCCCTGGCTCGCGCGCCCGCTGCGAACCGTTTTCTGTACGCCTTGAGTTTTTGTCCGCCCCGCTTCTTGGACAGCGACTTGCGCAGCCCGTCCCCTTCCTCTGCGGAAAATCCGGCCAGGGCCATGGCCACGCGCGTCACGTCCTCCTGATACACCATGATGCCGTAGGTGTCTTTGAGGATGTCGCCGAGCACTGGATGCAGCGGCTCCCACGGTTCGCCCCGGAGCCGTCGAACATAGGCATTGATATACGTATTCGCCGCCGGCCGGATGATCGAGCTGTGAATCACGAGATGCTCGTAATCGCCCGTGCCCGCTTTTTTCTGAAGCTGCCGCGTGGCCGGGGACTCCACATAAAAAACGCCGAGCGTATCGCCCTTGCAGATCAAATCCTGCGTGTCCGGATCGTCGATCGGATTCAAATCGGCGTACTGGATCACCTCGCCCGTGTTTTTATGAATCGCGGCCAGTGCGTCCCGGATCACAGCAAGCGACCGGTTGCCTAACAAATCGATTTTGATCAGGCCGCTGTCCTCGGTCTGATCCTTTTCCCATTGCACAATTTGGACGCCCTTGGGCGCAATCTCAACCGGTACATGGTTGGACAATTTATCCGGCACAATCACCACGCCCCCGCAATGTACGGACAGGTACCGGAACGCGCCCTGCATCCGCTGTGCCTGGCGCAGAATCTCGGGCCACGGCGGATTGAGTGTCATGCCCTTGAACAGGGGATGGCTAGCGATCACATCTTCAATAGACACCGTGCCCCACGACCAGAGATGGCTGAGCCGATCCGTAACCAGTTTAATTTCATTTTCAGGAAGCCCGTGTACTTTAGCCACTTCCCGCACCGCCGCCCGCAACCGAAAGCCCACATGATTGGCCACCATTGCGGAGCGTTCCGGCCCGTACTTCTCGAATACATAATCGAGGATGTCATCCCGTTCGTCCCAGGCAAAATCGACGTCAATATCGGGAGGATCTATGCGTCCCGGATTCAGGAAGCGCTCGAAGAACAAATTGTGCCGCAAAGGATCGACATGGGTAATTCCGAGCGTGTAGCTCACAATACTCGCGGCTGCCGATCCCCGGCCGCAGGTACGCGGCGACTGGCGTACAATGTCTTCGACCATGAGAAAAACAGAGCCGAATCCCTTGTCGCCGATGATCTGGAGTTCGTGGTCCAACCGTTTTTGGACTTCAGGAGTGACCGATCCATACCGCCGGATCGCACCCCGCTCGCATTTTTTTCGGAGCGTATCGATTACGGTACTGGAGTCCATCCCTTCAAATCCCGCGTCAAGCGTCGATTGGCAAGGATGGCGCCATTGGCACGTCTCAGCAATCCGGATGGTGTTTTCCAATGCGTCGACCACATTGGGAAACGCATCCCGCATTTGAGACGGATTTTTCAACCACGCTGAGGAAGGCGCGGTTTCGCGTTCCGGCAGGCGCGAGAGCTTGGCATTCAAATCAATGGCGCGCATCAGCTGGTGCAATTCATAATCATCCGGATCGAGAAAATGCACCGCGTTTGTCGCCACGGGCGGGATGGTATTCTCCCGAGCGAATTGGAGGACCGGCCGCCAGTTTCGTCCACCGATCAATTCGGCGTACACATGAGGACGGCCCTTCATTGTGTTCAGAACGGTACGCGAATCGGAAAGCACTGCCAGTCCGGTAGAGTAATTTTGGAGTTCCGAGGAGAGGACAAACTCCTCCGCCGTGTGCCGCAACGTCAGCATCCGGCAGAGATTCGCGTACCCCTCGCTGGTTTGGACAAGCAGCACGGCCCGCTCTTCCCCGGTCGAAATCTCCGCCCCGAAAATCGGCCGCACGCCCGTCTCCTCCGCGATCTGCTGAAAAAAGATCAAGCCGTACAGTCCGTTCGTCTCGGTCACGGTCAGCGTGTCCATGCCGCGATTGAGGACAGCTTTGCATAGCGTCTCAAGCTTGGCCGTGCCCCGCATCATCGAATATTGCGAATGCGTGTGTAGATGAATAAATGATTCCATATGTCATCCGTTTGGACCATTAATCTAATCCACGGTTTTAACCGTGGATTAGGGATATACAATCGGGGGGATAACCGCCCACGGTTTCAACCGTGGGTCTGGGGTGTTCATTGGGATTGTCAACCAACCCATCTAATCCAACCCATGGCTTTAGCCGTGGGAATCGATTCATCGGTTTCCCTGCCTCAATGCATCACCCTTCCCGTCGCAATGGCCGTCTCCCCGAATCTGACCCGGATCGCATCCATGGCGCGTACGAGATTGCGCGCTTTCTCATCCTGCGGAGCGACCGGGAACAGCTCGATCTGATCCGGCGCGGCGAACAAATCCGTAAAAGTCAAACTGATATACCGGATTCGTTGCCGGCGATAATCCGTCTTCGTGAAAAGAGGTTTGAGGATTCGGAAAAGCACAGGGTCCACTGGCATCGGGCCCTCAAGCCGCTTGCGTCGCGTGGCGTCCATGCCGTCTGAATAGCGGATGTGCAGCCACACCGTTTTCGAAACCGCGCTCTTCTCGCGCATCCGGCGGCAGGCCCGCTCTATTAAAGCATAAAGGATGCCCAGCAGGATCGCGTCATCATTTGTGTCTTCATCAAGGGTGTGCTCTTCGAGAATGAAGGATTTGGTGCTCGGCGGCAGCACCGGTCTTGGATCCACGCCCAGCGCCTGACGGTGCAACACACCCCCGAACTTGCCGAACACGGATGCAAGCTGGGCCACGGAAATCCCCGCCAGTTGCCCTGCTGTGCGAATATTAAATTCAGCCAGAAGCGACCGCTCAGTTTTGGATTGCACCACCGGCAGCATGCGCACGCGAAGCGGTGCCAGAAACGAAGCCTCACTGCCCTGCGGCACAGCATACAGATCACCCCGGGACACCACCACCTGCGCCGCCACACTGCTGACGAGTTTATTGGAGGCCATGCCCAGCGTACCCGACAACCGAACTGAATCGACCACCTCCTTGCGAAGATAATAGGCCGCGTCCTGCATGCTGCCGTACAGCCGCGAGGTGCCGCTCATGTCCACAAAAAAACGGCCCCATCCTCCCGGTTCGACCAGCGGAGAGTAACCGCATAAAATCTTTGAAACCGCGCGGGAAGCGCGTTCGTACAACCCCGCATCCGGAGGCAGAATGACCAGCCGTCGACACCGTTTCAACGCCAGAGTCAGGGGCTGATGCTCGAACACCCCTTCGGCGCGAGCTTCAGGAGAGGCCGCGTAAATCAATGATCGGGGAGAATGGCGCGAGCAGACCACGACGGGTCTGGCGCGGAGAGAAGAATCACGAAGCCGCTCAACCGCCACCGGAAAGGCGTCGACCCGAAGATGTAAAACATGGCGGTGCATAATGTTTGCTCATAATAAAACCATCAAAATATTTTCACCACAATCAACGGACAAATCCACCCACAACTAGCCCACGACTAGCCCACGACTAGCCCACGACTTTAGTCGTGGGTTTGGGATATGCAACCGGGAGGATAACCGCCCACGGTTTTAACCGTGGGTCCATTGGGATCGTCAACCAATCCATCTAATCCAACCCACGGTTTCAACCGTGGGAATCGATTCATCGGTTTCCCGCGTCCAGTCCATATCGCGCGAAAAGCCGTTCACACTCCTCATTAAAACTGCGCTTCCGATGATGCGTCTCTTGTTTGCGGATGTACTCTTCAACCTTCATAACCTGTGAGGCGCTCACGGACAAAGCGCAATATCCAACCTGCCAGGCGAATTTAATCTGGAGGAAATCCTGCTGATTGATCCAGTGGGAGGATTCACCTTTCACTAGCTGCATAATCTCTGCAATGGATTTCTCAGGATTCAAAACAAAAAACGCGTGCACATGCTCCGCCATGCCATTGACAATTCGGGGTGCACAGCCGGATTCATGGAAACGTTCTTCTATGTGAAGAAAAACCTGATCACGAAACGCAGTCTTTAAAAGGGGCTGCCGGTCCTTGGTGCTCCAGATGGCATGAATATAGATCTTGGATAATGAATGCGCCATGCTTTTCCTTCCGGAATCCGTTAAAACGGATTCCCTTCCTTTTCATTCAGGGGCCCACGGTTAAAACCGTGGGCTAACCTAATCCGTCAAATCCGCGTTCTATCCCCTACAACCCATATTGTCGCATGAGACCCACCACCACTCCGCGAATTTCGAATGTACCGTTCTGAATCAACATCGGCTGCATCGTCGGATTGGCCGGACGCAGTTCCACACCCTTGCCCCGGACATAATACTTTTTCACCGTGGCCTCGCCCTCAACCAGCGCCACCACGGTCTGCCCGTTTTCAGCCGTGGCTTGCCGCCGCACCACAATCGTATCGCCGTCATGAATCCCCTCGTCGATCATGGAACTGCCCTTCACCTTGAGCGCGAAATACTCGCCGGAGCCTAACATCGCCTCAGGCACATCCACAGTCTCCTGTCCCTCAATGGGTTCAATGGGATTGCCCGCCGCCACCGTGCCGGCCAGACGCAGCATCACGGATCGCCCACCGTGCTCGACGAGCCGGATGGCCCGCGACAGATGCTTGCCCGTGCGCTGAATATACCCCTTTTTCTCAAGCTGATCGAGATGCTTCTGCACAGATTGAAAGGATTGAAACCCGAAATGATGCCGGATCTCATCATACGACGGCGCCACACCGCGCGCCTGGATGAAGTCACGGAGATAGTGATACATCCGCTGTTGTTTCTCTGTCAGTGTCATGATCGAAGATAGGTATAAATTAGGTATAAATCAAGAAGTTTTTAAAAATCGAAAATAAAATGAAGGATAATCGAATGAATGGAGCAATCCTTGAGGAAAGAATGCCAGAAAGCAGAATTACTTTTCAGTGGCGGGATGTTTCATCACATGTTTCAGCACATCATCCAGTTCATCGGAAGTAAAAGGTTTTGTAATGTAACCCGACGGTTTTGCATCTTTGGCCCGTGCCATGGTAATTTGATCCGAATAAGCCGTGAGAAATACCACGGGCAGGTGGAACTTTGAACGAATTCGGTTCGCTGCGTCAATGCCGTTCAACCGGCCCTGAAGCACAATGTCCATGAGAACCACATCCGGGTGCAACGATTCAATCTTTGCCAGCGCTTCTTCCCCTGATGAAAATACTCCCACAACCGGATATCCCAGCTTTTTCAAACTGCGCTGAATATCCTCGCTGATAATGGAATCATCTTCAACGACCAGAACCTGGGCTTTGCTTGTCATCGCTACACCTCTCGATCAGGTTTTAAAGAATACAATCCATGATACGTATCGCAGTTGCAGGCGCTGGATGCGAAAAACAGATGGAATACTTGAGAAGAAAAAACCAGTGCAACTCAGGAGCGACATGCTTTCAATTCATAATCCAGCATATCAAGATAATCTATAAGAAGTCGTGTAATTAAAAATTTACTTTTAACGTTTTCTTTGGCTTTTTCTCCGATTTCAGTTGCCAGCTTCGGATGCTTCATCAACTCAACTACACGATCTGCAAAGCCATCAATATCCGTGGGCTCGACAAGGAATCCATCCTCGCCATCTGTGATCTGAAGCGGGATTCCCCCGACCCGGGACGCGACGACCGGCGTTTTTTTCCACATGGCCTCCGTGACAGTTAATCCAAATCCTTCCCTGAGAGATTTTTGGATAACAACCGTGGACATTTGCTGGAGCACATTCACAAGCAGGCTGTTTTCATAGGTGATTAAAATCACATCGCCGGATTCGATCAGATCGCCGATCTGACGCCTCACCTCATCATAAATCTCCACACCTTCGGGATCGTCCATTGCCATGGAGCCGCAAAGCACGAGACGACAGTCGATCTTCTCCCTGACCTTCTTGAATATCTCGATCACTCCAAGAGGATCTTTCCACTTGTCGAATCGGGAGATCTGCGTCAGAATGGGCTTGTCAATCGGGATATCAAACTTGCTTAAATGCTCGGCTGCCTCCACATCAGTCAGACCAATATTTTTTCGTGTCAGAGGGTCAATCACGGGTTGAATAATACGCTGACGCACGGGCAAATCCTTGCGTTCATACTGTTCGCTTGAGACAATAGCGAGATCGTATTTGATGATAAATCCTTTCAGATAATCCCACAGAGTTTCGTTTGGATTGGACAGATCAATATGACAGCGCCAGATCCAGGGTTGGCTCTTTTTGTAAAATTCAATCAGCGGCAGGGGCTGGGGATCATGAATGATTACCACATCGTGATCGATCAGGGCATAGGCCGCGAAATTCTCATTGGCTTGTATGTAGATTTTTTTCATCAAGTCGGTCAGATCAACATCTTCGCCCTGCAGGGAATTGTGAAACTGTTTGGTAATTCCGAAAAGGTCGGTGTTTCCGTGAAGCACGCGCCAATCGGCGTCCAGGCCGGCGCTATTCATTAGAGGAGCAAGACTCGTCAAAATTTCAGCAACTCCTCCACCAATGAAAGTGGAATTAATATGCAGTATCCGCTTTCCATATAGCTTCTTAGCCTTTTGATAAATCTCGCCAATAATGGCATCGCCCACAATCGTCCGATAATCTGACAATCTTTTCATGCAAGTCCTCTTAGAGCAAATAATGATTAAACGAACCTGCTGGAATATATCAATTCGAAACCTTCAAGGCAATGGTTTTATTAAATACTAGATACAGAAGGGTGGAAATACTCAGTGGAGTTAAAATCAGAAAAACCAGTGTAGCTCACCGCCAACCTTGGGTCCGCTGTAATCTTCAACTCCACCCACAGGTTCTGGAAAACGCACAAAATGATATTGAAGCAGAATACCGATTCCCAGATGCCGGGAAATCGCTAGATCCACACCCGTACCTAAATTCGCACCCCATCCGGCACGGGCCTTGGAGAGCCGATCCCCGAATGGATCGGTCTCATTCTCGACGCCCCAGTAAACGCCGCCTCCATACATGACGAACGCGGAGAGCCAGTAATCCGGAATCAGCCAGTATTTTAAATCAAGACAAATCGGATGAATCGTCAGGGAATGCACATGTTCGGTTTCTTCAAGATCGCGCAATGCCCAGTAATCAATTGAAAGGCGCAATCCCAAATCAGATTTAAGGGGAAACACAATACTGAGCCCAACAAATGGAGTCGCTCCCGCAGCGCCAAAATCAGCAAACCGAGGTTCATCATTTAGACTATGGGGTTGCCAGTTGCCAATCTCAATACCAAAAGCGGCGCGCTGTACAATGGTCTTCGAAACTGCGGCTGTGGGAGAAACACTCAGGAAGTGCAGAAGGACTGTACTCCATATTACAATTTGACTCTGAATCAATTTCAACGAATCATCCTAAATATTTATAGCATTAATGGATTTAATTGGAATCCGGCTTACCCGGTTCAACGGGTTGAAATCCGAATGATTTACCCGGGTCCACCCCCATAATCTTGATTTCGCCATGCTGTTTCTCAAACTTCTCAACATTTTCATTCAGCGCTTTGGCCAGGGATTTGGCATGCTGCGGTGTCATAATGATGCGTGCAAAAACTTTGGCTTTGGGCACACCGGGCAGCATACGTGTAAAATCGAGGATAAACTCCGCAGGTGAATGGCTGATCACCACAAAGTTTGAATAAATGCCTTCGGCTTCTTTCTCTCCTAGCTCCAGATTGATGGACTGGGGCTTATTGGGCTGATTCATAACCTCTCCTGTCTGTTTGGATTTAACACTGGATGAAGCTTATTAGTATACGCATTTCAGCCTACTTTGTCAATATTGAAAAAACACAGTTGCATTTCTACACCATCCTCATTAGATTGATTGTCCTGAAAATAAAGGCGGATAAAGCATGAAAAAGCCCCGAAAAGGCGAACTTTTTGAAATAGAAATAACGGATTTGGCATTCGGCGCAAAGGGAATCGCGCGCACGGATGATTTTGTCTGGTTCATCAATCGGGCACTGCCCGGACAAAATATCGTGGCCCGGGCCGGACGCATCAAAAAAGCGTATGGAGAGGCGCGTCTTATGGAAGTGCTCTCACCCGCACCGGATCAGATTGATCCTCCTTGTCCCTATTTTGGCATTTGCGGTGGATGCCAGATGCAGCACTGGAAATACGAAAAACAGGTGGAAGCCAAGGCCCGACAAGTGAAGGATATCCTGCAGCGCATCGGGTCTATTCCGGATCCGCCCATGCTTAAAGCAATCGGTGCGGACAATCTATACGCATATCGAAATAAGATGGAGTTCACTTTTTCTGATCGGCGCTGGCTGCTGCAGGACGATCCGATGGAAAAACCTGTGGACTTTGCTTTGGGCCTGCACGCACCAGGTTGCTATGATAAAGTACTGGATCTGGATGCCTGCCTGCTTCAATCCGAAATCAACAATGCAATCCTGCGGGAAGTCAAACAATTTACAATGGAAAGCGGATTGCCCCCCTACAATCTAAGAACCCATGAAGGATTCTGGCGGTTTCTCATCCTCCGTGAGGGTCAGCAGACCGGGCAGTATATGGTGCACCTGGTCACATCCGGACAATTTGAACCGGAGGGATTGGATGCAGTGAACCGCCTCTGTAAATTGCTGACGGATCAGCATCCTGAACTGTTCACATTCATTCATGGCATCTCGGACAATATCGGCCAGGTCGCACGCAGTGAAACGGAGCGCATCCTGCATGGCCCAGGCCATATTTCGGAGAAGATTTACGGACTGGAATTTGAAATCTCTCCGGCCGCTTTTTTCCAAACCAACACGGTCCAGGCGGAAATCCTGTTTCATTCTATTATTGAACTGGCGGATTTCAATGGCACGGAAACCGTCTTTGATCTGTATTGCGGCACAGGTGCAATCGGATTGGCATTGGCAGAAAAAGTCAAACAAGTCATCGGCGTGGAAGTGATTGAATCTGCGGTTCAGGACGCCCACCGGAATGCGGAGCGCAACGGGATTGAAAACGCGACCTTTGTACTGGCAGACATGAAAGACGCTCTAAGGGATCAACCTGTCATTCAAGAGCTGGGCGTCCCGGATGTGCTGATACTCGATCCGCCGCGCGGCGGCACACACCCTAAAACCATCGAGGATGTGCTGAACCTCAAGGCCCCGAAAGTGATCTACGTCTCCTGCAATCCGCCTATGCTGGCAAAGGATCTGCAATCACTTTCTTCGGCATATACATTAAAAAAAGTCCAGCCCGTGGATCTCTTCCCACACACCAAGCACATCGAGGTAGTTGCCTTGCTGGAGTTGACATCGGTCTGAAATTGCACTTGCATTTCCTGATCGGGATGTTTACACTGAATAGAAAATTATTAATCCGAATCCAACCATTCTCCTGCTGGAGGCTGGCATGAAAGCCAAATCCTTACTATTAGTATTCCTTTTACCAATCATGAGTGGACCAACACTTCTGGCCGAATCAGCAGTACTGTCGCAATATGCATCCAGCTCGGAGTTGATCATGATCCCCATGCGGGACGGCGACAGTTTGGCTGCGGATATTTACTTTCCATTAATCGGACAAAGCCCTTGGCCCACTGTTCTTGTGCGGACACCCTATGGCCGATCCATCTCCGGTTCGGGAGAGGATATTGTCGTTCAAATCCTCACCAATGTGCTGGCAGGATATGTCCTTGTGGTGCAGGACACGCGTGGCCGGGGCGATTCTCAGGGCACAGACAGTCTCTATTTTTCGGATGGTTGGGGCAAACGGCAGGATGGATATGACACAGTGGAATGGATCGCGGAACAGTCCTGGTCCAATGGCAAGATCGGCATGTGGGGACCTTCCGCGCTCGGCATCACACAATATCTTGCTGCGGGCGCCAAGCCGCCCCATCTCACCTGTTGCTGCGTCCTTGTGGCAACTGGAAATCTGTATGAGGACGCAATCTTTTACGATGGTGTCTATCGCCAGGCCCTCGTGGACGGCTGGCTCCATTCCGTAAAACAGGACAGTATGCAAAGCTATTTTGTGGACCATCCGAATTACGAACCGATTTATGATACGATGAACATTTACACACGGTTGGACAGCATCAACGTTCCCATACTGCACATCGGAGGCTGGCACGACATCTTTCTTCAAGGCAACATCGATGCGTTCACGGAGTTGCAGGAAAACGGCGGTCCAGGTGCACGGGGCAATCAGAAGCTGATCCTTGGCCCGTGGGTGCACAATATAACTGCGGCTCAACCGGGAGAAATCTATTTTCCACACGCCACACCGCTTCTCTTTTTTGCAACCATGTTCGACTGGTTTGACTATTGGCTGAAGGATGAAGTCAACACCATCGACTCCATGGCTACAGTGCAATACTATGTAATGGGGGATGCAGATCAACCTGAAACGATCGGCAACAATTGGATTGAATCTGAGACCTGGCCGCCAGAGTACACACCGGTTCGATTCTATCTGCAGCCGGATTCCGGTTTGGCTTCAACTTCCATACCCATCGAAGTGTTGCCGGATACATTTTCATACGATCCGCAATATCCTGTGCTCACGCGTGGCGGGCGCAACATGAACATTGACGCAGGCACCTATGATCAACGTGAATTGGAAGCCCGGCCGGATGTCCTAACATATACAACAGAAATCCTGATGGATACTGTGATCATCGCCGGCCCGGTCTGGGTACAACTCTACGCCGGCTCAGATGCGTTGGACACCGATTTCATGGCATCCCTCTGTGATGTTTATCCCGATGGCCGATCAATGCTTATCGCGGATGGCGCGATTCAGGCACGTCACCGGAATTCGATTGAGGAGGAAGATCTGCTTACGCCTGGAGAGATTGAATCCTATACCATTGATCTGTGGTCAACTGCTGTGGCTTTCGCACCCGGCCATCGGATTCGCCTGAACATTTCCAGTTCAAATTATAACCGTTTTGCCATAAATCCCAATACGGGAGAACCATTCCGTCAGCACACACGGACACAAATTGCCCTTCAATCCATATATCATGATCTGGAGTATCCATCCACGTTAATCCTGCCGGTGATGGAGGGTGTGGATACAGCTGTTCCGGAGAAACGTGAGAATCAGCCGGAGACAATGGCCCTACTTCCAAACTTTCCCAATCCATTTAATGGATGGACATCCATCCCTGTGATTTTGCCAAATCGGGAAGCACCGGCCACACTTTCGATCTTCGATCTAAATGGACGGCTTGTGAAAGAATGGACCATCAACCCGTCACGCGGACTGATGCAGATCATCAAATGGAATGGACGAAGTGAAGCGGGAAGCGAAGTAACCTCTGGTGTTTATATCACGAAACTCCAAGCAAAAGAAATTCAGCAATCCCGGAAAATCATGCTGCTTAAATAAAAAGAAAAAGTACTTCCAACTGGAAGTGCTTCATAATAATCTGATTAACAAGATTTAAATCGACATACTACCTACGATATACTATTTTTCTTTCCCCATTAACCGTTCCCCGCTCGTTCCGTTGTAGCTGCTCTTTAGCGAAGGAGGATTTCCGGTCTCCTGACTCCAGTCTCCCACGGAGAGTTTATTGTATCAACATCATCTTCCGATAGAAATTCCCGCCCTCTGTCTGCATCCGGCAAAGATAAATACCTGATGGCATTTGCTGACCCGCCTCATTTTTCCCGAGCCAGAGAACATGATACGTCCCCGGCTCTTTGATGCCATTCTCAAGGAGTAGCACCTGCTGGCCCAGTACATTATAAACGGCCAGATGCACGCGGCTTGTTTTTGGCACCTGATAAGTGATCTGCGTTTCCGGATTGAACGGATTGGGATAATTCTGCATAAGCCCAAAATCCGTGGGGATTGCTGACATGCCATCCTCAACACCCGCGAGCGGATCGACATCTTTTCTGAAAAATCCTGGGTCATCACAATCCTTGGTGATTGTACCGTCGGAGGCCACGATTTTCCAACCGTACACACCCGTATCCCAGGTCGAGTCAGGATAAAAAATCCGAGTGGTATCTGTCACAGGAATCGTAATCGGATCGAATACACCACTGCCCTGCGCTTGATAAAAGACCCATTTATAGGTGAGCACGTCTTCTATATCAGGATCCGTGGTCGTGTGCCATGCGCATTCAACCGAATCGGGCCACTGTTCAAACCTCATATAAAATGGACTAATCAATTCAAAATCATGAGGCGGATCATTGACTGAATTCACAGTAATGATACTCTCATCCGTATCTTGCAGCCCCCCCGGATCTTGCACAACAAATGTAACAGTTTCTGATCCATGCCAATTCTCTGGCGCTGAAAGGTGGAATAGGCCTCCAGCGGTATCGATATCCACATTAATCTCTGAGTTGCCTTCTATATAAAAATCAAAATCCTGTTTTTCATTGTCACTGTCATCTGATTTGGCGCGGAGTGAGATAAAGGAGATATTAAGCGATCCATCTTCATTAAATTCATAATTCGGCACATTACTTGTCCAAAAGGGCGGATCATTCACCGAATCAACACGGTAAACAACCTGACCCGAATCCATGATGCCGCCGAGATCCGTGACATAAAGTTTGAATATCTCTTGTCCGGCCCAGTCGCCGTCCGGAATCAAAACATTCAGCGTGTGATTCGTGAGTGTATCAATCAGCATCTCTCCGCCCTCAACAGACAAGATCATGTCTTGCGGATTCTGCGAAGGATGCGAAATGTAATTATCGAGATTGAGCGGTGCGAAAATTGTATCACCCTCAAAAGCGATCTGAACAGGGATGGATTGTATCTCCGGCGCATCATCCCGGATGATTACAAATGCACTGTCAATATCGGAATCACCCTCATCGTCTTCAACGCGAAACCAGACTGTATTCGTATCCGCCACGGCATAGGTCACTGTCGCATCAACGCCTGGAGTCTCAAATGTGCCATCTCCATCCAAATCCCATGAGAAGGTCAATGTGTCTTGAACACCCGGATCTGTGCCGCTGCCTTCGATATCAACCGGCAGATTGCGTGTGCCTAAATAGGGGCCGCCCGCTTCAGCTGTGGGCGGCGAATTTTCAACTGTGACATTCAGGGTATCCGAATCTGTGCCCCCATCATCATCTTCACATTGCACAATCACACTAAACTCTCCATTTTCAGGATAGCTTCGACTTGCGATTGGACCGGTCGCTTGCCCTCCCTCACTGAATGTCCACGCATAGGTATGTGTATCGTCCCCTGGATCATCGACCGAAGCGCTGAAATCAACAGAGGCTCCCTCATTCACTACATGATCCAAACCGATATCCACAACGGGGGGGACATTTTCAACTGTGACATTCGCCAGATCGATATCCGTGTTACTACTGAGATCGGTCACACGCAACCGGACCTGGCCCGAATAGTCATCCATGTAGGAACGTATAGCAGTAGGACTGGAGGAGGAAAAATCATAGACACCGTCCAGGTCCCAATCCCATTCATAAAGAGCGATCCCCGCATTTTGACCGCTGTCCGCGGAAGCGGACCCATCAAACGTCACCGGAATGGATTCTGTGGAAACATAGGGTCCGCCTGCATCGGCCTCGGGAACCTCTTCTCCAATCCTTCGCAGATACTGAACGCGAATAGTCGGTGTGCCGGTCTGATAGACCAAGTAGATATTGTTCTGAAAACTTCGGATTACATGCAGCGCCCGTCCATCCGTGGGACTCCAGGCGGGAGCATGATAATGAGGAGAGGACCAGGTCTCGCCACTGTCTGCTGAGTATACGGAATAAAGCGGTCCATTGTCCTTGCGAATGTAAGCCACAACAACAATTTCCCCGTCCGGTGTAGCAGTGACGCCGCCAAGGCCCCATCCAGTGTAATGCGGTGGATCTTTCCATGGAAGTAGAGAGCCAGTCCCCAACTGCGGAGTCACAGGTTTATTATGAACGATGCCGCCGTTTTTGTACTGCGCGTAGCGGATTGACCCGACATCCCCGAGATCAGAATCAAATCGTGTGCCATAAATAAAATGTGCACCACCCAGGGCATCTGCATACACATCTGCGGCTCCATTTCGGCTATGTGCGCTGGATGAATGGATATCCGCAACATGGGCCAGATTGCCCAAACCGCCAGCTGAAATATAATAATCAATAGAGATATCATCAATATCACGACTGGTTGTGACCACATGTACATCACCGCCAGCGACCGCATCCACTGCCAGCCGATTATCAGCGCGGTATGTACCGGCATTCAGTTGGGCCTTGCGGATACTGTTATTATAAATCTGATAATAATCAAAGTAACCGAGCAGAGTACCCACATCATCGGAATGCCCCTGAACCAAATGGATGACATTGCTGTTGTCCACGGCGATATCAATGGCATATCCATGCACCACATTGCTGGAAATCAACAATGGATCAGACCACGCGGCTCCCGCCTTGTAAATATAATGGAGATTATAATAACGATTCTGTGGACTGGATCGGTAGACCAAATGCACCACACCGTTTTTATCCACTGCGATGGCGGGAGAGAAACCAAAGCCGCCGTTATCAACATTGGTGTTTGGTATGTGGACGGGCCCCTCTATTACTTCACAATCCTGATCGAGTTTTGTATACAGGATACCGGTATAATCGATTGAAACCACATGCAATTCACCAGTGACGGGATCTATTTCCATATCCGGATTCTTACCATTGGATATCGGTTTGGGACCCTGCCATTGAATGTCAATCGCATAAGCAGAGGAAATCGCGATCGCAAATAAAAAAAACAGACAATGTTTGATCAAAACAAAACTCCCATCATTGCTTTGACAATCAAATATGGAGAGAAAACAGGGTCCGCTTCCTCTTCCCGAGTTATTGGATCAGCAACATCTTGCGGTGAAAGCCATGACTGCCCGCTTGAAGTTGGTAGATATACACTCCACTTGGCAGCTTGTTTCCGAATGCGTCCCGGCTGTCCCACGTCACTGTGTAAGCTCCCTGACCCTGCGCGGTTTCAACAAGACGGCGTACCACTTGACCGCGTGGATTGTATACAACCAGACTGACATGCACTTTCTCGGCCAGGTGATATGTGATCCGGGTTTCCGGATTAAATGGATTAGGATAGTTCTGATATAGCGCAAACTCCTCCGGTAAAAAAGCCTCTTCGCTTTCGACTGAGGATGGATTGCCAATCACCAGGAAACCGACATTATCACTCCGCCGCGCATTGCCGGTTGGCGCCACAGCCTTGACCCACCAGAAATAGGTGCCGTTGATCAATCCCGCATCGGGTACCAATGCAAACGTAGTATCCGTCATGTTCATTTGCCGCAACGGTGAAGTGGGGTGCCCCCCTTGATGTTCCAGCGTCCATTCATACACCAATGAACCTGGCAGATCGGGATCCTCGCTTGCTTCCCATAAAAAATACACTGTATCCGGCCAAACATCCACTTCATAGTAGAAAGGATCAAGCAAGGAAAACGACAGCGGATCATCGGGCTGGCTCTCGACCAGTACAATGGCCATTGTGTGATCTTGACGGCCATCTGGATCCTGGACTACAAACACAACTTCTGTCTCATCTGTCCAATCCGGATCACCCCAAAGTATCATTTGATCCGCCACAGGATCAATCATTGAATGAATTGACTGATGTGGTTCGATGGAAAAACTCATCTGAGGGATGGAATTATCTATATCAGCTGTTCGAATCCGAAGCGAATCAAGCGGAATGTATAATGAATCATCTTCCGGGAATTGATAGTGTGGAAGCGTAGCAATCCAATGCGGACGGTCATTCACGGGATCCACATTGAAAACCACAATTCCGGTATCCATTAAATCAATATGGTTGGTGCAAATCAACATCACATTGTTCTGACCGGCCCATTCACTATCTGGTACTGCGGCCTGAAAAATGCGGTCGTTTAGTTGAAGATGAAGATCATAGCTGCCGGCGATTGTCCAGTTCAACTGATCAATATCAATCACCGGATCGGTCACAAAGTCATCCAATGCAATGGATTCAAATGTGCCTCCCTCTGGAATGGTTTGTCCCTGGAAGGAGGATATTTCAGGCGGCGCATCGATTATCAGCAAATCTTCATCCGCATATCCGAAGCCGCCATCTCCATCCGAAACACGCAAGCTGATTGGATAGAGACCTTCAGCATTAAACGTCGCGACAATGGTTTGTCCGGTTCGCTCGTATATGTTGTCATTGTCCAGGTCCCAGGTGTATGTCAGCACATCATCTGGACCTGGATCACTGGCTTGAGCCTGAAATGTGAGCTCCATTTGTGTAGATCCGGCATGGGGAATCTGCATACTGGTTGCGGGGGGTAAATTATTTACCTGAACCGTCAACGCATCTTGATCCGCACCGCCATCATCATCTGAGACAGTTGCGGTAATCTCATAAGCTCCATCATCTCGAAACAAATAAGATATGGACTGTCCATGCTGTTCATCCCCTCCATTAATACGCCAGGTCACCGAAAGCAGATCCGACGAACCCGGATCACTGATCTCGCTGTCGAAATAAAGGATTTCCCCTTCATCGCATTGACGATTTGACCCAATCTCGATTGTAGGAGGCAAATTTGATATAGTGATCGGGATGGATGTGGTATCTGCCTGATTCCACTGATCTCTTACAATTAAAGTTATCTCACCCATAAAATCATCTTCATAGGTATGTTCAACGACAGGCACTTCTGAAGTCAGATCTATTATGCCATCCTGATCCCAATCCCAGTCATAATAGGCAAGCTTGGGAGTTTGCCCGATATCATAGGATTCTGATGCATCAAACGTGAGTGACTGCCCTTCATTTCCTGTATCCGGTCCTGACATTAGGGCCACAGGCGGCCCGTCACCACCACTCATCAGAACACGCAGTTTAACATGAGGATAAGAAGCATTTTCTGGATAGACCAAGTAGAAATGGTTCTTGAATGCGCGGATTAAAGGCCGGTTTCGGCCATCCTCACCTCCGCAACTGGAACTTAGTTCAACGGGCGGGAGCCACGTTCTTCCGCTGTCTGTGGACATCTTGGCCAATAATCGACCATTACCGTTTGGGCTTGTGAGGAAAGCGACAATCACGCCCTCGCCATCATCTGTGGAGGCCACTGAGGAGATAGCCCAGTTTGCGCCACCCGTATAGGGGTCCATCTCACCGGGAAGTGTTACGAGCGTATCATTGCGAATTGTATTGCCACCATACCGGGCATACCGAATAGCCGATCCCCCTGCTTCAACATCCGAATTGGAGCCATAACTAAAATGCACAAATCCGGCCTGATCGGGAAATACATCAGGACTGCATGTGCGCCCCATGCCGCTCGGTTTTTGGAGGTCTGTTACATAAAACATATTACCACCACCGGGCAAACCGCGAAAATATTTAATCGTGCCTTCGCTCGTATTGGCTAGAAGGCCGGGACATCCAAATACAAAATGGATGATATCATCCTTGTCAGTTGCGATGCTAAAGCTATTGTCATTTCGGTAATAGTTGGGTTCAATGGTCTGTTCATAAATTTCAGTCCCGTTCCAAAGTTGATGGTATTTGATCGGACCCCAGACTTGATCAACTTGAGTGCCGCGGACGATATGAACGATATCGTCACCATCTATTGTCATCCGTACATGAAAACCACGTGACTCATCATAACAGATCGGCACATTATTGCTCCACCCTGCAGTAAAACTGGCACTGGTTTTCCGTTTATAATAAATCGTATACGGCCAATCCCCGCGTTGCTGATTCCCTTGTCTGTAGCAGATATGAGGCGCACTGTTCTCATCTATGGTGATACAAGGCCCACTATCCCAAATATTATTATCACTCTCTGTACCAATAATCGGCGCCTCTTGATGAAGAAGAGTGCCCAGAGAGTCAAGCACAACATAATGGACCCCACCCGAACCAAGTGGTGGTATATTGCTGTCGTTTTTAATCAACACATGTAAGCGACCGGTCTGCCGATCAATCACAAAATCAGGTGAAGAACCCACCCCGAGTTCAATGGGATCGGACCATTCAATTTGAGCAAAAATAGATTGATAAAACAAGGACAGCAACAAGCAGAACCAGCGGACACCGGTAAATCGTTTCATTGGGCCACGCTCCCCCCCTCCGGCCGATTCTCGTGCAACAGTCTAAATCGCGGTCAGAATCAGCCATACAGGCTTTTAATTTAACTTCCCCCTAAAACCTCAACAATATAACAACTTACAACAAAACTTCCTTAGCTTTTTCTCTGGACCCCGATAAAATTGCCAGAATTGTGCCAATCCGAGATAGAATCAAATTAGCCATCAATTTCAGAGACTTCAACTGTAGGATACTTCGATAACCGTTCCCGGAACAAATCCCGGATTTCATTCAAACGTACTTCAGTCTTTGCCTCGAAACGTAGAACCAGAATGGGCTGCGTATTGGAAACACGTACCAGTCCCCATCCATCTCCGAATTCCACACGGGCGCCATCGATATCAAACACATTAAATTCTTTCTTGAAATCCTCAGTCAGTTGTTTGACCACATTAAACTTGTCTTCATCTGGGCAGGTGATGCGGATTTCAGGCGTCGCGTGATATTGCGGAAGCTCATCAATCAGTTCAGCCAGCGTTTTTTCCTGAGTGGATAAATATTGAACCAACCGGAATGAAACATAGATACCGTCATCAAATCCGAAGAAACCATCTTTAAAAAAGATATGGCCGGACATTTCACCGGCCAGTGGCGCACCTGTTTCTTTCATCTTTGCTTTCAGCAGAGAGTGACCAGTCTTCCACATGGTAGGTTTCCCGCCGGCTTTTTCAATCTCTTCGGGCAGCATCTGAGAACATTTTACATCAAAGAGAATCTCGGAACCTGGATTACGGGAAAGCACATCCCGTGCAAGAAGAGCGAGTACCTGATCGGCAAAAATCACGCGACCATTATCGTCCACCACACCCACACGGTCGGAATCGCCGTCATAACCCAAACCGAAGTCAGCCTTTTCTGAGACTACCCGTTCGCGCAGATCTTTGATGTATTTAAGGACAGTGGGATCTGGCAAATGATTCGGGAAATTTCCATCTGGTTCGCAATACAACCGGATAACTTCACACCCAAACTCTTCCAGAAGGCCGGGCGCGATGGGGCCGGCTGTGCCGTTGCCCGCGTCCACAACAATCTTGAAGGGCTTCTGGAATTTGATGCGTTCTCTCAACATGGCTTTATATGCCGGCACAACATCTTGCTGGGTCACGGATCCCTGACCGGTTTCAAAATCTTCATTCTGGATGAGCTGATAGATGGTGCGGATATCATCGCCGAAAACGGACATCAATCCTTCATTCATTTTTATGCCGTTGTATTCGATTGGATTGTGACTGCCCGTGATCATGACAGAGCCATCGGTTTCAAGATGGACGATAGAATAATATGTGATCGGCGTGGTCACCTGGCCGATTTGAACCACATCCAGACCGGCGGAGATAATGCCCCGTGTCATTGCATTTTGGATGCGCTCGGACGTGAGCCGAACGTCACGACCCACAGAAATGGTTTTATGTCCGCGTCGTGCCATCAATGTGCCATAAGCGCGGCCGATTATTTCAACAGCTTGATCATTTAAATCTAGATCCGCGATACCGCGAATGTCATATTCTCTAAAAATATTCGGATTAACTGCCATTTACTTCTCCTGTAAAACTGCTCGTACTACACGATTAATTTGATTGAGATCCTGAAAGATCTCCACACCTTTAAATCCAGCTTCGCCCAAAAGAGTATGGACACTTTCGCTCTGAGTGTCCCCGACTTCCAGATAAAGCCGTCCTCCTTTTTGAAGGAGTGATTTGGATTTCTGCGCAATCACACGATAAAAACTGAGTCCATCCGACTCATCGCACAGGGCCATGCGGGGTTCAAAGTTTTGGATCTCCTCATCCAATCCGTCCCACTCATTCAACGCAATATAGGGCGGATTGGAAACCACTACGTCGAACCGTGATTCAAATTCCAAATCGTCTCGGATATCGCCTTCAACGAATTGGATGCGATCCTGCACGCCGTTCAGTTCAGCGTTTTGAGCTGCGATCTCGAGCGCTGAACTGGATGCATCCAGTCCGGAAATTTGGGCATCCTGCAGATTCGCTGCCAGGCTGATCGCGATGCACCCACTTCCCGTACCAATGTCAAGGATCGTGTGAATCGGCTCTGTCTTCGCATCTTCAAAAATGCGTTCGATCAGAGTTTCCGTCTCGGGCCGAGGGATTAATACATCCGGCGACACACGGAACGTAAGGGACATGAATTCCGTTTCTCCAAGAACATATTGTAGCGGCTCATGAGCCACCCGCCTTCGGAGAAGAACTTTATATGCATCCCGTTCGTGGGTATTCAGCGGCCTGTCAAACTGCAGGTACAGGTCAATCCGTTTCAGATCGAGCAGATGTGCGAGCATCCGCTCTGCGTTCAACCTCGAATCGGAGATTCCCTTGCTCTTCAAGAAGGCCGTCGCCTCAGTCAAAACATCGGATAAATGCCATATGTTTGATGTATAAGATATAGATTCGGCCTTCCGTGTGAATACCCATATTTTCTTAAAGCTTATAATTATAACAACTTTTCATCAAAGGATCAATAATTTTCTCAGAAAACCCCTTGATATTCGAAAATTAATTATTATATTAAAAACGCTTTTCCGGAGTAGCTCAATTGGTAGAGC
>JABMRT010000289.1 GCA_013202295.1 Candidatus Zhuqueibacterota bacterium
GAAACGACACAAGATCAATTCTGGAAACCCTATGATGCTAAACCGGATAGTTTTACTGTCTATTTCAGAGTCAATATGGGAGGGGTTACGGAAACAGGTGATTTTGATCCGGATGCCGATATCCCTGTCGGTGTTCGCGGAGGCGCACCTTTAGATCCTGCTGATGATTGGACTGCTGATATCTCTTTAACAAGAGAAGACGACAGTGTAGATGGCGGTTCATTCTGGTCTGGCGCAGCTTATATAGCAAATAGCTCTGTTAGTGGTGGTGAGCAGCAGTCCTTCAAATTTGTTTACGATGGTGTTAATGTTTGGGAGAGTACACCTGATCGTACCTTTTCCTATTCCGGCCCAAAAGATACAACGATTCACTGGGCTTATTTCAATGATCAGCCACCAACAGGTGCCGTGTTGGTAGAAGCGACCCTAACGTGGCAGGTGAAAACGGATGGTTTGGAAAAATTGGGCCTATTTGACCGTGGTCTTGGAGAGAGGATTGTGATTGATGGTGCTAAAGCATGGAATATTGATGATCCCATTGTGCTGAACTATGTACCTATCCTTCAACTGTGGGTAGGCGAGGAGCAGTTTATAAAAGCGCCTGGCTCCACTTTTGAATATAAAGCTGTGATATTGTGGGATTCAACACGCGTTGATAGCACCAGTCCAAATTTTCTCCCTGGATTGGAATTGGGTGTACCAATATACTATTATGACGAACCGGCTGTAACCGGAACCGGAAATAGAGTATACACATATACAAATCAAACCGAGCAGATGATCCCGGGAGATTATGGATATGATTTCCAGTACTTTAACGCGCTTCCACCAGAAGGTGTTATCGAAACACCCATTTCTGTCACGTTTAGTATTGACATGACACCGGCAACTAATGTGATAACCAATCCAGCAAATCCACTTTTTAGACCCGGAATTGATTCTTGCGAGGTACGAATACGCGGCTGTCTGATGGGATTATCGCAGGGAGGCGGTATTTACTCCGACTTGCTACCAATAAAATTGGAAGATCCTGATGCAAACCTCGTTTATACTGGCACAATTGACCTCACACCACCGACAACATTTGGAGCTTCATACAGGGTATTTTACTCATCAGAAGGCGGGGAAATTGAAAATGGTGGTGGTAACGCGCGAGGCCGCTGTTATTATCAATTCATTCATCCTACGGCAGTGAATGGTGATGGAACCGTCGAATGGCCGTCTGCATTTGAATTCCCCATGATGGTCTGGATGGATAATGATTTGACGGTTGAAGACCCACCTAATCTGTGGACACCCACGGGTGTAAGCTCTGATGCAGGTGCTTTGATCAGAACCTTCCAGTTGGCACAGAATTATCCCAATCCGTTTAATCCAGTCACGACGATTGATTATGAAGTGCCAAATGAATCCCATGTTCGCATCAGCATTTATAATTTGATGGGTCAATTGGTCACCACACTGGTGAATGAGCAACAGGATGCTGGTACTCATACAGCACATTGGAACGCAGAGAATGCTACTTCAGGGGTCTATTTCCTTGAAATGACATCCGATTCGTTTAAACAAATCAGAAAAATGACACTGATTCGTTAGAAATCAGCATACTCCAAAAAAGGTGCGGAGTTGATTACTTCGCACCTTTTTATCATATTCATCAAAAGGTCAGGAAAAAGGTTGAGTAAAACGCGAATACGACATGTCCCTGGAATTCTACTCCTCCTCCTGTTATTCTCCGTCACAGGAACTACTCAATTTTCAGCAAGCGATTCCACTGAATTTATCAAAGGTGCGGATGTCTCCTTTATCCCGCAGATAGAGGATCTGGGCGGTGTCTATTCAAATGAGGGTGTTCCGCAAGATCCATTAACCATTTTCAAAGATCATGGAGTCAATTACATCCGGCTCAAACTCTGGCATACGCCGGATGAAGATTATAATAATCTTGAAAAGATCTTGGTGATGGCAAGACGTATTGAAGATCAGGGATTGAAGTTTCTTCTGAATTTTCATTATTCAGACGACTGGGCCGATCCGGGCAAGCAGACCAAACCCGTCGCATGGGAGGGGCTATCCTTCGAGGTGCTGAAGGACAGTGTTTATCAATATACAAAACATGTGATCCAAGCTCTGAATGATCAGGGGACATTGCCGGAAATGGTTCAGGTCGGCAATGAAATTACGCCTGGTATGTTGTGGCCCGACGGACGGGTTGGGGGAAGTTATGACACACCGCAGCAATGGCAACAATTTGGTGAGCTTTTAAAATCAGCGATACTGGGTGTAAGGGAAAGCTGTGCTGGTGGGGATTCAATCCAGATCATGATTCACATCGACCGGGGGGGCAGCAACAGCGGCAGCCGCTGGTTCTTTGACAATCTCCACGCCGAGAACGTGGAATATGATATTATCGGGCTTTCCTATTATCCGTGGTGGCACGGCACGCTGGGGCAACTCACATCCAATCTAAATGATCTGGCTGCTCGATACGACAAAGATATTATTGTCGTTGAAACCGCTTATCCCTGGACATTACAGTGGTATGACAGTCAGCCCAATATCGTAGGAAGCGGCAATGATCTTCATGCTGGATATCCGGCGAGTGTCCTCGGACAATCTCTTTTTCTCAGAGATCTGATTCAAATCATTCGAAACACGAACAATCAAAAAGGCATCGGGCTTTTTTACTGGGCGCCGGAATACATTTCGGTTGAGCCCCTGAGATCTCCCTGGGAAAACTGCGCGTTGTTCGGATTTAACGGAGATGCTCTCAATTCCATGGATGTCTTTTTAGAGGAACCGATTGATATTCCCGCAGTCAATGTGACTGTCCGATTAAACACAGCGACACTGATGGACACGCTTCAGGAAAATCATTACACGCAAATCAGGGGTGAGGTAAGCGGATTGACCGTGAATGATCTCCCGGATGGACAACGGGTGACCTGGGAAGAGGACTCCGAATTGATTCTGGAAAATGCAGGTGGGGATTATTGGGAGGTCACATTTCAGATGTATCCGGGAGACGAACTTTCCTATAAATTCTGGACCGGCTTCGGATTTCGTCAGGGCACGTTCCAGCGTCTGGGCTGGGAGGGACCGATTACACCGCCACCCGGATTTACCGGGAACAGACGGGTTTTTGTGGCGGGTGAACAGGATACGGTACTCAACCTGCAATACTATAATTCCACAAGTGATTATAAAGATCAATATTGGCGGCCCTTTGAATCAAAAGAAGATTCTACGGCGATTTATTTTCGGGTCAACATGGGCAAACTCATGGATTCGGGCCGATTCGATCCGGATGTGAACGGCCCGATTGCTGTACGGGGTGATGCAGCCACTTCCGGCGGCCAGCTGGATTGGGATGTATCCAAAGTGATTCTCCAGCGGGAAGAATATAGCGTCAATAATGAATCCTTCTGGGCGGGTACCTGTTATATCGCAAACAGTGATGTTGCGGATGCCATTCCGATTCAATACAAATTTTATGTTGAGAATGACAGTGAGATTGGTTGGGAGAACAGCATTCCAAACCGGCAAGTTTATACGACAGGATCGGATACAACCTTGCACTGGCAATATTTTGATGAATCCGGATCAACAAGTCTGGTTGATCCAGAAAACTCGAAGCTGGGTATGTCATTCCGTTTGCGGCCTAATTTCCCTAACCCATTCAATCAACAAACCCGAATCCAATATGCATTGGAGAACCCAACATTTGTCACATTGAAGGTTTACAACCTTCAGGGAAAACTTGTTTCAGTATTGGTTCAGGAAGAGCAAGCACCAGGAACCTACTCCCGAGTTTGGAATGCTGAGGTAAATGGAAATATTATTCCAACAGGTATTTATTTTATCCACTTGGAGACTGAGTATGGTTTGCAAACGCAGAAGATGCTTTTTGTTAAATAGTTGTTCAATTAAAATAAGATATAATTTGATGAAAAGAATTCAGATAAAAATACCAATTTTATTATTTTTCTTCGCAATCCATCTCTTTGCATTGCAAGGTGAACCATGGCAGACTAAACCCTCGATCCGTAAAAAAATCAATTTTAATTCTGAATGGTTATTTTTTAGGGGTCAAATTGAGGATGACGCTGCAAAAAACCCATCTTTCGATGACACGAATTGGATATCAATCCATTTGCCCCATTCTCCAGAGTTATTACCACTTAGACCTCTCTGGAAATCAGATCGGGTAGGTATTAATTGGTATCGTAAATATTTTAAACTTCCTGATAGATATAAAAATTTAAAAATTTATATTGAATTTGAAGGGGCAGATAAAGTCAGTGATGTATGGTTAAACGGAATCCATCTTGTAACGAATAAAGGAGCCTATTTACCTTTCACTGTAGATATTACAGACTATGTAAAGTCAGGTTCTAAAAACAATGTTCTTGTTGTCAAAGTAAGTAATCTGAATGATAAAGATATCCCTGTTTATGCAAGCTGGATCAGCTTTGGTGGTCTGTATCGCGATGTATGGCTCCACATAACTGATCGACTCCATGTAACCGATGCGATTTATGCCAATAAAGTTGCGGGAGGGGGTATTTTTGTCACCTATCCCAAAGTCACACCATCCCTGACGCAGATTCGTGTAAAAACCAATATACAGAACGAATATAAACAAAAAAAAGATTGCACGATTCAAACCCATCTGATGGATTCTGAGTTGCGAAAGGTTATCACTGTTCAAGCTCGGTACAATGTCGAAGGGGGACAAGATCATACTTTTGATCAGTTCTTAAAAGTGATGGATTGTCATCTCTGGCATCCGAATGATCCGTATCTTTATACACTCCAGACTGAAATTTATACGGATGACAAACTAGTCGACACCTATCAAACCCGAATCGGGATTCGGCGTATTCAATTTACTCATAAGCATGGTTTGTTAATAAATGATAAACCCTTCTGGTTTATGGGTACCAACCGTGTTCAGGAATATCCATATGTAGTGTGGGCTTTTCCGAATTCAGCCCAACGACGGGATGCCATACTCTTAAAAGAGGCTGGCTTTCAATATGTCCGTTCGTCACACAATCCACAAGATCCTGCTTTTTTAGATGCCTGTGACGAATTGGGTGTGCTGGTAATGGACTGCATTCCTGGATTTCAGTTTATCGGAAATACCCAATTTTTAGAATATTCCTATCAGAACATGAGAGATATGATTCGAAGAGATCGGAACCATCCTTCAGTGATTCTGTGGGAATTATCTTTAAATGAAACAGATTTCGACTCGAGCTTTGCACGTATGGCTGTGCAAATTGGGCATGAAGAATATCCTGGGGACCAGTGTTTTGTATCGGGATGGAAATTTCCTTCCATCTATGATGTGTTCATTCGTGCTACGCAGCATGGCGCTAGAGACTGCACTCAGAAAACGCCCTTAGTGATTAGTGAATACGGCCATTGGGATTATGGTGGTGGTAATAGCACGAGTGATGTTGATCGAAAAGATGGTGAAATCGCAATGCTGGTTCAGGTACAAAATCATCAGGAATCATTGAATCTGAATCGGAAATTACCATTCCTTTGTGGAGATGGTCTCTGGGTAGGTATTGATTTTCAATTTTTCCCATCGGGTGTGATGGATTATTTTCGAATACCAAAATTTTCTTACTACTTATACCAAAGCCAGAGAGATCCTAATCATATCATCCATGGTATTGATTCCGGACCGATGGTTTTTGTTGCTAATTATTGGACTGAAATGTCACCTTGTACGGTGATGGTGTTCAGTAATTGTGATCGTATAAATTTATATCTCAATGGTCAATTTATTGCCTCTCAAAAGCCTGATAACGGGATATTTACAGAGCATTTATTACATCCCCCTTTTACTTTTCATGATATTCCTTTTAAGCCTGGAGAATTAAAAGCAATTGGTTATATGGATAATGAAAAAGTAGCCTCACATAGTAGACGGACTCCTGGGCAAGCAGAATTTATTGATCTTCGTTTTGATCTCAAAGGTGCTGCAATGGCAAATGGAGAAGACATGTTTTTTGTGTATGCTTCAGTTGTCGATGAAAACGGTACAATTGTACGTGACGTTCAAAAGGAAATATTATTTGGTGTAACAGGTTCCGGTATATTAATAAGCCCTGAAAGAGTAGAAACTGAAGCAGGAACTGCAGCAGCATTAGTACGAACGACCATCCAATCCGGTCAGATTGTTATAAGAGCGAAAACAGAAGGTTTTAAGGAGGCCGTTGCTTCTAAAAATTGTATTAAATAAATAAAGAAATTAAAAAGTGATTAAAAAATCCAACTTTTGTAGATAGGAAAAATCAGAATGGATAAATTTATTCTCAATGTGATTCATCGTCCCGAGCTGGTGCCCGAGTACATTGACACCAGTGCACAGGAAGGGCAAACCGAAGAGGTCAGCAAGAAAGAGGTGGTCAGTGAATCGTTGGACATCTTTCGGCTGCAGCAGAATATTGCCCATCAGAACGGACTGCGCACCACGATCCAGATGACTTATTCAAGCCTTTTTAATGATGAATGCATTGAGATGGCCAAACAATATCATCAGGAATTCGGTGATGAGATCGGCCATACATTTCTCGGTTTAAATTGCAAAGAGTTCCGCGATAAATATCACTCCAAAGAGCTGGCCATGTGGCTTTTCCCCATGGATTTGAAACAGAAGATTGTTGTGGATTCGTTTGAGCTGTTCAAGGATGTGTTCGGTTTTTATCCGACTTCGACCGGCTCGTATTTTCTGGATGCGGAACTGATCAATTTTATCAAAGAAAAATATCCCATGATCAAAACGGCCATTGCCACCTGTTTTGAGGAAGGCCCGAAAATCTTCCGTCATACGAACTCGTCCTGGTACACGTTGATGGACGGCTCGCCATGGACGGCCTGGATTCCCTCAAAAAAGAACACACATGCCATTGCCGAAAATGAAGATGATGATATCGGCATTGTGGCGCTACCGCATTTGTCCCGCGATTTGCTTGCCATTATGGATAATGCGGGCGATATGTTCGGTACCCATCCACAGAACATAATCCGGGGTCTCATCTATGAGGACGACCGGCTGCCTTATATGTACAATCTGGTGGATCAGTACCAGGTGATGAAAAAGTTCAACAAGGGATTCAGTTATAATCTTGCTTATGTGGGGCCGGGCTGGATGGGCAAGGGTGGTCGATGGGAAGCTCCGTACCGAATCCTGAAAAAAAGTTATGAAGATTTTATTGCTTATTATGGTCACTTGAAAAGTGAAGGCAAGATTCAGGACATGACAATGACCGAATTCGCGGACTGGTTTCGTGGTAACCAACCGCGCAGCGGTCCGCTTGTGGGGCTGTGGAAGGATCTGCTCTACGGCACCAAGAATCAGGCGTTCTGGTATGCGGATTCCAAATTCCGTGTCCAAATTGATTTAAAGCAGGGCGGCGCAATCACGGATTTACGCCCTTATGCATCGAAACTCACACGGCCGTGCGGCGCGGGTACAAAGGCTAATCAGGATGCGTCCTATCCTTACATCGTTCACTCCCGATACCGCGCCGGAGCTTTTACACATTACGCGGGAGAGGGCGCGATCAAGAGCTGCAAGGTTCGTCACGGCGCTGAAGAGGTGGATGTCAGTGCCTGCCGAACAACAGGCGCGTATGATGAAGGAGAAGGCTGCCGGATTCTGAATATCCGCCCTGTGGAAATTGAATTCGCCAATCTGACGATTAAACTGGCCACAACTTATACCTTTAAAGAGAACACCGGCGAGATTCTGATCAGCCGCAAATTTATTGAATCCAGCGATCCCAATGCGAAAATCGAAATTGATGAATTCCTTGCATCCTGCTGGGGCACGACAGAGTATCCCGAAGATCTGACGGGTTGTGTTTTATCCGTCATTGAAAAAGATGGATCCCGCAATGAACTTTCGTATGAGTATCGCTGCCGGGAATACGCTGCTGATAATATCCAGTCAGTTGAGGCGGTGATCCCTCATGTTCAAACAAAAGTCAGCCTCATTCCGCAATCCCCCAAATGCGGCGGCTATTATGAAGAGGGGTATTCGTTCGCACCGAATTTGAAACTGGGTGTGGTCAAAACAATCGGACTTAATGAGGAGCTGGTCACATGTCTCAAGGTCGAGCAGGCAAAATAAATTACCGCTGTCCCAATTGTCTCTTTCGCGATATCGATTTCGATTTACTGTATGACAAAGAGGAGAATCAGTATTATTGCAGGCGCTGCAACTGGGAAGGTATGGAGGAGGAGATTCTCTTCCAATATGCAGCTTACAAGAGAAAGTATAAGGATATGTTGAAAAGGTATACGGTTGAGGATATCCTGGCGAAGGATGAGGAATGATAATGTGAATAGAACACGGATTGAACGGATAGTGCGGATAGAAACGGATTTTCTTTGTTAATAAAAACAGATAAAACTCTATCCGTGAAAATCCCTTTCATCTGTTTATCCGTGTTCTATTACAGGAAGACTATGATAGATAAAGTAAAATTAACCGGTCATTTCACACTTCCCGCGCAGAAGGGTATGGATGAGGAAGTGAAGATGCTCATTGAAAAGTGGGGCGTGGATGCAATTCGTGATAGTGACGGCACCGCGCTGTCCCCTGAAATATTGAGCATGGGGCCGGATATCTATTCCACAATCTGTCTGATACGGGTCGATCAGGAGTGGGCCAAGGCACATCCGGATCAGTGTCAACAAAAGTTTCTCATGTCGTTTCCGATCACCGCAGAGCAGGATGGTGAGCTGATAATCCCAATTCAAAAGGGATACAGCAGAGAGCAGTTTCGGATTGATGCGATTCATGATCCTAAAAAATATTGGGAAGTGATTGATCGTACAACTGGTGGAGTCGTTCCGGTCGATCAATGGGAATTCGATGAGAAACACGAAGATGTGATCATCCAGACTGCCAAAAAGCGACATGTATATACGGTCAATTTTCTGGTCTTTCAGATCTGGGAAACGACCTCCATGTACAATTATATCACCAACAACTGGTCGGGTGAACATCAGATGGGTGTGGACCCCCACCAGCCGGAAACCGGAGTTCATCTCCTCGATTATCTGGACGGATGGCTGAAGGATCATCCCCAAACCGATTATGTGCGCTTCACGTCCATGATGTATCAATTCCCGCTGATCAAGGGTGAGAATCGGGAGACACTTTATCTGGACTGGAGCGGTTATCTGGATGCCATGAGCGCGCTGGCGCTCGATCAATTCGAACAGAAATTCGGATACAGGCTGCGAAGCGAAGACATTGTGGATCAGGGCTATTATTGTTCAACAGACCGAGTGCCGAAAAAGCCCTATCAGGACTGGATGACGTTCACGCAGGAATTTGTCCGAGACTATACGAAGCAGTGTGTGAACAAGGTGCATGATGCCGGGAAAAAAGCAATTCTGTTTTTCTGTGATCACTGGATCGGCACAGAGCCTTATCTTGATGGATTTGATGAATTGGGATTTGACGGGATTGTGGGCCCGTGTTTGAGTGGTGTGGAGCTTCGCCGAATCTCTGATGTGCCCGGAGAAATGATCAAGGAAGTACGTCTTTATCCTTATTTCTTTGAAGTCAATCTGCAGGATGAGCCGGTATTCAAAGGAAATGGCGTTCCGGTCAAGGAATGCAAAAAGTGGTGGAAGGGAGTCCGCAGAGCACTCCTTCGAAACTGTGTGGACCGGATCGGATTCGGGGGGTATCTTGATCTTGCGATCAAGTATCCCGACTTTCTCGAATACGTGGGTGTGCTGGCCAATGAATTCCGAACCGTGTTGGATCGAACCAAGAAAACCAAACCGTATGTCATCTCCAAAAAGGTAGCAGTTCTGGATTGCTGGGGCAAGGCGCGTTCATGGATGCACAATGACAACTGGCCGAAAGGCCATGTGCCCGAATTCCTCAGTGGCTTTGGGGCGGATGTTGTGTTTATCAATTTTGATGATATCAGACAAAACGGCATTCCTGATGACATCGGTGTGATTGTCAACTGGGGAAGTGCGGACAGTGCGTGGAGCGGTGGACTCCATTGGAAAGGTCCAATAATTCTGGAATCGATTCGTGACTGGGTAGCGCATGGCGGTGGTTTTATCGGTGTGGATGCTCCAACAGCTCATGAATATCAGGGACGATATTTTCAACTTTCCAATGTGCTCGGCGTCGAAAAGGAGATTGGGCATCGTGCTGCGTGGTCCAAGAATATCTGTCCTTCTGTCGAGACTAAACATTTTATTTTAGAGGACGTTACTGACAAAATCGATCTGAACGTTGCTGCCTCTTCTGTGCATATCAATAGTCCAGATTCAGAACTTCTGGCAGGTGCGCCCGATGCAGTGCACCTGTCCACACACAGTTATGGTAAAGGCAGGGCAGTCTATTTTTCGGATTATTTGCTCAGCGCACAGAATATGCGCCTGTTGCATCGGGCGATTTTATGGGCATCCAATCTTGAAAATGAATTGCACAAATGGTTTACTTCCAACATTCACACGGATTGCGCGTTTTATCCTGAAGTTGAAGAATTTATCGTGATGAACAATTACGAGCAGGATAAGGAGACAACGATATATAGCGGAGACGGGAAATCCTCAAATATTTCATTGGGGCCGATGGAAATGAAGTGGTTCAAACTGACAGAATTGAATGAGATTTTAAAATAAGATACTGGTTCGGGGTAAGAGTGGGAGGTCAATAAAAAGCATGCAAACAGGAGATCCTAAAATCATATTCGGTGCGGATTATTTTCCGGAGCAGTGGCCTGAAGAGGTATGGCATGATGACATCCGCTTGATGAAGCAGGCCAATGTGAACATGGTCAATCTTGCCATTTTTGCCTGGGCGCTGATTCAACCGGATGAGGACACTTTTACCTTCGGTTGGCTCGATAAGATCATGGATCTTCTGGCGGAGAATGATATTGATGTGTGCCTTGGCACAGCCACTGCGGCACAGCCCAACTGGCTGACCGAGAAGTATGATGATATCCTCTTCGTCCGGGAAAGCGGAGAGCAGGTTGCACCCGGATCACGACAGACCTATTGTGTGAACAGTCCCAATTATCGAAGGGCCGCTCAAAGACTTGCCAAAGAAATGGCGACGCATTATAAGGGGCATCCTGCACTGAAGTTGTGGCATGTGAACAATGAGTATGCAAACAAGAACAGCATGTGCTTTTGTTCAAATTGCGAGACTGGATTCCGCGAATGGCTCAAGAATAAATATGTTGCTCTGGATAAACTGAATGCATACTGGAGCACGGTTTTCTGGAGTGAAACCTATTCCACCTGGGAGCAAATTCACACACCACGTGCGAGCGCCGGTGGACGTAACGCTACCAAGCTCCTCGATTACAAACGATTTCTCAGTGAAAGTTTTTATATGCTCTACATGGAAGAAGTGAATGTCCTCAAGAAAACCACACCGGATATTCCTATCACCACCAACTTTGAAGGAGACTGGAGCAAGTTCGATCATTCCCTTTTCAAAGATGATCTGGATGTCGTGTCCTGGAACTGTTATCCCAATCCGCTCGATCCCAATGCGCGGAAATGGGTGGCGTTGCGACATTCCATGATGCGATCCCTTTTAGGAAAACCGTTTATGTTGATGGAACAGGCGCCGTCGCAGGTGGACTGGTATCCAATTAACATCAACAAAAGTCCTGGATTGATGCGGCTATGGAGCTATCAGGCCATCGCGCACGGCTCGGATTCCGTGATGTATTTTCAATGGCGGGCGTCACAAAAGGGCGCGGAAAAATACCACAGCGGCATAGTGCCCCATTTTGGTGAGGATTCCCGTGTCTATAAAGAGATTTCGAATCTGGGTAATGAATTGTCCAAATTACAGGATATTCATGGTTCCACAATCGATGCACAGGTCGCGATTCTGATGGACAATGATTCCTGGTGGAGTGTGGACAATCCCTATGGTAAAGGTAATAAATCCCTGGACAATGAAACTTTCTGGGCTGCGAATGGACAGCCCTTCCCGACAGTCCTGCTCAATTATTTTGGAGAACTCGAATATTACTTCAATGCTTTTTACAACCTGAATGTGCCCGTGGATGTCATACCCGTCCACTATGATTTCTCGAAATATAAAGTGGTTGCGGCGCCACTCCTGCACATGATCAAGCCCGGTTTCAAGGAGGCAGTCGAAACCTTTGTCCAAAATGGCGGAACCTTCTTGACGACTTATTTTACCGGCTTGATCGATGAACATGTGGGAGTGTTCCTGAATGGATATCTTGGACCCCTGAAAGAGGTGCTTGGGGTGACGGTCGAGGAATTCGATCCTTTGCCGTTGGATGGAACGAACCGGATGATAATGGCGGCCAATCCGGATGGATTCAAAAAGGAATATGGGTGTTCTGTCTGGTGTGACGTATCGCATGTGACATCCGCGAAAACACTGGCTACATTTGGTGAGGATTATTACAAGGACTATCCCTGCGTAACGGAGAGTCAATTTGGATCCGGTAGAGCCTATTATATCGCCACCCGGCCGGATGCGGATTTTATGCATGATTTGATCACGAAGATCCTGAAAGACCAGAAGATCCAGCTTCATGATTTGCCTGAGGGTGTTGAAATCATGAAACGTAAAAAAGCAGGACAAGAAATTGATTTCTATTTAAATCATGGAAAAGATGCAATCAAGGTTGAACTTCCCAAAGGCAACTATGAAAATATTCTGACGCAAACCCCCTGTAAACATGTCCTCCAGCTTGAAAAGTATGGAGTTGCCATTCTAAGGAGAATTGATGAAAACGGAAAATGAAGCCGTTTCCAAGCGAACCGTGAATCCGATTGCTGAGAGAAAAAAAGACACTCATAAAGTGCCGTTTCGAGAGAAACTCGCATTGGGTGTGGGTGGATTCAGCAATCTGTTTGCCTTTATCGGAATCAATACCATTGCCAGGACCGTGTATGTGATGATCCTGGGCGTTAATGCGGCGTGGATTGGTGTGGCTCTGACGATTCCGCGAATCTGGGACGCGTTCAGTGATCCCCTCATGGGAAAAATTTCGGATAATTTTCATTCGCGCTGGGGGCGGCGCCGTCCGTTCATCGTGGGTGGCGCGATTATGATGGGGCTTCTGTTCGGCCTGATCTGGATGGTTCCCGAAGCATGGAACCAAACCACTAAGATTGTCTATTTTATTTTTATGCAGATTCTGTTCTATACCTGTTATACTGTGTTTGCGGTTCCATTTAAAGCCTTAACCTATGAGATGACGCCTGATTATAATGAGCGGAACCGGGTCATGGCGTTTGTGGCGTTCTTTCATAAACTGGCGGAATTTCTGTATGAATGGCTGATTCCTCTGGCATCGGTAATCAGCTCAGCCTATTTTGTGTCCAAAATCCCTGAAGGTCAAAAGGTGGAAATGACAGGGATTATCATTGTCACCTGGCTGGTGGGAATTATTATTATGTCCGGGATTGGGATTATTCCCGGAATTTTTGTGCGGGAGCGGTTCCAGAAGAAAACCGAAACGCAGGAGAAGGTCAAGCTGATTTCAAGCTCCAAAGAAGCATTCAGCAGTCGGGCATTCCAGATATTGGTCAGCATCATTATTCTGAATGTGCTTGCCGGGATTCTGGCCTCCAACATCGATCATTTTGTGATGATCTATTATATGGCAGACGGTGATATTGCGCTGGGCAGTATCTGGAAAGGATTATTGTCCTCAGGATACGCAGTCGTGGGCTTCGCATTCATCCCCATCATTACATGGATTGCTGACAAGTTCGGAAAAAAAGGAGCGCTATACTTTGTCTACTCTCTGACGGTTTTCGGCGGATTCATGAAATGGTTCATTTTTACACCCGGACATCAGATCTTTTATGTCGGTACCGTTGCCATTGATCCTGTCATACTCATTGATCCCATTCTCTGCGGTCCGATGTGGGTGGCTGTGAAGATTCTGCTCGAATCCATGATGGCCGATATTTGCGATGAGGATGAATTAAAATTTGGTAAACGTAGGGAGGGTGTATTTGGCGCTGTATTCACTTGGCTAGAAAAGACCGCATTGTCCCTCGCGGCACTCGGGGTGGGTTTAAGCATCTGGCTTGCCGGATTCAATGCGGATCTTGGTGGCGATCAGGATCCCAAGACCTTTCTGATTATGCGGCTGTTCCTTTCCGGTGCTCCGGCGATTACGGCTTTGATCGCGATCATCGCTTTAAAATTCTACCCAATTACCGCGGAACATGCTGAAGAGACGCGGCGACAGCTGGAGGAGCGCAGAGGGCGGGTGACAGTTTAGAGGATAGAACACGGATTGAACAGATGAAACGGATTTAAACGGACGCAAGATAATGAAAGATTTATTAAGACAATTAGGAAAAGGAACAAGAGTCTCCATTAAAATTCTATTCCTTGTTTTACTTTTTACATCAGTGATTCTAAATGCGCAGGGCGCTTCGGATTTCGCCATCGGGGCAGATCTTTCCTTCCTTAAAGCTGCTGAAGATAATGGTGTTCAATTCAAGGATGATGGAGTCATAAAACCCGGTTTGCAGATTTTCAAAGATCATGGTTATAACTGGATTCGACTGCGGCTGTTTCACACACCTGCTAATACACGAAGACCATTGCCCAATGATCTTGAGTATACCATTGATCTCGCAAAACAGGCAAAACAACTGGATTATAAATTCCTGCTCGATTTTCATTACTCCGATACCTGGGCCGATCCAGGAAAACAGTTCATTCCCAAAGCATGGGAAGAGCTGACTCATGAAGAGCTTGTTCATGCTGTATTTGAATACACAAGGGATTCAATTTTCGCATTTCGTGAAGCCTGCGTTTTACCGGATATGGTTCAGATCGGCAATGAGATCACGAACGGTATGCTCTGGCCGGATGGAAAGCTCCCCGACAATTGGGACAATTTCGCTGAACTCATCCAGGCCGGGATTGATGGAGTCAATGCCGGACATGACACACTGCCCCGTCCAAAAATCATGATCCAGATCGAGAAAGTGGGTGATCTTGAAATCACGAAAGCCTTTTTCGATAATCTGTTCGCCCGCGGGATTGACTGTGATATGCTGGGACAGTCCTTTTATCCCTGGTGGCATGGATCCTTGCTCGACATGCGCGAGGTGCTTCATTTCATGGCATCCGAATACAAAAAAGAAATCATGCTAGTGGAAGTCGCTTATTGCTGGCGGCCGGCGGAATATAAAGAGAAGCCAGCGCCGTTTCCCGAATCCCCCGAAGGACAGCATGAATTCCTGGCCGCAGTCCATGAGATTGTGTTGGACATTCCTGACGGTCTGGGATCCGGGATCTTTTGGTGGGAACCGGCTGTGGCGCCGCGTCCTCGCGGTGGCGGCCTTCGAAACCGTGGTATGTTCGATGATGAAGGAAACGCACTTCCTGTGATTCAGGTATTTGATCGGTGGACACGTTGGTAAATAAAAATCTCTGATGTTTGACAAAATTTGAAGGTCTTCCCGATGCAGAAAAATTCAATTTGTGTTATTATCATTTTAATTTTTCCCCCATTATTTGCTCAAGAGTTCTACTTTGGGTGCGATCTTTCCTATGTCAATCAGATGGAAGATTGCGGCGCGATTTTTAAGGAGAAAGGTCAACCTAAAGATGTGTATCAAATTTTTGCTGATCACGGCACAAATTTGGTACGTGCGCGATTGTGGATCGATCCCTCCTGGTGGCAGAGTCCGCTCGAACAGCCAGAAGGGGTAAAGCTATTTTACAATGATCTTGAAGATGTGAAAAAGACACTTCAGCGCGCCAGAGCGGCGGGCATGAAAACCATGCTGGGATTTCACTATTCCGATTTTTGGGCTGATCCAGGACGACAGCTTATCCCTAAACGGTGGCAGGTGGCAGCCTATGATACGAATGCGCTTAAAGATTCAATTTATGTTTATACACGATCCGTTCTCATAGAACTGGACAGTCTTGGGCTCATGCCGGATTTTGTCAAGGTCGGGAATGAGAATAACAGCGGCGTCATGAATCATATTGCGAAGGAAGGGGATTATAATCCCATTACCACGATCAGTGAAACGTGGGAGCGTCATGCGGTCCTGTTCAATGCAGCTATCAAGGCCGTGCGAGATGTTGGCGCAACTGCATCCGTCAATCCAGAAATCGTTGTGCACTTTGCAGGTGAGCTGACCACTCACGAATGGTTCATTCAAAACTTGCTGGATCATGGCGTAACGGATTTTGACATCTATGGTTTTTCATATTATTACGCCTGGCACAAGGGTAGCATTCCTCTACTCGAGGAAACCATCCATGAACTTGTTACCAAATTCCCGGATTACGAGATAATGGTCGTTGAAACCGGCTATTTGTGGTCCACGGAGAATTATGATAGTTTGATCAATATTGTGACGGTGCCAGATCCAAACTACCTTCCGGTATCTCCAGAAAAACAACTGGAATACATGGTTGATTACACAAAGGCCGTCATGCGAGGTGGCGGTATGGGTGTGATCTTCTGGGAACCCGCCTGGGTGACGACACCCTGTCGCACACCATGGGGGCAGGGATCGTCCCACGATCATCTTGCGTTTTTTGATCCAATAAATACGAATTTCTTGGAGAATGGAGCGGGCAATTGGCCCAATCCGAGCCATTATAAAGACTTGATAAAAACTAAAGAAATCGAAGTTAAATAAAATGATAATATGTTCCTCCCCATAGACTATTGCATCATGTTTCACCCCTCTGCCCGTTTCATCGGTTCCGATCCCGTCATGCTCATATGAGTGTGGCGGGATTTGTTTGCTAATTGTATAAAAAAATCGTGTGCCCATTACGTGCCCACTGATTTGTAAAAATAGATATAAATGGATACAAATAGATATAAATAGATACAAGACAAGTGCAATAATATCATAAATTAAGATCAATAATAACAAAACCTTATAAATTA
>JABMRT010000290.1 GCA_013202295.1 Candidatus Zhuqueibacterota bacterium
AACCTCCAAAGATGCCTACGTTGAAAGCCACACCTGGTGATGGCCAAGTCATTCTCTCCTGGGATGATATTGCAGATGTAGGCACGCGAGAGCCGTTCCTCGGTGGTGAGAATGATTTTGAAGGCTACAAACTGTATCGCGCGACTGACAAGAAATTCCAGGATGCAGAAGTCATCACAGACGGCTTTGGTACACCCACGTTGATGAAGCCCATATTTCAATGTGATTTAAAAGACAATAAGACCGGATTTACCGATTTTGGATTGCTTAATGGGATGGGTTATTATCTGGGGGATGACAGCGGGATTCAGCATTACTTCATTGATGAAGATGTCCAAAACGGTAAAACCTACTATTATGGATTGGCCGCGTATGATTATGGTATCCCGGATTCGTTGATCGAAATTGGTATAGCTCCTTCCGAGAACACGATCTATATCGAACTGGATGAATCGGAAAATGTCTATTTTGTACCCCAAAATGTTCAGGTAGCAACGCCCCATCAGATGGCATCCGGCTATGTTCCACCTGAGATTGAAATCCTGGCCAGCAATCTCAATCCCAATTCGGGATCAATTGCACCGGAAATTGTCGACCGTGATTTGATCAAACCGGGACATACCTACACAGTAAAATTCAATATCGATACAGTGAACAATATGTCCACCAGTGATATGGCACTTTCTCATACAGCGGCAGGATATAAAATGTGGGATGTGACTGATTCAACAAAGCTGATTTTAAATGAGAATGAAAATAGCTATATAGGAAACAATCTGATCTATGACAATGTGGCATTTGATCCGGATGATGAAAAGAAACGTTGGCTGATGCCTGTAAACATTCCGATCATTTCTGACCATGTGGATGGACTCAGGTTGAACATCACCTCTGATGTAATCACATCTCATCTTGCAGGATATGATTATGCAAATTCAGGATGGGCTATTGGTGATGCGGATATTGTTTTTTCTGTTGATTCGAGTGCTCTGCAATTCTTCCCCTGGGATTATGAACTGGTCTTTACCGATGATTCTGAAGCATACACAGGGAAAGCGAAAAGATACCGTCCTCAAATGAACGATGAACAGGGAAACGCCATTGATGAAATTCAAATTCTGATGGAAGAACCATTCAGTTTCTATATGCTCAATAAGGATTTCCTTACTGAAGAAGGCGGTCCCGATACACTTGACGCGGTTGTGTATGATGTCAATCAAAACGGCGTATTTGATATACTGGAGGACAAAGTCCTTTTCGGAGCTTTAGATAGACGCGACCGATGGCTCAGAACCGTGTTTATCGTAGGCCTCGGTGAAACACCCATGCCCGGCGATGTCTATTATGCGACGTTCCATCGTCCCTTCTTCCAGAGTGATTCGCTCACTTTTACGGTACATCCTGAAGGCGCGTTGAACAAAGACGCTATCATAAGCAGCATGGAAGACATCAAGGTGGTTCCCAATCCATATGTGGCGACCAACAGCATGGAACCAAGTTTGGCCAACTGGAACCTGAATCAAAAACGACGGCTTCTCTTTACCCATTTACCGGCTCGTTGTACTATTAAAATATTTACTTCCAGTGGTGTTTTTGTGGATGAGATTGTTGTTGAAAACGGAACCGCAGACGGAATAGCCCATTGGGATTTGTTGAGTGATGAAGGGCTCGATATTGCAGCAGGCATTTACATCTATCATGTGCAGGCCCATGAAGTGGATGCTGAGAAAATTGGCAAATTCGCTGTGATCAAGTGAGTTCCAAAAAAGGAGAATACCCATGAAATATACAAAGATAGTTGGATTGGTAGTCTTAATCCTCCTTCTGGTGACAGTGACGCACCTTTACGCGGACAAACCGTACCGAAGGGGAACCACGACCGCCAATTTTTTGGAGATCGGATTTAGCGGCCAGGGCAATGCCATGGGAGATGCAGTGGTTGCCTCAGTGAATGATCTGTCCTCTATTTATTGGAATCCGGCCGGATTGGGTCTGATGCGCCAAAGCGGTATACAATTTATGGTGCAACCCTGGATTGCAAATATCAACACTTCATTCGCATCCGCGGGTTTGGTTATACCCGGTTTGGGGACTGTGGCCATTGGCCTGATTCAGGTTGATTATGGACGAGAGGAAGTCACCACCATGCTCATGCAGGAGGGGACAGGAGAGCACTTCTCTGCCAATGATATTGCACTCAGCCTTGGATTTGGCCGAAAGCTCACGCAATGGTTTGCATTTGGCGCGTCCGTAAAAATGGTGCATAGCAAGATCTGGCATACTTCGGGTTCTGCCTTTGCTCTCGATCTCGGAAGTCTCGTGCAGACGGGTTTCTTTTCACCCACCGGTCGCAATGAAGACGGTCTCACCATTGGCATGAGCATCTCGAATTACGGCACACGAATGCAGTATTCCGGCATGGATCTCATGCATCCAATCGATCCCAATCCGGATACGCGCGGAGAGTATGAAAACGTCGAAGGTCAGTACGGCACCCAGGGATGGGAGCTGCCCCTGATCTTTCGGATCGGTGCGGCCATCCATCCCATCGTGGCGAACAATCACAGGCTGACTTTGGAAGCCAATGCATTGCACCCCAATAACAATGCCGAGTCTGTCAATGTGGGTGGTGAATATGCATTGATCATGCCTTCTTTCGGTACATTCTTCCTCCGCGGCGGATACAAGGGATTGCTTCTGGATCGTTCAGAATTTGGTCCCACATTCGGAGGCGGATTTATTATGCGGCTGCCGCGTATGAATACAGCACTTCAGATTGATTATGCCTATCGGGGTGTTGGTATTTTGGGTACGGCGCATAGTTACACGTTCAGTATTCATTTTTAAAGAGTATTTTGGCAAACTGATTAATTGCAATTATATTATAATATCAGATTGAATTGAATGCCAAACCATCAGTAAAAATATTTGAGATGCAGTTGCCTGGTGACATGTCACACATTAGGGGAATTTTTGAAAAAGAAAACCGTACGGGCATTAAAACAACCAATTCAATATAAACGGGTCACTATCAAGTCGATTGCCCAGCATATGGGCGTGACTCCTGCGACTATTTCCAAAGCATTGCGTGACAGCTCGGATATTTCGGAAAAGACTCGAAAGCGTGTGAAACAGATCGCTGCAGAGATGGGATACAAACCCAACTTGATGGCCCAAAGTCTTGTCAGGCAGCGTAGTGATATTCTGGGTGTGATTGTCCCAAATCTTCGCATCTCATTTTTTTCTGAAGTGACACGCGGCATTTATGAATGTGCGAGAGCCATTGGATATGAAACCATTATTATGGTGAATGATGAGAACATGGATACGGAACGAAAAAACCTTGAATTCCTCCTCGCCATGAATGTCGATGGCCTGCTTGTGAATGCAGTTCCGGGCACGGATAATAATGATCTGTTCACGGTAATTCGTGAACGGGGAATTCCAATCGTGGTTTATGACAGACGAATCAATGAGATGGATTTTCCTTCTGTGACCATCGATGATGAAGCAGCCGCATTTGAGGTGATGACACATTTCATACAACATGGCAGAAAGGATATCCTCTTTCTTGGGCCGACGAAAACTCTGACCGTGGCTCAAGGTCGATACAATGGATACCGCAAGGCATTGACTCAAAATAGGATCCCGTATTGCGAAGAGCGCATTGTCCCTTGTGAAATTGAGCAGGAAGCTGCGAAATCAAGCATGACAGAAATACTCAACTCCGGAAAGGTCCCGGATGCGGTGATGTGCATAGGCGGTTTGGTGGCGTACGGTGCAGGCCAGGCGATTCGGCAGGCTCAGCTCCGAGTTCCGGAAGACATTATGCTTTCAGAATTTGGAGACAATGATGTGGTATACAGACTGGGAGTTCCATTCATCACGGTAGATCAGCATCCCTATCAGATGGGAAAAGAAGCGGTTGATTTGCTTTCACAATACATTAAAAACAAAAACCTGCCGTATGAGCATAAGATCGTTGATACAAAAATGATCTTGCATGAAGTGGGATAATTAACAGGTATGATTTCACGTGGCATAACTGAATATTACACTAAAGCACACATACTATTGAACAGGAAGGATTTTTGATCTTGGATATGGATATTCAAATTAAAAATGGATTGCGCGGTCTTGAAGATGAATTCGGTCAGGTAAGAGTCCAACGCGCTATCGAAGCGGTTCAGAAATTTCAGGTTGAGGTGCCGAGTTGGGTATTCGGTGATTTCGGTGGTGGGCGGTTCTCGGGTTATATGCCTCCAGGGCCGGCAAGAAACCTCGCTGAAAAACTTGATGACGCAGCTGAGGTGCATCGTCTCACGGGTGCGACAGAACGAGTAGCCATGCATGTGCTCTGGGATTTCTCTGAAGACGGTATCGAGGCCGATCAAGCGCTGGCTGTGCAAGCCAAAGAGTTGGCTGAGGCACGTGGCCTTCAGGTCGGAGCAATCAATCCCACTTATTTTCTAAAAGGATCGCATCAGGGCAGTCTGTCCTCACCGGATGCAGATCTGCGTCAGCGGTACATAGATCAGACGATTCAATCCGCTCAAATCGCAAAGGAATTAGGCAACAATCTGGTGACGCTATGGTTTCATGACGGTTCACTCTATCCGGGACAGGTCGATCTGGCGAAAGCCTACACAAGGCTTCGGGATTCGCTGATCAAAATCATGAAGCAGGTCAATCCCGATGTCACGATGCTCATCGAATACAAATTGTTCGAACCGGGTACGTACAGCACAGTCATCCCAGATTGGGGTACGGCGTACATGTTGGCCAAAGAGATGGGGACGAATGCGGGCGTGCTCGTGGACATGGGCCATCACGCGCATGGCGTGAACATTGAGCAGATTGTGTCCCGGCTGATTGCGCAGGGTGTGAAGGGCGGATTCCATTTCAACACCCGATATGCTGCGGATGATGATCACGCGGTAGCGCCCGATTTTCAAATGGTATGTCTGTTTAATGAATTGGTTTCCGGCGATGTGCTGTTCAATCCCGATACTTCACACAATTGGCCGTTGATGATCGATCAGTGCAGTGGGCGAGAGAACCGCATGCATGCAATTCTGCATTCAGTGGATTCGCTTCAGCACGCGCTGGCCCGGGCCATGCTTCTGGATAAGGACAAACTGAGTAAATGCCAGGATGCGGATGAAATCCTATTAGCAAATAGATTATTGAACGACGTGCTGATTCATGCGGACGTGCGGCCACTTTTAGCGGCGGCCCGGCTGGAACGAAACCTGCCGATTGATCTGGTCCAGGCTTACGTGGAGAGTGGATATCAAAAAAAAATAGAAGCGGAACGTAAATAATCCATCCGCCAAAAAATGATCCATTAATACGGAGAGTGGACATGGCAAAATCTATCACTGAAAGACTGGACACGCTGTACGAATATGATCGAGAACCTGTACCTGAGAACAAGCTGCACGGTGCCGGGAATTTCATGGGGCTTTTCGCGGGCGAGCATGTGGCCGGCACGGAGTTCATCATCGGGCCGCTTTTTGTGGCGCATGGCGTGTCCGCGCCTGATCTGTTTCTGGGTCTCTTTCTGGGTAATCTACTTGCGGTGCTGAGCTGGGCCTTTATCACCACGCCCATCGCTATCCGTACACGACTCAACTTTTACTGGCAGCTTCGCAAGATCGCAGGCCCCCGGGTCACGTTTGTTTATAATATCGTGAACGCGCTCATGTTCTGTTTTTTGGCGGGGGCCATGATCTCCGTCTCCGCAACTGCAGTTGGGCTTCCTTTCAACATGCCCATGCCCACTTTGAATGATTTGTATCCCACAAGTTTTGCGTGGGTCATCACTGTTTTTGCGGTTGGCGCGGTGGTGACTTCTCTCGCGATTTTAGGATTTCAAAAGCTCTCCCATTTCGGCAAGATCGCATCGCCCTGGATGTTCCTGATATTTGTGGCAGCCGGATTGGCTGTGCTGCCCCAGCTCGGCGTACATCATCCCTCCGACTTCTGGCACGTGGCCAATGAGCGCATCTGGACCGGAATTCCCATGGAAGGGCAATCCAAATTCACACTTTGGCACGTGCTCTTTTTTAGCTGGTTCTGCAACATGGCCATGCATATCGGCATGGCGGACATGACCATGATGCGCTATGCTAAAAAGTGGAGTTATGGTTTTTTCAGCGCATTCGGCATGTATCTGGGACATTATGTGGCATGGATTGCCTCCGGGATTCTCTGTGCAGCTGCGCTGGGTGAAGTGGCTCCGGGTCCGATCGCCTATCTGGGTGCGGGCATTGCGGGTGCGGCATGTGTGGTCATCGCGGGATGGACCACCGCCAATCCAACCCTCTATCGCGCTGGACTTGCCTTTCAGACGATCACACCGAATTGGAAACGGTGGAAGGTCACGCTTGTGGCTGGTGCGGTGACCACCGTGGCTGCACTCTTTCCAGCGCTGATGATGAAGTTGCTCGATTTCGTGGCCCTGTACGGATTGCTGCTCATGCCTATGGGTGCGGTTATTTTCGCTGACTTCTGGCTCATCCCAAAACTAAAACTTCAGAGTGCATTTGCCGAAGCAAGGGGATTGCAGATGAGCTGGCCTGCGGCATCAGCCTGGCTGATTACATTGGGACTGGCGCTGATGATCCCGCTTGATATTTTCTTCAAGGGATTACCTGCCTGGTTCATCGCAGTTGGGATCTATCTCGCGGGAAGTTGGATTCAGCAAAAGAACTCAAAATATTCCATGGAGGGCTGAGACGATGAAAACAATTCTCAAACTGGTTTCGATTGCAGGACTTCTATTGACTATTCTGCCAGCCATCCTTGTTGCGCGAGGAAGTTTGGATCTGGAAACCCATTACGGATGGCTGTTGATCGGTATGGTGTTTTGGTTTGTGAGCGTCCCGTTCTGGATGAAGGAACAGGTGGATTGATTCATCCCTATAACTCTGTCATTCCCGCGTTGTTTTAAGCGGGAATCCATCCTGTCCCTTTCCCCTGGATTCTGGATCAAGTCTGGAATGACAAGATTTATTATATGTATATTGTGATTTGGATATTTCATATAAGGGGGTGAAGAATGAAGAGACTTATTTTGTGTCTCCTATGTGTCACAAGATCAATTAGTGCTGACCCGATTCAACTCCATCCTTTAAATCCGCATTATTTCCTTTCTAATAATAAGCAGACCGTACTGATCACCTCTGGCGAGCATTACGGCGCGGTGCTGAATCTGGATTTTGATTACAAAACCTATCTCCGGACTCTCAATGAGGATGGACTGAATTTAACACGCCTCTTCACTGGTTCATATGTTGAAATGCCCGGTGCTTTCGGGATTGAGCACAATACACTCGCTCCTGCTGAATGGCGCTACATAACGCCCTGGCCCGAGGTAAAGCATGAGGATGATAAACTTCGATTCGATCTCGATGGATGGAACGCGGCTTATTTCAAGCGTCTGAAGCACTTCCTCCAATACGCTGATAAACAGGGCGTGATTGTGGAACTGACCTTTTTCTCCTCCATTTACACCGAAACCAACTGGACACGAAATCCTTTTCACCCGGATAATAATGTGAATGACTTGAATGTGACGGATTGGAAAAGTCTCCACACACTTCAGAATAAGAAAGCGGTCAAAATACAGGAGAAGATGGTTCGAAAGATCGTCCGGGAGCTGAACGAATTTGACAATCTGTATTATGAAATTCAGAATGAACCGTGGTCCGATCAAAGCGATTCCGTGGGTATTGTACTAAATAATCTCTCGCCCAATGAATTCAGGAATCGCGGCGGATTCTGGGAGAACAAGGTGGAAGTAGCCACTGAGGCCAGTCTTGTATGGCAGAAACATATGGCTGCGGTGATTGTGGATGAGGAATCCAAATTACCCAAGAAACATCTGATCGCGCAGAATTATTCCAACTTTCGATTCCCAATCGCTGAGATGGAATCCAATATCTCCATTCTGAATTTTCATTACGCCCTGCCCGAGGCCGTCACCTGGAACTGGAGTTGGAACCGGCCCATCGGGTATGATGAATCCGGATTTGCCGGTTCCACCGCCGATGATTACAGACGGCAGGTCTGGCGCTTTTTCCTGTCTGGGGGTGCGGTGTTTAACGGACTGGATTACACTTTTTATCCCGGCCACGAAGATGGTGCTGGAATGAACAACGCGCCGGGAGTTTCTGATCCAGCATTTAGGGAGCAATTGGGTATTCTGAGAAAAACACTCCTGAATATGGATCTGGTCAGTATGCAACAGGACCATACAACTATCCTGCACGCGCCGGGTGTATCAGTACTGATGCTTTCGAGATTGGGTGTCACTTATTTCGCGTATCTTGAGGGTAATGGTCCGAATGATTTTATTGTTAAGCTACCGAACGGTCTGTTCCACCTGAAATGGGCTGATCCTGTTTCAGGTGCTATTGTCCATGAAGAATCCTTTAAATACCCCGGTGGGAAACGGAATCTTAGCACACCTGAATTTAAGGGCGAGCTCGTGCTTGAACTGCGGCGGCTTCAGAAGATGAAACAGGGCACTGAAATCGGGATCAGGAAACAGGGGGGAGAATAAACGTTTTAATCCATTACTAATTTTAAATGAAAGAACCAGATTATGAAATTAATCAAATCTGTCATGAAAACCTATTTTCATATCATTACATTTTACATTCTGATAGTGCTTGTCCTCTTTCCATTTGCCATTCAGGCAAAGTTGACACCCAAAAATCTTACCTGCGAATATATGACAAATCCACTTGTGGATATACCCAAGCCCCGACTTGACTGGATCAATATCGCTGAACCAGGAGAACGTGGCCAGATCCAGACAGCCTGGCAGATCCGGGCCGCTACTTCTGAAGAACAACTCAATCAACCTGATTTGTGGGATAGTGGGAAAATGCAATCTGATCAATCCCACAGGGTGAGATATGATGGGCCAACATTGCCTTCCCGCCAGGAGTGCTGGTGGCAGGTTCGCGTATGGGATCGTGATGGTCAGGTTTCTGATTGGAGTGGTCCGGCACGATGGAGAATGGGACTTCTCAATCCAACTGATTGGAAAGCAGATTGGATCGGAGCGCCCTGGCAGGGTGAAGATCCATTGCCAAAACCTCCGGGTGGTCCGGATGCATATCCAACTGAACTGCCACCTCCCGCTCCGCTTTTGAGAAAATCCTTCACTGTCAATAAGGAGATAGACCGTGCCGTGGCCTTCGTTACCGGATTGGGATATTTTGAGCTTTATGTAAATGGCGAAAAGGTTGGGGATGATGTACTTGTTCCCAATCAAACCAATTATGGAAAACGTCCCAATTTGATCAATGAGTACATTCCTTTAGAAGACAATTTTCGAGAATACAAGGTCCTGTATATGGCCTATGATATCAAGGAGCATCTGAGACAAGGCGAGAATGTGATTGGCGCGATTCTGGGTAATGGTTTTTACAACGCGCCAAAGTACTGGGCCGGTTCGTATGGTTCCCCACGCTTTATCGGACAGGTTCATGTTACCTATGCGGATGGATCAGAAGAGATCTTTGTCAGCGATCAGACCTGGAAAGCGTCGAAAAGCGCCATCCTGATGGATCTGGTGTATCATGGCGAGTTTTATGACGCACGAAAGGAACAATCGGGCTGGTGCCTACCCGGTTTTGATGATTCGGCATGGGAACATGTGGCGATCAGGAAAGCGCCTTATGGAAAGCTGGGTGCACACACGTCTCCTCCTGACCGTATTACCGAACAGATCGCGCCGAAGAAAATCGAGAAAATAGATGAACATCACTATCGAGTTGATTTCGGTGTGGAAATATCTGGCTGGCTCCGATTTCAGAATGTGGCCGCACCAGCCGGTCATAAAGCAGAGATCAAGTATCTGAGCAATCTGTATTCAGGTGACAATACCTATGTGTTCAAAGGGGGTGATCCGGAATCCTACGCTGCTCGGTTTAATTGGTTCGTGTTCAGCGCAGTGGAACTGATCAACTGGCCGGAAGATCCCAAACCGGAACAGCTGACAGCTGAAGCGGTGAATACTGTGATTGAAAAGTCCGCGACCTTTGAGACATCCAATCCAATGTTTAATGAGATTAATAAAATCTGGAAACGCAGTCAAACGGATAACATGCACGGTGGTGTGGCCAGTGATTGTCCACACAGGGAAAGGGCTCCTTATACAGGGGACGGACAGGTTGCTTGTGTGACGGTCATGCATAATTTTGATTCCAGAGCCTTTTATCATAAGTGGATTCAGGATATCATCGGTGCTCAAAATATAGAAACCGGTTATGTGCCGAATGGAGCTCCCTGGCAACCCGGTTGTGGCGGGGGTGTGGCCTGGGGTGCGGCCATATGCATTATGCCATGGGAATTCTATCTGCATTATGGCTCGCTGGATATCCTCGAAATGAGTTATCCCGGTATGAAGGAGTATATTCGTTATATGCAAACGTGGGTGGATGATGAGGGTGTCATGTTTTCTCAGCGTCCCGGCAAGGATGGCAAACCATTAAAATGGTTCAATCTCGGAGAATGGGCTGCCCCCGGTGAAACTGTAACTGATGAGATGGTGCATACCTTTTATTTCTGGCGATGCGCTGATTTAACCGCAAAATCCGCCAAAGCTTTGGAAAAGAATGATGAAGCTGAGTATTATGCGACACTTGCCAAGCAAACCCGGCAGGTCTTTTTCAAACGATTCTACAACGAGGAAATAGGTACATACGGAAATGGCGGCGGCAATGTGTTCGCCCTGAAAATGGGTGTGCCAGATGATCAATATACGAGAGTCATAGCTGCCTTAAGAACAAACATCCAGGCCACTGATGGCCATCTGGATACAGGGATCTTTGGAACGCAGTTTCTGTTCGAGGTTCTTTCTGAGAACGGATTGCATGATCTTGCTTATAATGTCATGAACCAATCCACCAAGCCCAGTTACGGACACTGGCTGGAGCTTGGATCGACCACCACCCGTGAACATTGGGATGAGCGGGGTTCGTTCAATCATCCCATGTTTGGAGGCGGACTGGTCTGGTTTTACAGAAAACTGGCTGGCATGCATGCGGACTCCGAACAACCTGGCTATCGGCATATCATCTTCCGTCCACAGCCCGTGGATGAAATGGAATATGTGACCTATACCAATATGACATCCTATGGGAAAGCAGGCATCTCATGGAAAAAAAGTAGCGAAAAATTTGTGATGGATATCACTGTGCCAGTAGGCAGTCATGCCATGGTTTACGTTCCCGCAATAAAGAGAGATACGATCCTGGAGAGCAAAAATCCTGCTGATGAAGCTGAAGGCGTTACATCATTGAGATATGAAGATGGATATTTTGTATATCAACTTGTTAGCGGTGAGTACCAATTTGAGGTGAATGATTAATGGGTAGAATGCATGTCATATGAGATTTATTGTTACGGGATGGTTACCGTCGGTTTTGGTTTTTTATTAACCGATGAAACCAAATATACTCTTGCTGGTGCATATAATGAGATCAATTGGTTTTCAAGCTAAATAAATTCAATAATAATATATAAATTTGATTTGAAAGACAGGAGGTCTATCATGAAGATCAAGGTTTCATATCCATGGCTATGCTGGATACTATTAGGCTGCCTGATAGCGGGTATGGCTTCTGCATGTGGTCCGGAAAATTCGGATGGAAAACTAAATATCATCGTATTTGGCGCGCATCCCGATGATTGTGAGCTCAAAGTGGGGGGCATGGCAGCAAAGTGGGTAGCAGAGGGACATTGCGTCAAGTTTGTTTCCACCACCAATGGAGATATTGGACACGCCACCATGGCAGGTGGTCCGCTGGCGAGAAGGCGCACGGCTGAAGTTGAAAGTGCTGCAAAAATTTTGGGCATTGAAACCGAAGTGCTGGATATTCATGATGGCGAGATCATGCCCACTTTGGAAAACCGCAGAACATTCGTGCGGCTCATTCGTGAGTGGAACGCCGATATTGTGATTGGACATCGCCCCAATGATTATCATCCTGATCATCGATATACGGGCATTCTTATGCAGGACGCAGCGTTCATGGTCACGGTTGCTCATTTCTGTCCTGGAACTCCTTATTTAAAAAAAAATCCTGTTTTCTTGTTCATGTCTGATGGATTTCAGAAGCCCTACCCTTTTGAACCTGATGTTGTGGTTTCGATTGATGATGTGTTCTCCATAAAGCAGGATGCTATTTGGCAGTTGGAATCCCAGATAGAAAGTCTCTGGGCGACTGGAGGATTTTCAGATGTGGTTCCGGTACCACAGGATCCTGTAAAACGCGCAGAAAGACGCAAGGCGCAGGATGAGCGACTCGCAAACAGGGATGGAGGAGTGGCTTACCGATTTCGTGATAAACTCATTGAACTTTACGGTAAGAACAAGGGGAAGGAGATCAAGTATGCTGAAGCGTTTGAAGTGTGCGAGTATGGTCGACAACCTGAATCTGATGAATTGATGCAGATATTTATGATTGAGAAATGAGACAAATACAATTAATCCGCATAGAAGGCAAAAGAATCATGAAAAAATGGATTTGTGGTTTCGTATTTATCGTAACATTTAGCTGCTTTGCATCCACTTCTCTGGAAGAAGGATTTCAAAATCCACCCAATTCGGCTAGACCAAGGGCTTACTGGTGCTGGGTGAATGGGAATTTCAGTTTGTCCCAACTTACAGAAGAGTTGAAAGATGCCCAAGACAAGGGTATGGGCGGACTGGATATCTGGGATGTGGCTGGATGGGTGGATCCAAACAATGTGGTACCAGCGGGACCGCCTTTCATGGGAGATGAGTCTGTGCAGGCCATTGCTCATGCGATCCGTAAGGCAGAGAAATACGGGATTGAATTGGGACTTACCATATCCAGCAGCTGGAATGCGGGAGGTAGCTGGGTTGAGCCTGAGCATGGTGTTATGGGATTGTTCCGTTCTGAAATGGTGGTAAAAGGTCCGCAACAGTTTGATAGTGAAATTGCCTTTCCCGAAATTCCAGAAACGCCATGGGGGGAACGTCGCGCTGTTCTCCTGCACAAGGGTCCGGATGGTTTACCTTCTCATTGGAAACCAGTGGCTGTGCTTGCATATCCTCAAACGGATGATTCCACAATTGCGGATCCTTCTCAAATCATTGATTTAAGTGGCAAGGTGAAAAATAATGGCACACTGAGTTGGCAGGTTCCGGAAGGACACTGGCGGATTGTGCGGTATATCTGCACAGGTACGGGTCAGCCTCTGGCGGTTCCAAGTCCCAATTCTATGGGCATGATGATAGATCATTTCAGCGCTGAAGCCATGGAAATGCATTTACATGTTTTTTTAGATAAACTGCAAGCAGAGCTGGGAGATTTGAGTCAGACTGCATTGAAATATTTATACACGGATAGTTATGAGGTAAACTCCGCTGTTTGGACTCCAGAATTGACCACAGAATTTCAGAAGCGAAGAGGATATGCAATGGCTCCCTGGTTACCGGTTCTGGATGGATTTACTGTCAAGAATCCTGAACTTTCGGAGCGATTCATCTTTGATTATAAGATGACCTTGTCTGATCTGATCATTGATAATCATTATAGCTTGGGAAAGAAGATTTGCAATGAGTATGGTTTGGGATTTCATGCAGAAGCGGGAGGACCGGGTCCACCAGTACATAATTGTCCCTTTGAAGCTCTGAAGTCGCTCGGATCGCTAACGGCCCCACGCGGGGAGTTCTGGTATAAACATCCCCGTGGGGCGCAGCATATGTGGGAATTGCAGATTGTCAAGGGGCCTGCCTCTTCGGCGCACCTTTACAACCAGCCCTATACAGAGGCTGAAGCCTTTACCAGTATATGGGTATGGCAGGAGGGACCGAATGATATTCGATCGGTTCTTGACAAAGCCCTGTGTGAAGGATTAACCCGTTTCGTGTATCATACGCAACCGCATTTGCCACCTGAGGCGGGCAAACCCGGCTGGATATACAATTTCGGCACACTCATGGGGCCGACCCGCGCCTGGTGGCCTCTTTCGCGGGGATTTAATGATTATATCGCACGCTGCTGTTACCTATTAATGCGAGGTCATTTTGTGGGTGATGTGCTGTTTTATTATGGTGATCAGGCGCCGAATTTTGTGGAGCCCAAGCACATCATTCCCTCTCTCGGATACGGCTATGATTACGATGTATGCAATTCTGATATCATCTTGAATCGAATGAATGTAATAGATGGCCGGATTGTGCTGCCTCATGGACAATCTTACGAAGTACTCGTGCTGCCGGAATCGGATCGCATGAATCCAGATGTGCTTGAACGGATTGAACAGCTTGTTCAAAAAGGTCTCACTGTGTTGGGACCCAAACCCTCAAAATCACACAGCCTGGCGAAGTGGCAGGATCGGGACAAATGTGTCCAAATAATTTCGGATCGATTGTGGAATAGCGGGAAGGTGATCCATGACAAGACCGTCCGCAAAGTCCTCATGGACAAGGGAATCGGTCCAGATATTCAAATCATAGGTGAAGCAGATCCCACTGTGATTGATTTTATTCATCGAACAACAGATGAGGCTGAAATCTATTTTATCCGAAACACTCTGGATAAGCCGGTTGATGTGGATTGCATTTTTCGTGTCAAGAATCGGAAGCCTGAGATGTGGAATCCAGAGACAGGTGGGATGCAGAATATTCGGGTTTATGCTGAAGGAGAGGATGAAACAAGAGTTCCTGTCCATCTGAATGGTAATGAAGCGGTGTTTGTGCTGTTCAGAGAAACTGCTGGTAAGCATGTGGTATCCATCAAGGAGGCGGGGAAGCCAGCCTTTCCACTCTCGAAGATTGGAATAAGCCGCACATTGCATGGAGATTTTATATGCTGGAAAGATGGAGAGGTGGAACTTAAGTGGTCCGATGGATCAAAGCAAAAGGTGGCTGTGTCCAACATTCCAAAACCGATTATGTTAGATGGTTCGTGGGAGGTTCGTTTTCCTCATGGATGGGGTGCGCCACAGTCCATAGAATTTATCGAACTGATTGACTGGAAAGATACCATTATGGACGGGATCCGGCATTTCTCAGGGGTGGCTGCGTATCACAAAGCCTTTGAATTGGCTGAATCCGATTTGGAAGGAACTATTGTGATCCTTAACTTGGGTCAGGTTGAAGAGATTGCCCGGATCTATGTGAATGGACATGCCATGGGTATTCAGAGCTTTAATCCCTACAAGATCGATGTGACGGATGTGGTTAAGCCGGGTAAGAATTATCTGGTGATTGAGGTGGCCAATTTGATGAACAATCAGATGGTGGGCGATGCTTCCCGCGATTGGGAGGATAAACGTACGCATTCCAATATCACACAGGCTCCCAACCCATGGGCTGATGAATGGAAAGATGTACCTCTTAAGCCATCCGGTTTGTTGGGGCCGGTGCAAATTCTGTTTGGTAAACGATTGGATCAAGAATGAAAACTCGAGGTGTGGGTGAATTGGGTGAAAAACAGTGGAATGCCCCCCAGGAATCCGACATCCAAAATGCCAGAATGGTTGTGCTGGATCCCTATTTCAGGGACGAGTCCAGAGCCGCAGCACGGATGTGTCCAACATGACAAACCTTACGTGACTCTGGATTGCAAGTATTATGACTTCCTTACCCAGAACGCTGAAGCGGTTGTGATTTCTCATGAACTTCGGGATCAAGCCTATCCGGATGCGGATATGGAATCCCTCTTTCTATTATATCAGAAGCACTGCAAGGGACTCATCATTTTCACATTCGGAAGCGATGAATTATGGTATTAGGATGTGGGTTGGGCATACCCTTACTCATAATCCTTTATTTGATGATTCATAAATAATGATTGTGGGCCCTAACCAGTCAAGACCTAAAAAGAATATTTGGAGGCTCAATATGAAATGCACGAGCATTATGGTATTTCTAATCAACCTCGCCGGTCTGTTGTTTGCCCAGATTCAGGTGCGGGAATTGCCAGAACCGGGATTTGAGGAGCGTATACGGGAGTATGTCAATGATCTTTGGATTGTTGACACGCATGAGCATCTTGCTAAAGAGGAGGGCATGCTCGAACGAAGTGATCTCGATTTTACACTGCTTTGGAATCATTATGCCAAAGATGATCTCATTTCATCAGGGATGGGATCAGCGGTCTATTCGATGGTCAAGAATCCTGAGATTTCTGTAGCGGATCGATGGGAGATTTTTAAACCATTCTGGGAGGCCAGCCGAAATACGGGATATAATCGTATGTGTCTGGTGGTCATGGAAGGACTTTTTGGTATTTTAGATCTGAATGATGATACAGTGGTAGAATTGTCCGAACAAATTCAAGCGGCTTATATGCCTGGCTGGTACCGGAATGTCCTTAAAGAAAAAGCTCATATTGAAGTGGCTATCCTGGATGTGGGACGGAGGGAGACCGATCCTGACATGTTTGTGCATGTGGAACGATTTGATGAGTTTATTTATGTGGCTACAAAGAGTGAGATCCTGCGCAAAGGTGAGAGCATCCAAACACTGGATGATTTTGAAAATGCCCTGATAAAATCCTTCAAAGAAGGTGTTGAAGCAGGTATGGTGGGAGTGAAATCCGGGCTTGCCTATAACCGAATTATCCATTATGAAAATACTCCGAAAGACATCGCAGAGGATCTGTTCAAGAAAGTGATGACACTTCCCGTATCGGAACCGGCACTCACATTTGAAGAAATCAAATCCCTTCAGGATTATATGATGCATTGTGTGATTCGTCTTGCAGAAGCGTATGATATGCCCTTTCAGATCCATACGGGACTTCTTGCGGGAAACGGGAATATCATTACAAATTCTAAACCGACACATCTGATCAACCTGTTCATGGATTATCCTGATGTGAACTTTTGTATCTTTCACAGCGCCTATCCCTATGGCGGCGAGCTGGGAAGTATGGCTAAAAATTTTCCGAATGTATTTATTGACATGTGCTGGTCTGCGATTATCTCTCCCTATTACAGCGAACAGTTTCTCCATGAATGGTTGGAATCGGTACCGGCGAATAAAATCATGGGATTCGGCGGTGACTTTTTAAACATTGAGGGTACATACGGTCATTCGGTCATGGCCCGGAAGATTGTAGCCAAGGTCTTGACTGAAAAAGTTGCGGCCGGGTATTTGACTGAGGCTGAAGCCATTGATGTAGCCCGGCGTATTCTCAGGGACAATGCACTTGAAATTTTCAAACTGAGAGGGAAATCCCGTACCGGGGAGGAGTTGCCGAAGTTATCCAATCCGGGATTCACCCAGGATCTCTGGGAAATGGTCAAGACCAATACGGGATTTATTCGGGATTGGCGCATTATTGGTCCTTTTTCGATTGGATCACAGCAATTGTCCCCGGATGAGGTGCCTCTGGGATTTGACACAATCTATCCCCCTGAAAAGGAGATTGAACCAGACAAGGTGTATGCAGGAGAGCATGGGCAAGTAACGTGGGAGTCGCTCCGGATTGGGAAATCCGGCATACTTGACTTCAATCGGTATATTTACCCCAACCAGGAAGCGATTGTGTACGCATATGCTGAGGTCAAGAGTCCCAATAAGCGAGATGTAAAAATGACCCTCGGAAGTGATGATGGGGCAAAGGTGTGGGTAAATGGTGAGTTGGTTTATAATGTACATGCCTGGCGTGCCGTTGCTGTTGATGAGGATGTCATCGAAGCCAAGTTGAGGAAAGGTTTGAACCGAATTCTAGTAAAGGTTGAGAACCGCGGCATGAACTGGGGGCTTGCGATGCGGGTGATTGATCCAGAACATGAGCTGGAATTTGTTCCATTTGAATGATAAAGGGAGTTTACCATAATGCGTTTCACAATTATTATTATAGGCCTGGCTTGTTTGAGAGCCAACCTTCTTTTGGGAGGGGATCAACCAGTTCAGGTAGATGTGCTGGTCCATCCCAAAAGTAAGCAGCAAACAATCACAGTTGGAGGAGAGGATGCCGACATCCCCGGATATACCTGCAAAGCCATTCAGCAGGCTGTGGATATCTTGTCTACAAAGGGGGGTGGGATAGTCCGATTGAATCCTGGTCGTTATGACATTATTGGTCCGGTTCAATTGACATCCAATATTTCCTTAATCGGCTCCGGATCAGAAACCGTACTGCGTAAATGTGATGGCGTGAAGACATCCTTTATCGTGGATGCGGATTATGGTGAGTTGAAACTCACCGTGGCTGATCCAACTGGATTTATTCCGGGTATGGGTGTCGAAATCTATGATGACAACCAACAAGGCGGTTGGGCAGTAAGTACAGCTCTGGTTACATCCATTGAAGGCAATGTCATTTACATTGACACCTATTTGGTACGGGATTATGATGCGGATGACAATGGCACTCTTTCAAATGCCTGCTCCATTGTTTCTGCGGTTCAAACAGAGCATGTAACCATTCGCGATCTGGTAGTGGAGGGCAATAAATTCACCAATGAATATCTGAACGGCTGCCGAGGTGGGGCTGTGTATGTGCACAAATCTACCAATACCGTTATTGAGAATGTCCAGGTTAGGGGTTTTAACGGAGACGGAATCAGCTGGCAGATTACGGAAAATGTGATCGTGCGAGGTTGTGAAGTGAGTGGCTGCACGAATACAGGATTGCATCCGGGTACAGGTTCACCAGGGTCACTGATAGAGGACAACAATGCCCATCACAATGATGCGGATGGATTGTTTATCTGCTGGCGTGTACAGCATGGTGTGGTGCGGAACAATCAGTTTCATCATAATGCCCGCTACGGTTTATGTACCGGACACAAGGATTCGGACATGGTTTTTGAGAATAATCATATTTTTGAGAATGGCAGTGATGGTGTGCGTTTCCGGTATGAGAAATCGAGTAATGCACCACATCAAAATACATTTGTCGGGAATATTGTCGAGAATAACGGACTGGATTCTGCGGAAGGCGGTTTTGGATTCTCATTCAACAGTCCGGCGGAGTGTGTCCTCCTTAAAGAGAATACGATTCGTGACACTGGAGGAGGGACACAAAAGGCTGCTGTTTTTGTTGATGAAGATGGATTGCCGATGAGAATGGAGAAGAATAAAATCTCAGGGCATCCCAAATATCAATAAGGGAGAAATAAGACATTGAACGATATTTGTATTGCGACTGTCCAATTCGAACATAAAAGCCGGGATAAGGATTACAATTTATCCAGGATTGAGTCCCTGACTGCTCAGGCTGCAGGGAAGGGTGCAAAGGTTGTCTGCTTTCATGAGTTGTGTGTTACCGGGTACACCTTCCTAAATAAGCTCAAGAGGGATGAAACCCAGAAGGTAGCAGAGAGGGTACCCGATGGCGAGAGTGTGCAGTCCTTGATCCGTATTGCATCAAAGTATGATGTGGCGGTTCTGGCTGGATTGGTAGAAGAAGAGAATGGGCAATTTTACAATACGTTTGTTGCGGTGACATCCGATGGAGTATTGGCCAAGCATCAAAAGCTGCATCCGTTTATCAGTACCCACCTGGCTGCGGGAAAAGCATATACGGTGTTCGAGCTATTCGGTATTCCATGCGGTGTCCTGACTTGTTATGACAACAATGTGATAGAAAACGTCCGCGCCACAACATTACTCGGGGCGGAAATCTTGTTTGCTCCACACGTAACCGGCTGTACGCCATCACCTATGCCTGGAAGAGGATTTGTTGATCCGGCATTATGGATGAACCGGAAACAGGATCCTGAACCATTACGGACAGAATTTGACGGACGCAAAGCGCGGGAGTGGATATATCGCTGGCTGCCGGCAAGGGCGTATGACAACGGTATCTATATGATTTATGCCAATCCCATCGGCATGGATGATGATCAGCTCAAACCAGGCGGTTCTATGATTCTCGATCCGTTTGGTGATACACTGGCTGAGTGCCGGAGCCTGGACGATGAAGTGGTGACTGCCGTTTGCACATCCGATAAAATTCAGAATTCTGGAGGGTATCGATATCGGAATGCGCGTCGTCCCGAACTCTACAAAGATATTATTGGAGTAAACCACCATTCCAAGACCAAGCCAATCTGGTTGCAAGAATGAATTTTATCTATATGTGAGGGAAGGATTTGAAATGTCCACCAATCGATTTACGTTCAATTTATTTATTATTATAATCATTCTATGTGTGGTCTTTCCAGTTATTGCTCAAGAGAATCCTGACCCAAACCGGTTTCAAAAGGAGATTGAGCAATTCCAGGCATGGGATCGTAAGAATGCCATCCCTGAAGATTATGTGCTGATGGTGGGATCATCAAGCATCCGCATGTGGCAGTCTATGGAATCCTTTCCTGATTTGAAGATTGTAAATCGTGGTTTTGGGGGTGCGCATATCTCAGATTTGATCCACTTCAAGCATGAGATCCTTCTCAAATATAAGGCCGCACAGTGTATTGTTTTATATTGTGGAGGTAATGATGTGACGGGTGGTAAATCCGCAGAACGTGTTGCGAGTGATTTTGAAACATTCTGGAATATTGTCCAGAGACATTCGCTGAACACACCACTCATATATATTCCTGCAAAACCCTGTCCAGCCCGATGGCATTTATGGGATGAAGAGGCAAAGCTGAATGCAATAATCCAAGAATGGTGTCAGAAAGATCCCTGGCTCTATTACGCAGATACGGCCACTCCCATGCTTGAAACAGGCACACCTCCTGATTCAAGCTTGTTCATCAAGGATTTACTTCATATGTCTGAAAAAGGATATGATATGTGGACCTCGGTTGTCCGACCTCTCGTGGATAAGGGCATCCGTCAGCATGCAGAAGCGAATCTGGTTCTATACGAAGAACTCACACCCACGGCCTTCCGGAAACGCATTCAGGAGGCGCCCATTGCCTATGTTCCCCTTGGCACACTCGAATGGCATGGAGAGCATTTGCCGCTCGGTTCTGATGGACTGCAGGTCAAACACTTCTTTGAAATCCTTGCCAGTGAGGCGGGTGGCATTGTATTGCCCATGCATTATCTCGGTCCAGATCGTAAAAAGAAGATGGATGGAAAAGAACTGTATGGTATGGATCTGGGCAGCATGCACTGGGAAGAAGGGCATAAGTACGCAGATCAGCAGTTCGCTGGCAGTGCCTATTGGATATCAGAAAAGGACTTTAACAAGATTCTTGAAGCAACCTGGAAACAACTCTCCAGAGCCGGATTCAAAATTATCGTGGCACATGGTCATGGGCCTTCCACAGGTTTTGCCAGTGATCGATTTGGGGAGTGGGAGAAGAAATATGGCATGAAATTCTTCCACTGCTGGGGGCACCGTGATGACGAGGGCTTGGGTATTATGGTTGATCATGCCGGGATGAATGAGACATCCTTGGTGATGGCATTGCGTCCAGAACTGGTGCATATGGAGTATCTGCCGGCTGATACGACACACTGGCCATTGGGATTGGGAGGAAAAGATCCTAGAATTCACGCCAGTTCTGAACTGGGATGGAAGGCGATTACCATCCAGAAAGATCGGATGGTGAAGATGTTGAGAGAGGCACTGGCTGAATTTGAATATTAATAAATTGAGGTTGAAAATGAAATTAAAAATTTTAATCCGTGTTTGCATATGTATTATCCTTGCTTGGATGGTTTTGCTATGTCCGATCTCAGTTTGGGCGGGGGGGCAACTCGCAGTGGTCAACCCAAGAGTCGAGTACAAGGTGAATCCTGTCGGAATCGATGTGAAAAATCCAAGGATGAGCTGGGAGATACTGTCTGAAAAACGAAACACAAGACAAACCGCATATGCCATACAATATGCATCCTCCCTTCAAAAACTTGAAGAAGTTGAAGATCTGCTCTGGAATGTAAAGGTCGAATCCGATCGATCGATTCATGTCGTATATGATGGACCTGCTTTGAAATCTCGGGATCGGGTGTATTGGCAGGTGAAGGTGTGGGATAATCATGGAGGTGTCTCGGACTGGTCAGATCCGTCATTCTGGGAAATGGGGCTTCTGAAAGATAGTGATTGGTCCGCGAAATGGATCGAATCCAATATTACAGAGGATACATTGATATCTCAGCCGGCTCAGTATTTTCGTAAGGAGTTCAGGTTGGACAAATCAGTCCAGTCGGCCAAGCTCTATATTACTAGTCATGGATTGTATGAATCTTTTCTGAATGATCAGCTCATCGGTGATCAAGTGTTCACACCAGGTTGGACCAGCTACAACAAGCGACTGCAATATCAGGTGTATGATGTGACTGAGCTGATCGAACAAGGCAGTAATGCAATGGGTGTTACCCTGGGTGATGGGTGGTATCGCGGATTTTTGGGCTGGAGCGACAATCGCAATGTGTATGGCAAAAAGCTGGCCCTGTTAGCCCAGCTTGAAATTATATATGAGGATGGCAGTCGCGAAATCATCCGCACTGACAAGTCATGGAAAGCGACCAACGACGGTCCCATCATCCTGTCCGAAATTTATATGGGCGAAATGTATGATGCCCGAAAAGAGATGGAGGGCTGGGCTGCAAGTCAATTCGATGATTCCGCGTGGGGTAAAGTCAAGGTAACCAAACTTCCCAAAAATCATCTAGTTGCTTCATTTGGTCCGCCTGTGAAGAAAATTGAAACCATTAAACCGATCAAGATCATCCCAAAACAAAATGGCAGCTATATATTTGACATGGGGCAGAACATGGTCGGTTGGGTGCAACTGAAGGTTAAGGGACAGAGAGGTTCCACCATCACAATCCGACATACAGAAGCGCTTGATAAGGATGGGAATTTTTACACTGAAAATCTCCGGGCTGCGAAGCAAACCATCCAATACACATGTAAAGGAAACGAAGAAGAAATTTTCGAGCCGCATTTCACGTTTCAGGGATTCCGCTTTGTTGAAATGACCGGTTATCCTGGAAAACCTGATCTTGAGAGTATCACAGGGATTGTGATCCATTCAGATATGCTGTCTACAGGCAATTTTGTGTGTTCCGATTCACTGATAAATCAGCTTCAACATAATATCCAGTGGGGGCTGAAAGGCAATTTCCTGGATGTGCCCACGGATTGTCCGCAGCGCGATGAACGCATGGGCTGGACAGGTGATGCGCAGGTGTTTGCACCGACTGCCTGCTTTAATGTGGATGCAGCCTCCTTCTATACAAAGTGGTCCGTTGATCTTGCCTTGGATCAAACTGAGGATGGCAAAGTTACCGATGTGGTTCCAGATGTGCTGAACGGGGGAGGTGGTCACACAGGCTGGGCGGACGCAGGCGTGATCGTTCCCTGGACCGTGTATCTAAATTATGGGGACGAACGCATTCTGCAGAATCAATATGAAAGTATGAAAGAATGGGTGCATTACATGGAGTCCAAAGCCGAAGATAATTATCTTTGGCTATATGACTGGCATTATGGGGACTGGCTGTCCTATGATGCCAGCAGTCCTTCCTATATGGGGGCCTATACTGCAATCGATCTTATTGCAACTGCTTATTTTGCCTATTCGACTGATTTGCTGGGCCGGATTGCACAGGTTCTGGATAAACCGGAGGAAGCGGAAGAATATCAGAATTTGTCTAAGAAAATAAAGCAAGCTTTTCAGGATGAATATGTCACTCAGAACGGCAGACTGATTGCGGACACGCAAACAGCCTATACACTCGCTCTGTCCATGAAGCTTGTACCCGAAGCCATGATCGAAAAGGTAGCTTGGAACTTAAATTACAGCGTTCACATGTTCAGACATATTACGACCGGTTTTCTCGGTACCCCGAGAATTTGCCAGACTTTATCCGACTTTGGATATGTTGATACAGCATATATGCTGCTAAACCGCAAAGAATATCCCTCCTGGCTCTATCCAGTGACAATGGGTGCGACCACCATCTGGGAACGCTGGGATGGTATCAAACCGGATTCAACCTTTCAGGATGCGGGAATGAACTCCTTAAACCATTATGCCTATGGCGCAATCGGCAAGTGGTTGTACAGCACGGTTGCAGGCATTGATGTGGATGAAGTAAATCCGGGGTATAAACATATTATTATCAAACCCCAACCCGGTGGTGGATTGACCCATGCAAAGGCCGAGATCAAGACCATGTATGGTTTGGCCTCCTCCTCATGGCAAATTGATGGGGATCAAATTACATTGACTGTGACCATACCTCCAAACACAACCGCATCTGTTTATCCTCCTGTTGACGAGTTTGATGATGTAAGGATTGACGGAGAATCTCTTCCTGAATGGAATGATCTTGTTTCGGATATGGACGGACCATCTATCACCATAGGATCCGGCACCTATATGTTTACATGGCCGTTGGATTCAGGGGAGGATGCAGCAAATTAAACACACAAAAATATATCTTTAAGGTTTGTATTAATAAGGGAAATATTTTATCTTTGAATGAATCTTCACAGTGTGATCATAATTCAACAAGGATCTTAAAATCTTGAATCATATTGTGAATCTCATTTCACATATATGGCACTTTTTTTGGCCATACGGAATTACGGTGCTGGTCCTCGTCATTCTGTTTGTAATTATTCTTCGAATAGAACGCAAGAGAATTCAATTAAAACACGAACTGCGAATTCAAAGATTACAGAATGAAAAATTGACGGAGGTTGATCAGCTCAAATCCCGTTTTTTTGCCAATCTTTCACATGAATTCAGAACTTTGCTCACCTTGATCAGCGGCCCGCTTGATCTCATTAAACATAACATTGATGAAACAGTTATTCGTCAGAATCTCCCGCTCCGGCCTTATGAACAGATCAAGCGCAAGATCAATCAGGAAGCTGCCCGCAAGAATTATCAAATTATACAAAACAATGCCCGTCTGCTCAATCGTCTTATTGCTCAATTATTGGATCTGTCACGGCTAGATACGGGACATCTGGCCTTAAGGACCAAACCGGTTGAAATTGTCAGTACACTTCGAAATATTGTCCATGCATTTTTACCCTATGCACAGAATCAAGAGATCGAGTTGTCCTTTCAATCAGAACAGGAGGCTCTGTTTGCCTACATTGATATGGATAAATTCGAGATCATCCTTAATAATCTAATTTCCAATGCGATCAAGTTCACTCCAAGCGGAGGATGTATTTCAGTTTCCATTGACCGGACCAATGACTGCCTGACCATCCATGATAAGCAGGTTGATTGCTTTGAAATCCAAATTTGCGACAGCGGTGTCGGCATTCCCCAGGACCAGCTTGAAAAGATATTCGACCGCTTTGTTCAAATTAATCCTGAAAAAGCGAATGTCAAGGAGGGCATGGGTATTGGATTATCTCTGACAAAAGAACTCACCGAATTGCATTATGGCAAAATAAGCGTCACCAGCATTCCGGAGGAAGGCACAATTTTCACCGTGCGTCTTCCCATTGGAAAGGAGCATCTTAAGGAATCGGAGATTGTGGCCGAGTATATCAAGATGGCTGATATGAATGAGTCCCGAGAGGAATTCGCAAAGACCCTCCACAATCCAAAGAAGAAGGATCAAACTCTCCCGCTTGTTTTGATTGTTGAGGACAATCCTGAGATGCGATATTTTATCCGCAGCTGTCTGGATAGCCTCTTTCAGGTCGAAGAGGCCAGGAATGGAAAGGAAGCAATTGATGCTACGATAAAATTGATGCCCGATATCATTATCAGTGATATTATGATGCCTGAGATGGACGGTATCACCTTTTGTCGAAAGCTCAGAGAAGACAACAGGGTGAATCACATACCCATGATTTTCCTGACTGCAAAGGCTGAAGATAGAGACAAGATCGAAGGATTCGAATCCGGTGCGGATGAATATGTGGTCAAACCGTTCAACGCGCATGAACTGAATGCTCGTATTAAAAATCTAATGAAACAGAGAAACCTCCTGCGCGATAAAATTCAGAAAGACTTCATGATTGAACCGGATTCCTCCGGATCACTGAGCATGGATGAGCAATTCATCCAAAAGGCGCGGGAAATCATCCAGGTCCACATAGATGACACGGAGTATTCAGTGGAATCCTTCGCTTCTGATATGGCCATGAGCCGGTTCCATCTCAATCGAAAACTGCAACACGTCCTAGGCATGGGCCCGAGCCGGTTGATCCGTGAAATTCGCCTGAGAAAAGCGGCTCAACTCATTCAATCCAAAACGGGTAATATATCCGAAATTGCCTTGGATGTGGGTTTCGATAATTTTGCTTACTTTAATCGCTGTTTCAAAGAGAAGTATGGATGTTCCCCGTCAAAATATTTGTTACAGAAAACCGATTTGTCCAATTCAAAAGGAGGTTAACTCATGGGTGCTGCGAAAGAAATCTGCAAGGAATATATTGCTGCGATCAATGGCAAGCCGAAAACAGAGGAGATGTTGGATAAGTACATTGTAGATCCTGACCTGAAGGAGCATATCCGATTTTTTGAAAGTGCGTTCCCGGAATATGAATTGATTATTGATGAATATATCGAAGAGGACAATAAAGTGGCTATCACAGGAACGGTTCGTGGTGTGCATAAGGGTGAACTCATGGGTATTCCCGCAACCGGAAAGGAAATTTCTGTATCACTCATGTTGATTTACTATTATGAGAACAATAAGATTGTCAAACACTATATGGTGGCGGACAACTTCGCTCTCATGCAGCAGTTAGGTGTGATCCAATAATCTGTAAGGTTTTAAGTGGATTCCCTGTTTTCCACAGGGAATCCACTCATTCAGGATACCAATTCCTGTCCATCTGATTTAATCCATCCTAAATTGTTAATCATTCCATTAATACTTTTATAAAGTCACATATGTGCAAGTTTCTGCCACATAAGTGAAAGCAGAGATTTGTAGTGCTCTCTATCTTTTTAACAGAGCAGGACAATCATCCAATTTAGGATAGAAAAGGGAGGGTGTATGACAAAAAATAAAAGATTGGTTTTGGAGTATCTCAAGGCAATCAGCGGCAAGCCAAAGCCTCAGACCGTGCTGGATCAGTACATTGCTGATCCTGACCTGAAGGCGCATATTCTGTTTTTTGAGAGTGCGTTTCCCGAATATGAGCTGATTGCTGAAGAGCTGTTAGAGGAAGGCAACAAGGTGGCCATTCGGGGAACGGTTCGGGGTGTGCATGGTGGAGAGATGATGGGCATTGCGCCATCCGGCAAACAAATCTCGGTTTCACTCATGCTGATCCATGAAATTGAGAAGAGCAAGATTCTCAATCACTGGATGATCGCAGACAATTTCGCACTCATGCAGCAGCTGGGTGTGATTCAATGATCAATACATACAACTTAAAGAAGGAGGGATATCATGAAACGAAATAACAAATCAAACAAGATCATTTTCATAGTCCTAGCTTTGATTCTATTTAGTCATTTGACTGTCTTTTCAGAAACGATTACTATCAATTTCGATGAACAAAGATATAAGGATATCGCAAATACAAAGTTTTATAGAGGCGGACCAAATACACTGATCGATCCGGTTGCTGGCCTGGATTTCTATATTGCTTATGGTGAGATGTTCGTTGATCCGTATATCGTTCAGTCTGCGCCGATTATTTACAATTTTAGACTCTGGTTCTCGCCTAAGATTACTGCTACCAATCCCGATAGAACTGATCCGATGTCGCGAATCGTTATTACATTCGATAATTTACAGCAGTATGTAAGAGTAGACGGAGATTTGGGCCTTGGGGAAAGCTTGTCCAATCCGTATACAAGGATTTCATTTTATAAGGATACCTCTCCTAACAATCCACTCTACACTGTGGATAACCTTCAAACGGTTGAATATACCAATACCCAATATGGTATTAAAATGGTCATTGTGGATTCGAAATTTTTGGAGAATTATTTGGATGAACTCGAATTTACTGCACTCGGGGGAGACCCACCGGAAGAGTTTTCTGATCTGGTTGTCTCCAATGTTGAAGTGCAAGATGGTACAGGCCCTCAAATTCAGTATAATTTCTCGATTCAAAATCAGGGCGATGCGAGTACGGGAAGCTCATTTAAAAATTATGTCTACCTCTCCACAGATCAATCCATCACACAATCTGATTACAAGATTGACGAAATGTCGTGCCCTACGCTCAATTCCGGTATGGCATTCAATTCAAGTATAATTCAAACCACAGTCAACGGTGTCCCTCCTGGAGATTATTACCTGGGGATTTATACGGATGGCGCAATAGCGATTACGGAATCAAACGAAAACAACAATACCGGATATGACGGTTTACCTATGGTAACCATTGTTGGAAACCCTGAAGAACCTGATATTGATGTGTCGCCCTCTCCGGCAATTTTTAATCCCGCATTTTTAGGAGAAACGAAATATATCACAATCGCGGTCTCAAACGCAGGAAGCGCAAATTTACAGATACAGACTCTATCCATCGACGGTCCTTATGCTGGCCAATTCGGGATTGAGAATTCGATAGATGCACAAATAATCGCTCCCGGCAATTCACTTGATCTTGACCTTTCATATACTCCGACCTCACAGGGGAATATCGGCGCGTTCTTAAAGATATACAGCAATGATCCCGATGAAAATCCATTAACAGTTCCTCTTTATGGTGAAAGCGATGTTTCGGGAAATATGATCTTCAATGGTGATTTTTCAGGGGATATCACTGGCTGGATGTTCAGCACAATGGGGCCAGGCATTGGTACAGGCTCGGTTGATGATGGGGTGTTCGAAGCGCAAATCACGAATGGAGGATCCTTTGTTTGGGAGGTGACCATGGATCAAAATGATTTACGGATTGGTCATGGTAACATATACACGGCTACGTTTGATGCGCGTGCAGCCAGCCCCAGAGATATCAATGCCTGGGTTGCCATGGATCACGAGCCCTGGACACTTTACAACAGTGACTACACGTTCTCACTGACCACAGGATGGCAAACATTTACTTATATATTTACCATGGGACATGCCACGGACAATAAAGCTCATCTTGGATTTGATTTTGGTACTTCTGATGTGAATGTGTATCTGGATAATATCAGTTTGGTTGAAGAAGTACAGGAGCCCGAAGGAAATCTGATTTCCAACTGGAACTTTGCTAATGGATCCAATAACTGGAATTTTATTACCCAAGGGGGCAGCGATGCCACCGGTTCCGTAGACAATGGAGAGTATGCTATCTCAATTAGTAATGGCGGCACTAATTCCTGGGATGTGCATCTGGGGCAAGATAATTTACTGATTGAGAATGGTAAGGCATATGAAGTTTCTTTTGATGCCTACGCAGCATCCTCAAGATCAATTTATACGCTTGTGGGCATGAATACAGATCCGTGGACGGTTTATCATGATGCTCAAGATATTTCACTAACGACTGTAAAGCAAACGTATACGTATTCGTTCACCATGAATCATCCAACCGACAATCATACTCGTTTTGGATTTGATGCGGGTAGTTCATCCGTGGATGTCTTTTTTGATAATGTTTCTATTTGTGAGACTGCAGCATCCTTTGTTGAGAATCCAGACATTCTTGAGCAGGTCAGATCGTTTCAATTATATCAGAATTATCCGAATCCGTTCAATCCAACCACAACAATTGGTTATCAGGTGGATGTGTTCGGTAGGGTGATTCTCAAGGTTTACGATCTGAATGGGCGGGAAATCAAAACGCTTGTGGATGTAGAGAAACAGGCGGGTCATTATACGGTGATGTTTGACGGCACTGATTTACCCAGTGGTGTATATTTCTATAAAATTTCTTTGGGTAGTCAGGTGATGACAAGGAAACTTATGTTGATGAAATGATAGAGGTTGGTTGCAAAAAGGTTCCTGTTTTTGTAGATTCAAATACCGCTGCGTCCCAAGTTTAACTTGGGACGCAAAATAAATGAAGGAGCCCATACGATGAACCCCAAGCTCAGTAGAAATTTGGTTGGTACGTATTTTTGTGTTCTTACTTTATTGATCTCTTCTTCTCATCTGAGTGCCCAATGTCGAAAGCTTGTCTGGGCTGATGAGTTCAATAAGGCGTCGGCGCAAGTGAGCCGAACAAACTGGAGTTTTGGATCAGGAAATAATTATGACTGCTTGCATTACTTTACAGATCGGCCAGAGAATGCAACTGTCAGCAACGGAACTTTGAAAATCATAGCCAGAGAAGAACCTTATATGGGTTTTGATTATACATCCGCACTTTTATTTAGGAAAGACAAAATAGGTTGGCGATATGGAAGGATCGAGGCAAGTATCAAATTGCCCAGTACGCCCGGTTTTGTTCCCGCCTTCTGGATGATGCCTTCAGATGATATGTACGGCTGGTGGCCCAACAGTGGTGAAATTGATATTATGGAGTATGTCACAACAAATCCAAACCTAACGCATGGAGGTGTACATTTCAGTGCGGGAAATACGCCTGGCACGACATCAGTGCCTGATGCTGAGACGGCTTTCCACGTATATGCCATTGAGTGGACTGAGGAGCAAATGGAGTTTTATGTGGATGATACGAATTTTGTAACCGTTTATAATGATCATACAGGATCTGAATATTGGCCGTTTGACCAACCTTTTTACGTCATTCTCAATCTGGCTGTGGGTGGCAGCTGGTGCGGGCCACCAACTGAGGAGACCATCTTTCCGGCCATTATGGAGGTAGACTATGTCAGAGCATATCAGGATTTGGAGGACATTACAATTTCAGGCAATGGTTTTATCCCCTACGATAGTGAGAATGTAGTATATTCTGTTCCTGATATTGAAGATGCGACTTATTCCTGGAGTGTGTCAGGTCACGGGAATATTGTAAGCGGTCAAAATTCACATGAAATCGATGTGAACTGGGATTGTTTCGGGGGAGAAGTTGTAGCCGAAGTTGAGTCTGGATTCTGTACGCAGTCGATTGAATATCCTGTTTTTGTGACCTCCAATTATTTGATGAATCCCGGATTTGAAAAAGGTGTGAAATACTGGACCAGCAGGGTGAATTATCTGCTAACGGCAAGCATGAGGTTAACGACTGAAGAGGCTCACAATGGGGATGCTTCAATTGATGTCAATGTCCAAACCCTGGGGAATAATCCATGGGATATTCAGCTTTCACAGCAGGTTCTGATAATCGAAACAGGTAAGCAATATGAAATTAGCTTCTGGGCAAAAGCAGACGGCAATGACCGCCGGATGAGTACGACTGTGATCAATACGGAAACTTATTTTGTGTATGGAGGAGAGTCTTTTACATTAACAACAGATTGGTCCAAGTATGCATTCCAGTTTACCCCGAGTGTGTCTGCGGATGTTGCATTGAATATTGACTTGGGATTGACAACCGGGCAATTTTATCTGGATGATATTGTTTTTACCACTCCTGAATTGTCCAGTCA
>JABMRT010000291.1 GCA_013202295.1 Candidatus Zhuqueibacterota bacterium
ATCTCCTGGAGTAAAAAATTTAATTTCTTGCCGACAGCCTGGCCCTTCTCAAGTGTTTCCTCAAATATCTGATTGTGACTTTTTAAACGCACACACTCTTCAGTCACATCGAGTTTGTCTGATAGAATGGCGATTTCTGTGTATAATCGATCTTCATCCATGGCATGTTGATTAAGTAATTGCTGAATACGCTCCTCCAGTTTACGATGCTTCTCAGCTAAATTCTCTTTTGCCAGCTGTTCAATGGTAGTGACTTTTTCTTTCAGGCCCCGAATGCGATCCTGTAAATCAAAAGAAAGCAACTCCCCCTCTTGTTGACGCATCGTATCCAGATTATCGATCGTGACAATCAAGGCTTCCCTGATCCCCTCCCAATGTTCTCCATTTTCAGTTCCATTCTCCCCGGCTTCGAAAATCTCTGAAAACTTAAGAAGATGATCGAGACCGACCTCTTCATCAATACCCGTTTCGCATTTCAGATCTGTCAGAAGCTTGTGGATGAGACGCGCTTTTTCGGGTACGACCCGCAAACCCACAGATTCACCATTTGCCTGTTGAATGGACACAGTTATATAAAGCTTACCTCTTTCAATTCGTTTTCGAATTAACTCTCGAATATCATGTTCATATCGTGAAATCGATCCCGGAAATCGACTGGATATTTCAAGAAACCGGTTATTCACCGATCTGATTTCGATATTATACGTTATGCTGTCTTTTTGAAATTCACCGACACCCAAACCGGTCATACTTTTTATCATTTCATTCCTCTTAGAAAAAGGGGCTAATAAATTGATAATCTGTAACTTATATAAATTAGTTTACAGAATCAATATGATTTTTCAACTGAATCGATTATGCACTCATCGATTCAGATTAAACAGATTTTTCGTATCAGTCAGAGTAACAGATATCCGGTGTGTGCTTCCTAAATCGGAATGTGCAAGAAATCCATAATCAAGATGAATTGACGAAAGGTTAAAACCGGTACCAATCGTAAAAGCGCCCCTGTCGATACCGGCACGAATGCCAATCCGGTCTAAATAGTTCAGTTCAAGCCCGCTGAAAAAATCAAAACCGGCTCTACCCAAAGAGACTTGCGCGACACTGGATCGATCCTCAAAATTGATCAGCACATCAGAAGCCACCCTAATACCAAAATGTTTCAACCGCATCGGAGATAAGAATCCAAGCCGGATTTGCGGTAGAATGAGCTCTTTGGTTCCGTTGCTCCAGGCCAGGAGTGTGGAGGTCAAGTCCTTTACAGTAGCACCCAGATGCATCCAGGAGGCCGCCTGATAAATCGTGCCAATATCAAAGCCCACACCCCATGCTGTGTAGTCACCCGCTGATCGACGAATCATTTTTATTGTGCCGCCGAATTTAAACCTGGGATTTTGATTGATGGCATAGGAGATAAAAAGAGCCGCGTCATTGGGATTAACATATTTATAGGCGTATGGTACATTCTGAATGGGACGGCCGGACTCGTCAAAATATGTTTTGCCTATGCCTACACTGTCAGATTCATTATAAAGTTTTGTCAATGGAACACCGTCCACACCGAGACGGAAAAACCCGAAACCCAGTGTGCGATTGTGTTTCAAGGGAACACCAATTCCAATAAAATCCCAGTTCACAATACCGGCGAATCGTTCGGAATGCATGGCATGCATCTGAGTCATGGATAAAAATCCCAGACCTGCCGGATTCCAATACATTGCTGTAATATCATCCGCGGAAGCAGCTGCGGTTCCTCCCATTGCGAGATACCTCGCCCCCACACCAACCGCCAAAAACTCACCCGCATATTTGCCTGTCGTAATAGATGAAAAAGTATTGCCCTGATACAGAAGGAACAATACAATTGTTATTTTAATTAATCGATTTAGATGACGCATCAACTACCCTCTATAATCGTGTTTCTAAAGCGACTAAAACATACAAAAATATAGATTTAAATGCAAGAGGAATTTCATAGTTAAAGGGGTTAAAACTTAAAAGAAAGGATAAAATTGAAACCGAATTGTAACTCAGGTGGATGCTTCAATATCAAGCATGCGCGTGCCCTTTAGATACTCCTTGGAAACAGGATGAGAGATACTGGCCAATTTCTGAGTGATGTCCCGAATTCTCAGAGCGTTCTTTACAATCACACGAAGCCGACGCCGGAGATCTTCATCAGCGATCCGCTCATCCTGGAGTAAAAACTGGGCATTTCCCAAAATCGGAACAAGTGGATTATTAATCGCATGATTCACAGCAACTGCAGTTTCAACAACAGTGGCCAGTCGTTCAGAATCGAACGATTCATACTCCAGAAAATCACTGCTGGATACTTCTTTACTTATCGCCAGCGCACCCATGACATTACCGCTTCCGTTGCGCATGGTTGAGATAGAAAGGTTAAGCAAGGCTGGCTCGCCATTCTTGCGAAGGAGGGTCGTTTTATAGTTGAGCAATTTATTCCGTTTACGAAGATGGGCGCTAATTTTCAACAACTCGGTCGGACCGTTTAATAGAAATTGACTGATTCGTTTTCCGACCAACTCTTCGAAGTGATAGCCCAGCATCTCCTCACTTGCTCGATTGCAATAAGATATAATGCCCCGACCATCTGTGGTGATAATCGAATCGAGAGAACTCTCGACCACACGTTCAAGAAAATCCTTGGCTTCACGGATAGTTTCCCAGCAATATATTTCCTCCATCTTCACTTGATGAGAAACGAGGGCATCCTCAATAAACTCGATTAAATCTTTACCGCCAAAAGGTTTATTAATACAAGCGCTGAATCCCATACTATATAATTTTGAACGATCCGAATTTCCATTTTGGGTTAGGATAATGAAAGGAATCTTACGTTTAGATCGATATTTTGGATTTGATAGAAATTGAAGATAGACATCTTCGCCTAGGATATCGGGCAGCATCGCATCCACAATCACCACATCAGGATCACTATTTTCTATTTTATCAAGGCTTTCCTGGCCACTATTACAAATGATATAATCAAATCCATATTTTTTAAATTCCTTCTCAGCAGAATCACGATAGGAAGCTTGCCCATCCACAAACATAATTTTTCGTTTCTTTGCAACCAATGAATTATCCTACCGTTTCCGTAACCAACTGTTTCAAACAGGTCAGATCCCAAGGTTTCGAGACATAATAAGTGCCATCTTTTTTATCTTCTTCAATACGTCCAAACCGAATATCCAGATATCCTGAAGTAAGAACCCGTACGACCTCTGGTTTACTATCTTTAACTTCACCCAGGAAGTCTTTTCCTGAACCATCCGGTAATTTTAAATCAGAGAGAATGAAGTCTATTGACTGTTGGTTCACAATATCGCGGGCCTGCTCTGCACCAGTAGCGGTTCGAAGAGAATATCCATCATTTGAAAAAAGATCAACAAGAATATTCAATATCTCCTGTTCATCATCTACAAATAGCAAAGTTTTCTGTGAATCCATTTGTCTGTCTCCGTAAAATAAGTCTATAAATCTACTCAAAGTGCTGACTCACACAGAAAAAGCAACATTTATGCCACTGAGAATATCATAACATCAAGCTGTTTATTAATAATAACTTAGCATAACTCAATGTAAGGGATTGAGGGATGTTTTTTAATGGTGGGATGGAACACTTTTCCCTGCAGGGCCAGATTTGCCGACAGGAAAAGTCAATCTACAATAATACCTTCATCGCGGTATTCATTTAATTTGTTCCGCAATGTGCGAACACTGATTTCAAGAATATCCGCAGTTTTTGTTCGATTATTATTGTTTTCCTTCAGAGTAAGTAAGATCAAATTTTTCTCAGCCTCTCGTAGAGTCGTCGCTTTTTGTGACTGACCGGGTACCGCTTGTTGTGCGATCTGTCCCTGGAAGAAGAAGTGATCCAACTCCAGAACTTCGGTAGATCGCCCACTCATTACAACCGCCCGCTCAACCGCATTCTCAATCTCACGCACATTGCCGGGCCAATCCCGCTGGCTCAACATGCGCATGGCCTTCTCGGAAACTGATATGACGGGACTGGCATTCTCCGTAGCGTACTTTTTAACAAAATAATCCACTAGCAAAGGAACATCTTCGCGCCTTTCTGCAATGGCTGGAAGATGAATAGGAACCACATTCAGACGGTAGTACAGATCTTCGCGAAAGGTTTTATTCTCTACTTCTTTTTTCAGATCACGGTTGGTTGTTGCGACAATGCGCACATCAATAGGAATGAGCTTGGAACCGCCCACACGTTCAATTTCACGCTCCTGAATCACTCTTAACATTCTAACCTGGAATGCTGCGCTGGTCTCCCCAATTTCGTCAAGAAAAATAGTGCCACCTTCGGCAAGGGCAAAATGTCCTGGTTTGTCTTTTGTGGCACCGGTAAATGCACCGGCCATATG